>NZ_JAVKPY010000002.1:0-305747 GCF_040981035.1 Kocuria sp. CPCC 205297 | reverse complement strand
CACGGTGGCCGCGCTCTCGTCGGCAACGACGAGCAAGACCACCGCGCTACACCACTATCGGGGGCTCAACTCGTCACCCACGCGCGCGACACAATAGGCGCACCATCCCGAGCGGCCGAGAGACCTGGATCCATGACGCCGCAGCAACCCGCAGTGCTCGGCCAACTGCACGGTGCTACCGCCAGGACCGATGGAGTGCTGCGCGGCCCCGGGCAGCTGTCGGACGGGAGCCGTACCCGGCCGACGAGGAGGACATCCATGGCCGAGCACCAGTTCGGTTTCCGCACCCGCGCCCTGCACGCCGGCGGCACCCCGGACGCCGAGCACGGCGCCCGCTCCGTGCCCATCTACCAGACCAGCTCGTTCGTCTTCAAGGACGCCGACGACGCCGCCAACCTGTTCGCGCTGCAGAAGTACGGCAACATTTACTCGCGCATCGGCAACCCCACCGTGGCGGCCCTGGAAGAGCGCATCGCCTCCCTCGAGGGCGGGATCGGGGCGGTCGCCACGTCCTCCGGGATGGCCGCTGAGTTCATCACGTTCGCCGCGCTGTGTGGCCAGGGTGACCACGTGGTGGCCTCGTCCCAGCTCTACGGCGGAACGGTCACCCAGCTGGACGTGACCCTGCGTCGCTTCGGTGTGGAGACCACCTTCGTCCCCGGGACCGACCCGGCGGACTACAAGGCTGCGATCACCGAGCACACCAAGGCCGTGTACACAGAGCTCGTGGCCAATCCCTCCGGTGAGATCGCCGATCTGGAGGGGCTCGCCGCGGTGGCCCACGAGGCGGGTGTCCCGCTGATCGTGGACGCGACGCTCAACACCCCGTACCTGTGCCGCCCGTTCGAGCACGGCGCGGACATCGTGATCCACTCGATCACCAAGTTCCTGGGCGGGCACGGCAACACCCTGGGTGGCGTGGTGGTCGAATCCGGCCGCTTCGACTGGGGCAACGGGAAGTTCCCGGCCATGACCGAACCGGTTCCCTCCTACAACAACGTGACGTGGTGGGGGAACTTCGGTGAGTACGGGTTCCTGACCAAACTGCGTTCGGAGCAGCTGCGGGACATCGGGCCGTCCTTGACCCCGCAGGCCGCGTGGAACCTGCTGCAGGGTGTGGAGACCCTCCCCCAGCGCATGGACGCCCACGTGGCCAACGCGCAGGAGGTCGTGCAGTGGCTCGCCACGGATCCACGCATCTCCTACGTCAATTACGCGGGACTCGAGGGCCACCCCCACCACGAACGCGCGCAGAAGTACCTGCCCCACGGCATCGGATCCGTCTTCGCCTTCGGTGTGGCCGGCACGGACGAGTTGAGCGGCCGTGAGGTGGGCGCCCGATTCATCGGGAGCCTGCAACTGGCCTCACACCTGGCCAACATCGGGGACGCCCGCACCCTTGTGCTGCACCCCGCATCCACGACCCACCAGCAGTTGAGCTCCGAACAGCTCGCCGCGGGCGGGGTCAAGGAGGACCTGATCCGGATCTCCGTGGGTCTCGAGGACGCCGCGGACATCCTGTGGGACCTGGACCAGGCACTGAGCGCAGCCAGCGGTAGGAACCGGGACGGCGGCGTCGTCGCCCCCTCCGCCGCGCTCACGGACGCGGCGCGCACCACCCTGGACCAGGACAACAGTGCGGCGGCCTGCGCGCTGCCCGGAGCCGAAGGAGAACAGGCATGAGCACGCAACGCACCTGGGTGGGCCCCAGCGCCCCCGAACGGCTCGGCATCCTGCGGGGCACGCGCTCGATCGCGATCGTGGGAATGTCCGACAAGCCGTCCCGCGCGAGCTACTTCGTGGCCACGTACCTGCAGTCGTCGAGCCCGTACCGCGTGTACTTCGTGAACCCCGCGCTGGACGAGGTGCTGGGCCAGAAGGTCTACCCGTCGCTTGCGGAGCTGCCCGAGGTCCCGGACCTCGTGGACGTGTTCCGCAAGGACGCGGACCTGCCCGGCGTGGCACGGGAGGCCGTGGCCGTGGGCGCCAAGACCCTGTGGCTGCAGCTGGGCTCGTGGAACGAGGAAGCGGCGGCCATCGCAGAGGACGCCGGGCTGGACGTGGTGATGGACCAGTGCGTGAAGATCGAGCACGCGCGCTTCCACGGCGGTCTCCACCTGGCCGGGTTCAACACCGGAGTGATCTCCTCGAAGCGCCAGGTCCTGGCCTGAGATCGGGAGGTGTCGGCAACATCACGTCGCAGGCCGGACGCTGTCCCGTGGCGCGGAGGAGCCCACTCCCTATGCTTGACCGGTGGAGAAGGCCCAGGATGTGATCCGAGCCACATGAGAACCGTCCGACCCCCGAGGAGTTGCTCCCGTGTCCGCCAAGAAAACCCTGCAAGTCACCCTGGCCTTCGTGGGCCTGCTGGTGGGTGCCGGTTTCGCCACCGGTCAAGAAGTCATCCAGTACTTCATCTCGTTCGGTGTCTGGGGGCTGGCCGGCTCGGTGGTCTCGGGGATCCTGATGATCGCCGCGGGTGCCGTGATCATCCACATCGGCAGCTACTTCCTGGCGGACGAACACCGCCGGGTCTTCCGGTCCGTGTCCTCTCCCGTGGTGTCCCGGTTCCTGGACATCGCGGTGAGCCTGACCCTGCTGGCCATGGGCATCGTGATGCTCGCCGGTGCGGGTTCCACACTGGAACAACAGTTCGGGCTGCCCGCATGGATCGGTTCGGCCATCATGGTGGTGCTCGTGATGGTCACGGGGCTGCTCAACGTCAACAAGGTCACCAACATCATCTCGGCGGTCACCCCGGCGATCTTCGTGGCCGTGATCGTGGCTTTCGGCTACACCCTGACCAAGCTTCCCGTGGATCTCGGATCGCTGCACGAGCTCGCGGTGCAGGCGGACTCCCCCGTGAGCCCGTGGTGGCTGTCCGCGATCAACTACACGTGCATGGCCCTGATGCTGGGCGTGTCCATGTCCCTGGTAATCGGCGGCAACGCCCTCAACCCGCGCGATGCCGGCTGGGGCGGGCTGCTGGGCGGCGTGGTCTACACCGTTCTGCTGGCCATGAACGCCTTCGCCCTACTCGTGAACTTCGATGCCGTGGGCGGCTCCGAGGTGCCCATGCTCCAGCTCTTCCAAACCATGCACCCGTGGGCCGCACTCGGGATGGTTGTGGTGACGTTCGTGATGATTTACAACACGACCATCAGCATGTTCTACGCCCTGGGTCGCCGGGTCACCGTGAACCACCGCCACCGCTACGTCCCGATCTTCCTGGGCCTGTGCGCGGTGGGTTACGTGGTGAGCCTTGCGGGCTTCGGCACCCTGATGAGCGTGGTCTACCCGATCATCGGGTACGTGGGCATGGTCCTGGTGGTCGTCATGCTGTGGTGGTGGTTCCGTCACCGCGAGGACATCAGCGTGGAGGCCGGGCGCCGCAACCGGATCCGCGCCCTGCTGACCAAGCGTCGCGCGCAGGACAAGGAGTTCTCCGAGTTCAACGAGCACCAGCTCCGGGACGCGACCCACGATTCCCCCGCGGACGACGACGCCCTCACCGGCGCGATCGACACCCAGGTCCAGCAGGATCTCGCGGACGGCTCGGGCGACTCCCCGATCCCCTCGCCCGAGCGCCGCTGAGCGCAGCCGTCGAGCGGTCCCCGCGAGCGGCGTCGTCCGCGCGCCCGCCACGCACGGTGACGTGCGTGCGCGGGAACGACAGCGGCGTCGTCGCCCCTGCAAAGAGCCGGGGACGACGACGCCGCGTACGGGTTGCTCAGCGGCGCGCCCCGTTCTTCTGGTTGGCGCGCTGTTCCCAGAACACGGGGAGTGTGACGGTGTCCGTGCCGTCCCAGGCGGAGAGACCGGTGATCCCGGGGACGTCCCCGGCCTTGAACACGGGCTCCACCCCGGCCTTGCGCTGTTCCATGTAGTTGGCCAGCACCTTGGCGGCGACACCCGCGAGCATGCACAGCGCGATGAGGTTCAGCGTGGCCATGAAAGCCATGAACAGGTCCGCGAGAGACCACACGAGGTCCAGCGCGAGCATGGCACCCAGGAACACGCACACGAGCACGGCGAAGCGGTAGATGTTCATGGCCGCACGGGACTTGGTCATGAAGCGGATGTTGGACTCGCCGTAGTAGTAGTTGCCGATCACCGAGGACCACGCGAACAGGAAGATCGCCACGGTCAGGAAGTGCACGGCCCAGTCACCCAGCTGCATGCCCAGGGCGCTCTGCGTGAGGGAGGCACCCTGGCGCTCGTCGCCGAACGTGGGGTTGGAGAGCAGCACGATGAACGCGGTGATCGAGCACACGAGCATGGTGTCGAAGAACACCCCCAGGGACTGCACGAAACCCTGCTTGGCCGGGTGGGAAATGGAGGCGGTCGCACCGGCGTTGGGCGCGGAACCCATGCCGGCCTCGTTGGAGAACAGACCGCGCTTCATACCCTGGATGATCACACCGAGCACGCTGCCCGTGACGAACTCGCGGATGCCGAACGCGCCCTCCACGATCATGAGCAGCATGCCGGGGACCGCGGTGATGTTCAGGACCATCACGAGCAGCCCCAGGACCAGGTACAGCACGGCCATGACGGGGACCAGGATCTGCGTCACGGAGGAGATGGAGCGGATGCCGCCGAAGATCACGGCCGCGGTGATGACCACGAGCGCGAGACCCAGGACCACGCGCATCCACATGCCCTGGCCGTTGGTGATGTCCACGTCGAAGGACCCGCTCACGGCGTCCACGATGGAATTGGACTGCACGGAGTTGAACACGAAACCGTAGGTCACGGTGATGATGACCGCGAACAGCAGACCCATCCAGCGCTTGTTGAGCCCGCGCTCCATGTAGTACGCGGGACCGCCAACGTAGCCGTCGCCAGTCTTGACCTTGTACAGCTGCCCCAGCAGGGACTCCACGAACGCGCTGGCCGCGCCGATCGCGGCGATGACCCACATCCAGAACACCGCACCGGGCCCACCCAGGCTGATGGCGATGGCCACACCGGCGATGTTGCCCGTGCCCACGCGAGCGGCCGCGGAGACCGTGAACGCGCGGAACGAGGAGATGCCCTTCCGGCCGTTCTCGGCGTCACCGGGCGGATCGGTGAGCACCCTGAACATCTCGGGGATCCCGCGCAGCTGAATGGCCTTGGTACGGATGGTCAGGTACAACCCCACACCGATCAGGATCGCGAAGACGACGTACCAGATGTAACCGCCCAGCGTTCCCACGAGTTCTGTCAACGCATCCATGTGATTCCCCGGAATTCTGCCTCAAGACGGTTCCGGCCGCTGCGCGATGGGCAGCGGGGAACCGGGTGACTGATGTGTGCTGTTGCACTGATCTAGGTCACAGTAGCGGAAACAGGGCCCCGTGCGGGTGTCAGCGGGACGTGTCCGGGCCCTGGTGCCCCGGACCCTGGTGTCCCGGGGGCGGCGTCGGGGCACCGGCGGTGGAACCCGGCCCCGGGGCCCGATGCAGGGATGCCGTGGACGTGGTGGACCCGGAACCCGTGGAGTTCTCCCGGCCCACCGGGCGGAACGCGCCCACCGCGGGCCGCTCCGCGAGCACCGGGAACGCCCCCGTGAAGCCCTCGCGTTCGGCGGCGATCTCGCGCACCCTGCCCCGCACCATGAACCACCCGATCACCAGGATCGGGATCAGCACCAGGGAGGACGCCAGGGTGAAGGTGCCCACGGGGTAGTCCACGGCCATCAGCACAAGGACCCCCGCGAGGAAGAACATGGTCAGCCAGTTGGTGAACGGCGCCAGCGGCGCCCGGTAGCTCGGGCGGTTGTAGAAGCCCTTCCGCGCCAGGGAGACGTATCGCTGGTGGGACAGCGAGATCGCGGCCCAGCCCGCCATGGTGCCCAGTGCCGCGAGGTTCAGCACGATCTCGAACGCCTGCTCCGGGACCACGAAGTTCAGCCCCACGCCGAGCACGGCCACCCCGGCGGTCAACAGGATGCCGCCGTAGGGCACGCCGGACGCGGACAGCTTGCCCGTGAACCTCGGGGCGGAACCGGCCTGCGCCATGGAATGGACGATGCGCCCGGTGGAATAGAGGCCTGCGTTGAGCGAGGACAGCGCCGCGGTGATCACCACGAGCTGCATGATGGGCCCCGCCGCGTCCACGCCAATGGACGAGAAGAACGTGACGAACGGGCTCTCGGTGGCGCTGTAGGCGGTGTAGGGCAACAGCAGGCACAACAGCAGGACGGAGCCCACGTAGAACACCGCGATCCGCAGGATCACCGTGTTGATGGCCCGGGGGATGACCTTCTCCGCGTTGCGGGTCTCCCCGGACGTGGTGCCCACGAGCTCGATGCCGGCGTACGCGAACACCACACCCTGCACCACGATGAGTGCCGGCAGCACGCCGGACGGGAAGAGGCCCCCGCTGTCCCGGATCAGGGAGAACCCCACCTCGGAACCGGTGGGCGTGCCGAACAGCACGAAGAACGTGCCGATGACCAGGAAGACCACCAGGGCCAGGACCTTGATCAGGGAGAACCAGAACTCCAGCTCGCCGAACACCTTGACCGAGACCAGGTTCAGCAACACCACTAGGACCACCACGATCAACGCGAGGATCCACTGCGGGATCCCCGCCACGAACGCGCTGTACTGACCGAACCACTTGATGTAGATCGCGATGGCCGTGGCGTCCGCGACCGCCGTCATGGCCCAGTTCAGCCAATACAACCACCCGGAGACATACGCGGCCTTCTCGCCGTAGAACTCACGGGCGTAGGAGACGAACGAGCCGGAGGACGGCCGGTGCACCACGAGTTCGCCCAGTGAGCGCAGGATCAGGTAGGCGAAGAAACCGCACACCGCGTACAGCAGGAACAGGGACGGACCGGCCTGCTCCAACCGGCCACCGGCGCCCAGGAACAGCCCGGTCCCGATCGCGCTGCCGATCGCGATCATCTGCAACTGGCGAGCGCCCAGCCCCTTGTGGAACCCCGCCGTCTCGTCCTCGAAGCGCCGCTGCAGGACGTGTTTCTCCTGGACCTCGGTCAACCGCGGGCCGTTCTGGGACATATCTGTTCCCTTCGTCCTGACCGCCCGGGTGGGACCGTCCTCAGTCCTCCACGACGCGCACTGCGCCCTTGTCCGCGGAGGTCACCATGGAAGCGTACGCCCGCAGCGCCTTGGACACGCGACGTTCACGCGGCTTGGTGGGCTTCCAGGGGGCGTCACCCTTCTCCTGGCGACGGCGCGCGAGCTCGGCGTCGTCCACGTTGACCCGCAGCACGCGGTTCTCCACGTCGATCTCGATCTCGTCACCGTGCTCGATGAGACCCACGGCACCGCCGGCCGCTGCCTCCGGGGAGATGTGGCCGATCGAGATCCCGGAGGTGCCCCCGGAGAAGCGGCCGTCCGTGATGAGCGCGCACTTCTTGCCGAGCCCCAGGCCCTTGAGGTAGCTCGTGGGGTACAGCATCTCCTGCATGCCCGGTCCGCCCTTGGGTCCCTCGTAGGCGATGACGACGATGTCCCCCTCCTTCACGTTCTTGGAGAGGATCTCGTGCACGGCCTCGTCCTGGGACTCCACCACGAAGGCCCGGCCGGTGAAGTGGAACAGGTCGGGGTCGATCCCGGCGGTCTTGATCACCGCGCCGTCCTCGGCGATGTTGCCGAACAGCACGCAGAGCCCACCCTCCTTGGTGTAGGCGTGCTCCACGGAGCGGATGCAGCCCTCGGCGGCGTCCACGTCGTGGTCCTCGTACTCGTTGGCCTGCGAGAACGCCTGGGTGGTGCGCACGCCGCCCGGTGCCGCCAGGAAGAACTCCTTGGCGGCGTCGGATGCCTTGCCCGAGCGGATGTCCCACTCGTCCAGCCACTCGCCCATGGTCTGCGAGTGGACGGTGTGGACGTCCTCGTTCAGCAGCCCGCCGCGCCGCAGTTCACCCAGGATCGCGGGGATGCCGCCCGCCCGGTGGACGTGCTCGATGTGATACTTGGTGGAGTTCGGCGCCACCTTGGCCAGGCACGGGACCTTCCGGGACAGCGCGTCGATGTCCGAGAGATTGAAGTCCACCTCGGCTTCCTGCGCGGCGGCCAGGATGTGCAGCACCGTGTTGGTGGAGCCACCCATGGCGATGTCCAGGGCCATGGCGTTACGGAACGCTGCCTTGGTGGCGATGTTGCGGGGCAGCACGGAGTCGTCGTCGTGCTCGTAATAACGCTTGGCGGATTCCACGATCCGCCGCCCGGCCTCCAGGAACAACCGCTTGCGGTTCACGTGCGTAGCCAGCGTGGTGCCGTTGCCGGGCAGGGACAGACCCAGCGCCTCGGTCAGGCAGTTCATGGAGTTGGCGGTGAACATCCCGGAGCACGAACCGCACGTGGGGCACGCGTTCTCCTCGATCTGGGCCAGCTGCGCGTCCGTGACGGACTCGTCCACGGCCAGGGCCATGGCGTCCACGAGGTCCACGCGGTGCTCCACCACGCCCTCCACGCCCTCGCCGGATTCCATGGGGCCGCCGGAGACGAAGACCACGGGGATGTTCAGGCGCAGCGCGGCCATGAGCATGCCGGGGGTGATCTTGTCGCAGTTGGAGATGCACACCAGGGCGTCCGCGCAGTGCGCGTTGACCATGTACTCCACGGAGTCGGCGATGATGTCCCGGGAGGGCAGGGAGTACAGCATGCCGTCGTGGCCCATGGCGATGCCGTCGTCCACGGCGATGGTGTTGAACTCCTTGGCCACGCCTCCGGCCTCGCGCACCGCGGAGGCCACGAGCTCCCCCATGTTCTTCAGGTGCACGTGGCCGGGGACGAATTGCGTGAAGGAGTTCGCGATCGCGATGATCGGCTTGCCGAAGTCTTCGCTGCCCATGCCGGTGGCGCGCCAGAGGGCGCGGGCACCCGCCATGTTCCGACCGGTGGTGGACGTTGCTGAACGTAGCTGCGGCACTGTGACCCCTTCCCGAAGGCTGGACCGGGATGTGGACGGCGCGAAATGCGCCGTTCTCCCGGCAAAAAGTGTTCCCTCAAGGATACGCGTGACCCCGACACAGTTTTCACATAGCAGACAGCCGTCTCACCATTCGGGACGAGAGGACGACGACGCCGCCGTCCGTCCCGCGCGCCCCGGACCCCGGCGCCGTCGTCCGCCGAGCGCGCACCGGGCCCGTCCCTAGACTGGGAGGACGGCACAACCGCGAGGGAGCAAGACGCAGATGGGCAAGCACAAGAACACACCGTGCCTGGACGACGGCGTGGACTTCGCCGTGGAACTGGACCGGGCGCAGGACCCCCTGGTGATGACCCTGGACATCGGCTCCACCGCCACGCGCGGCTCCGTGCATGACGCCACCGGGACACCCGTGCGCGGGTACCGCCACAAGATCCCCC
Organism: Kocuria sp. CPCC 205297; assembly: GCF_040981035.1. Classification (NCBI taxonomy): domain Bacteria; kingdom Bacillati; phylum Actinomycetota; class Actinomycetes; order Micrococcales; family Micrococcaceae; genus Kocuria; species Kocuria sp. CPCC 205297. The sequence goes on along the minus strand of NZ_JAVKPY010000002.1, from coordinate 296,412 downwards.
ACGCGTTCACCACCGCGGCGGACGGCACCTCCGTGATCGACCCGGACCAGGTGGTGGACGAGATCCGCGAGATCCTGGACGTGGTGTGCGACCGGACGGAGCTCGCGGGGCAGGTGCGCGGCGTCGGCCTGGACTCCTTCGCGTCCTCCCTGGTGGGTGTGGACGCGAAGGGTGACCCCGTGACCGAGTGCTTCACGTACGCCGACTCACGGTGCGCGCCGCAGCTGAAACAAATGCGCGAGGAACTCGACGAACGGCAGGTCCAGCAGACCGTGGGCGCGCGCCTGCACACGAGCTACCTGGCCCCGCGGTTCCGGTGGCTCGCGGAAACGCGCCCCGAGGACTTCGAGGCCGCAGAGCGCTGGCTGAGCATCGGCGAGTACGTGTGGTTGCGTCTGCTCGGCACCACCGCCGCGGGTACCGCGACCGCCGCGTGGACGGGGCTGCTCAACCGCCGTTCGGGCAACTGGGATCGGCGGATGCTCAAGGCCGCCGGCATCACCGCGGACGTGCTCTCCCCGGTCCTCGAACCCCACGAACCGCTGCCGGACGTGGATCCCGAGCGCACCGCGCGTTGGCAGGGGCTCGCGGACGCGCAGTGGTTCGCGCCCGTGGCGGACGGGCTGTGCGCCAACCTGGGGGTGGGCGGATCGGACGAGCACACGATCGTTGCGTCTGCGGCGACCTCCGGCGCCATGAGGGTCCTGCTGCACCACCGCCCCCAGGACATCCCGCCGGGGCTGTGGTGCTACCGCATTGACTCCTCCCGGTGCCTGCTGGGCGGCGCCCTCAACGACGTGGGCCGCGCCGTGAGCTGGTTGCTCGACACCCTCGCGCTCGACGGCGTCGTACTCGACGAGATCGCCGCCGCGGATCCCTCCCCCGACACCCCCGGGGTGCTCCCCTTCCTGACCGGCGAACGCTCCACCGGGTGGGCGGGCAGTGCGCGGGCGGTGTTCGCAGATGTGTCAGCGTCCACGGATGCCTCCGCTATGGCGCGCGGGATGCTGGAGGGGATCGCTGGTTCCTACCGGAGGGTGTCGGACGAGCTGGAACGGGCCGCCACGGACGTGGAGCGGATCGTGGCGGCGGGCCGGGTCACCCAGGAGTTGCCGTCCTGGTTGCAGATCCTGGGCGACTACCTGGGCACCCCCGTGATCCACCAGACCATCAAGCGGTCCACGTGCCGCGGCAATGCCCTGCTCATGCTGGAGTCACTCGCGCCGGACGTGGAGTGCTCCTCCCCGGAACCCGCGGGGACGTACACCCCTCGCGATTCCGCACAGGAGTACTACCGGGGTGTCCACGACCGTTTCGAGCGGCTCTACGGGGCGGCGGTGGAGGGCTCGTGAGCCCCGTCCATGTGCCGTCTTCAGCTCACGCCAACGTTCCATCCCGCGGGGACCGCGCCCAGTAGGGGGATGTGGTGGCCGCTCACATCCGGCAGGTCCGCCAGGTAGTCCCGATTGGATTCCTGCACCGGATCGGGGTGAGCCGGCCAGGATCCCAGCACGACCCCCGACACCCGCACGCCCCGGTGGTGCAGGGCCTCCAGGGTCAGCAGGGTGTGGTTCAGGGTTCCCAGGTCCGGGCGGGTCACCACGACCGTCCCGACGTCCTCCCCCGCGCGGCCTTGCAGCTCCCGCGCCAGATCCGCGATCGTGTGCTGCTGCCCGTCCAGCTCCACGAGCACTCCCCCGCTGCCCTCCACCAGCACGAGGTCGTGGGATTCCTGTAATTCCATGACCCGCTCCACGTGCGCGGTGATCGACAGAAGGTCCACCCCGTCGATCGCCGCCGCGGGAGGCGGGGCCATGGGCTCGGTGAGCCGCTGTCCCTCCGCCACGGTGAGCGCCGCGGACGGCACGCCGACGGTATGAGCCAGCCGAGCGACGTCGTCAACGTCCCCCGGATCGTCCCCGCGCACGCCGGTCTGTTGGGGCTTGTAGACCGCGATCCGTTGGACTCCGGAGGACCATGCGGCCACCGCGAGCGCCGCGGTCGTGTAGGTCTTGCCCACGTCCGTGTCCGTCCCCGTGACGATGGTGATACGGGGAAGGGGCGCATGGGCGAGTGGGTTGCGAGTCATGCGGTGACCTCCTGGACGGATGGCGTACCTCTATCGGCGCCGGAGCCCGGGGCCGGAACGGGTCGCGACGGCGCGACCCGGCCGAGGCCGGCGCCCATTCCCGGCGTGGACGGCTCCAGAGCGCGCAGAACCTCCCGCACCCGATCCACCGCCCCCGACAATTCTTGTAATTCCATGTTCGCGCGCGCCGTGAGACGCAGCCTGCTGATGCCGTCCGGCACCGACGGCGGGCGGAAGCATCCCACCGCCACCCCACGCTCACGCAGGGTCCGGGCGGCGTCCACGGCGAGTTCCGCCGATCCCACGGGCACCGACTGCACCGCAGCGTGCGCGAGAGGCACGTCCAGCGCGCGGGCCACGAAGGCCGCGCGCTCGTGCAACCGGTCCGCAAGCTCGGGCCGCCCGAGGACGATCCGGGCGGCCTCCGCGGCGGCCGCGGCACTCGCCGGTGCGAGGGCGGTGTCGTACACGAACGGGCGCGCACGGTTGAGCAGGTGGTCGCGCAGCAGCTCGGACCCGAGCACCGCCCCGCCCTGCGCGCCGAGCGCCTTGGACAGCGTCACGGTCAGGACCACGTGCGGCGCGCCCGCGAGGCCGAGTTCGTGCACGAGCCCGCGACCACGGCCGGCGACCCCGATCCCATGGGCCTCGTCCACGAGTAACAACGCATCGTGCGCGCAACACACCCGCGCCAGCGCCTCGAGCGGTGCGTGATCCCCCCACACCGAGTACACGGATTCGACGACGACGATCGCCCGCGACTGCGACCGCTCCGCCAGCAGCTGCTCCACGTGGGCCACGTCCGAGTGCCGCGCGATCCGCACGGGCGAGCGGGACAACCGGGCACCGTCCACGAGGGAGGCGTGCACGTGGGCGTCCGAGACGATGAGGGTGTCCACATCTCCCAACGCCGTGAGCACACCCGTGTTCGCCGCGTACCCGCTCGAGAAGACCAGGGCCGCGGGCTGACCCGTGAGCTCGCACAGGGCGCGCTCAAGCTCCTCGTGCACGGGCAATGTGCCCGTGACGAGCCGCGACGCCCGTGAACCGGCCCCGTACCCGTCCAGTGCGCGGTGCGCCGCGGCCACGACGCGGGGGTCCCGCGACAGGCCCAGGTAGTCGTTGGACGCGAGGTCCACACACGGTCCAGGCATGGGCCGCAGTTCACGTCGCAGTCCCAGTTCGTCGCGTTCCCGCGCCCGGTCGTGAAGCCAATCGTCAAGGGGTCCCGCGGTGCCTCCTGCCAGTGCCGTCTCCGTTTCCGTGCTCATGCCCCGGCCTCCCCGGTGACGTCCCGGGCCGCGTGCACGACGGCGCGGGCGATGCGGCGGGAGTCGTCGTCCGAACAGATGTAGGGCGGCATCGCGTAGAGCAACCGACCGAAGGGCCGCAGCCACACCCCGTGCTCGAGGGCTGCGCGCGTCAACCGTGCATTGTCCGGGGCCCGGTGGAATTCCACGACACCCACCCCGCCGATCACCCGCACGTCCTCTACCGCGTCGAGTTCGGCGGCCGAGGGGAGGATCTCCCGGAAGGCGGTTTCCAGCCGGGTGATGTCCCGGCGCCACGTGTCCCGGAGCATCCGCACGGACTGCAGGGCCACCGCGCACGCGAGCGGGTTGGCCATGAACGTGGGCCCGTGCATGAGCGCACGCTGCGGTGACGCCGTGATGACCGTTCCCACGGATCCGGACACCAGCACAGCGGCGAGGGTCATGTATCCGCCGGTCAGGGCCTTGCCCACGCACATCACGTCCGGGACCACCCCGGCCCACTCGCACGCGAACCACCGCCCGGTGCGTCCGAACCCCGTGGCGATCTCGTCCGCGATGAGCACGAGGTCCAGCTCGTCCGCGATCTCCCGCAGGGCTCGTAGACAGCGCGGGTCATACGTGCGCATCCCGCCGGCTCCCTGCAGAACGGGCTCCACGATGACGCCCGCGAGCTCGTCCCGGTGCGCCCGGGCCGTGGCGCGCACGTCCGCGATCCACCGCGCGACGTCCTCGTCCGGCCCCACCCACTCGTGATCCTCCCCCGACGACGACGCCGCGGGAGGCGGTGCCACGAACAGCTGCTCCGCCACCAGCCCGGAGAATTCGGCGTGCATCCCGCCCTCGGGGTCGCACACGCTCATGGCCCCGGTGGTGTCCCCGTGGTAGCCGCCGCGCACCGTGAGGATGCGACGGCGCCCCGGTCGTCCGAGGGCCGCCTGGTACTGCACCGCGAGCTTCAGCGCGACCTCCACGCTCACGGAGCCCGAGTCTGCGAAAAACACGTGCTGCAGCTCGGGCGGGGTGACCTCCACCAGCAGCTCCGCGAGTTCTACGGCCGGGCGGTGCGTGAGCCCCCCGAACATCACGTGGGAGAACTCCGTGATCTGGTCCATGGCGGCGCGGTCCAGTTCCGGGTTGCGGTAGCCGTGCACGGCGCACCACCACGAGGCCATGCCATCGATCGCCCAGATCCGGTCCCCCTCAGGGGTCTCCAGGGTCAGGGTCACGCCCTCCGCGGCCAGCACCGCGTGGGGTGCGGGTCCGTCCAGCGGTGCGTAGGGGTGCCAGAGCAGCCCGCGGTCACGAGCGGCGAGGCGGGTGGGCTCCACGGCGTCGTCACCCTGTTCTGCCATCTCTGCCACGGCACCCGCGGCGGGGCAAGAAGCCTCCCCGCTGCTCTCGGCGGGCGCGGTGCCGTGCGTGATCTGCGGTGCCGGTTCAGGCATTCGGCGCCACCGACGTGCCCGCACCACGACGCCGCACAGTCGGGCTCAGCTCCACCCTCACCCTGGTGTCGTCCTCGTCCTGCTCGGGGCCGTCGCCCGAGCCCAGCAGGGCCGCCAGGGCCGGAGACATGGCGGCGCCGGTCGGTGCGGACGACGCCGCGGCGCCGCCGCGGGCCAAGTCACCGGCGATGGGGGAACCGTCCTCGGGGGCGCTGCCGACCCCCTCGGCAGGCTCGCCTCGGGGCACGTCAGCAGAGGCGGACTCACCGTCGGACGCAGCATTGTCACCGGACGCGGAACCGGCGGCCGATCCGCACGCGGACCCGCACGGCGTCGTCGTCCGCTCCCCCGCGCCCTGCTCCGCACCGCTGCCCTGCACGTCGGCCGGGCCGGCGTGACGGTCCCGGGACGGGTCCGGACCGGCGCCGAGAACGGTGAAGCCGGCGTCCGCGATCATGTCCAGGTCCGCCTTGGCCGCCTGCCCTTCGGAGGTGAGGTAGTCGCCCAGGAACAGGGAGTTGACCACGTGCAGGGCGAGCGGCTGCAGCGAACGCAGGTGCATCTCGCGGCCACCGGCCATGCGGATCTCCTTGTCCGGGCACACGAAGCGCACCACGGAGAGGATCTTCAGGCACTTCTGCGGGCTCAGCTGCCACGTGCCTGCCAGGGGCGTGCCGTCGAAGGGCATGAGGAAGTTCACCGGCACGGAATCCGAGCCCAGCTCCCGCAGCGCGAAGAGCGCCTCAACGAGCTGCTCGTCCGTCTCCCGCATACCCACGATCAGCCCGGAGCACGGCGAGAGCCCGGCGTCCTTCGCGCGCTCCACGGTGTCCACGCGGTCCTGGTAGGTGTGGGTGGAGCAGATGGACTCGTAGTGGGACTCGGCGGTGTTGAGGTTGTGGTTGTAGGCGTCCACGCCCGCTCCGCTCAACGTCTCCGCCTGGCCGTCCTTGAGCAGGCCCAGGCATGCGCAGACCTCCACATCCGGGTGCTGCTCCTTCAGCGCCTCGACCGTGCGGGTCACGTTGCCCACCTCACGGTTGGACGGGCCGCGACCGCTCGCCACGAGGCACACGCGGCTCGCACCACCGCGGATGCCGTACTCGGCCTGCTCCACCGCCTTTTCGGGGCTCAGCCACGAGTACTTGAGGATGTCTGTCCCGGAGTTCAGGCGCTGGGAGCAGTAGCCGCAGTCCTCGGCGCACAACCCGGACTTCAGGTTGACCAGGTAGTTCACCTTCACGGTCATCCCGAAGTGTTCGCGGCGCAGCCGTGCGGCGGCGGCCACGAGGTCCAGCATGCCGGGGTCGTCGGTGTGCAGCAGCTCGAGGGCTTCGTCCGGGGTCACTGGGTCGCCGGCGAGGACGCGCTCGGCCAGCTCGGCAGGGTTCTTGAACATTGTTCAATTATTGAACGCCGTTCAAGAAAGTCAATTCTCCAACGCCCGCCCCGCGCCGCACCGGCCGATCGGTAGAGTCACACGCAGCACCCGACCGAGCACCCCGAGAGGAGCACCGTGGCCCTGAACCGCGATGACGTGGTAGATGCCGCGTGGCACATCCTGCAGAGCTACGGCCTGGGTGACCTCTCCATGCGCCGCCTCGCCAAGGAGCTCGAGGTCCAGCCCGGCGCCCTCTACTGGCACGTGGCCAACAAGCAGGAGCTGCTGGCGGTGCTCGCCCAGCGCATGGTCGCACCGCTCGCCGCCGACCGCGCGGTGCACGACGACGCCATTCCCCGCGCCGTCCGCTCGGCCGGTCACGACGGGGCGGGTCCGGGGCACTCCGATGACGGCCGCACCGAGCCCGGCCACCTCGACCCCGCTCGGGTTGCCGCGGAGTTCCGTCGGCTGATCCTCGCGGTGCGCGACGGCGCGGAGGTCGTCGGCGTGGCCCACGCCCTCGATCCGCTCGACCTGCCGCCGGTTCCGCTACTCGTCGCGGCCCTGTCCGCCACGGGTCTCACGCAGCGGACCGCCGAGAACACGGCCCTGACCCTGGTCCGGTTCACACTGGGCTCCGTCACCGCTCAGCAGACCCGCGAGGCCATGGGGCTGCCCACCACTGACAGCGCTCCACGGTTCGAGGCCGGATTGGCCCTGATCCTCGGTCGTGAGGCAGCGCCCCTCGAGAGGTCCGACCCATGACACGGCCCGCCTTCACCATCCGTCTCCCCGAGCCCGACGACGCTCCCGCCCTCGCGGCCGTCCACGTGCGTTCCTGGCGTGAGACGTACGCGGGCATGCTCCCGGAGCGTTTCTACGGCGAGACGGCGCAGCGGCGTCGTCGCACCATGTGGGACGGCCTGCTGCGCGATGAAGCCGGCCGGAGCGCGGTGCGCGTCGCGGAGGTGGCCGGACGGATCGTGGGCTTCGCCGCGGTCGGCGCACCGGAGGAGTCGCAACCGGCGCGGGAGACCGCGCTGCGCATGGTGTACGTTCTGCGCGAGCACCACGGCGGCGGAGCGGGACAGGCGCTGCTGGACGCCGCGCTGGGGGCCGAGCCCGCGCAGCTGTGGGTCGCCGCGGCCAATGCGCGCGCCATCCGGTTCTACGAGCGCAATGGCTTCCGCGCGGACGGGACCGAGACGGTGGACCCGCGACTGTCGGACCTGCGCGAGCTCAGGATGGTGCGCTAGCGAGAGAGTGCGTTGGCGCGCGGACCCCGGCGCGATCGGCCAGGTAGCACGGCAGCAGACCGATACCCGCCCCGGACCGGGTCAACTCCACGTGCACCATGGAGGACGTGGCCCCGATCGACTGGTGCATCCGCGGCAGATGCCGCACGGGATCGATCAGCTCCGGGACGTCCTGCATGGACTCGATGAAGTAGAGCAGAGGGTGCTCCTGCAATTGGGCCGGGGACTCGAGGGCCGGGTGGCGTTCCACGTACGCCGCGGACGCGTAGAGCCCCAGGAAGTAGTCCGCCACGTGGAACGACTCGTTCCGGGAGACCTCTGGGCGCCCCACGACCACCGCGACGTCGATCCCCACGAGGTTGGCGCTCGGGCGACGCGCCGCGTTGATCATCTCGAGCCGCACACCGGGGTGGGTCTCGGACAGCCTGCGCATGGCCTCACCCACGGCGATCCCGCCGAGGCCGTCCGGGGCCAAGACCCGCACGAGCCCCTTCACCCCGCCTCCCGCACCGCCCGATTCCAGGGCGAGGGAATCCAGGGCCGTCTCGATGCCCTCGGCGGCACTCACGAACTGTCGACCCAGATCCGTGGGCTCCCACGCCCCGTCCGAGCGGACCAGCAGGCGGGCTCCCGCGGACTTCTCGAGGGCCGCGATCCTGCGGGACACCGTGGTGTGGCTGATCCCCTGAGTGGCAGCGGCACCCGAGTAGGAACCGTGCCGCACCACGGACCAGACCACCCCACCGCCGGGCACCGGACCCGCCGCGAACGAGCAGCCCCGCGGAGGCCTCAAGAAGGTGGTCGCGGCGTCGATGGCCGGCACGGTGGTCGAGTGGTACGAATTCTTCCTGTTCGCGACCGCCTCGACCCTGGTCTTCGGTCCCCTGTTCTTCGTAGACACCGGCAACCCGCTGGACGGCATCATCAAGGCGTTCCTGGTCTACGCGGTGGGCTTCATCGCCCGCCCGCTCGGCGGCATCGTCTTCGGTCACTACGGTGACAAGTACGGCCGCAAGCACCTGCTGCAGGTCGCCATCGTCCTGGTGGGTGCCACGACCTTCCTCATGGGCTGCCTGCCCACGTTCCACCAGGTGGGCTACCTGGCCCCGGCACTGCTCGTCTTCCTGCGGTTCGCGCAGGGATTCGCCGTGGGTGGCGAATGGGGCGGCGCCGTCCTGCTCGTGGCCGAGCACTCACCCAACAAGGAACGCGGGTTCTGGGCCAGCTGGCCCCAGGCCGCGGTCCCCCTGGGCAACCTCCTGGCCACCGTCGTGCTCCTGGTGCTGTCCCGCACGCTCTCGGACGAACAGTTCCTGTCGTGGGGCTGGCGCGTGGGCTTCTGGCTCTCCGTGGTGATCGTGGCCGTGGGCTACTACATCCGCACCCACGTCACGGATGCCGCGATCTTCAAGGAGACCCAGCAGGAGATCATCGAGGCCAAGGGCGCGGCGTACGGCGTGGCGGAGGTGTTCCGCCGCTACCCCCGCGGCGTGCTCGGCGCCATGGGCCTGCGCTTCGCGGAGAACATCCTCTACTACATCGTCGTCACGTTCTCCATCACCTACCTGTCCACGCAGTTGAAGATGAACACCTCGAACATCCTGTTGCTCCTGTTGGTGGGGCACGTCGTCCATGCGATCGTGGTCCCGCTCGTGGGCCGGCTCTCCGACAAAGCCGGGCGGCGTCCCGTATACGCCACCGGGGCCGCGCTGGGCATCGTCTGGGCATTCGCGGCCTTCCCGCTGTTCAACACCCGCAACGAGTGGATCATCCTGGGCACGATCGTGGTGGGTCTCGTGATCCATGCGTTCATGTACGCCGGTCAGCCCGCGATCATGGCCGAGATGTTCCCCACCCGCATGCGCTACTCCGGCGTCTCCCTGGGCTACCAGGTCACCTCGATCATCGCGGGTTCCCTTGCGCCCATCATCGCGACGACGCTGCTGCGCCAGTTCGACTCGTGGGTCCCCATCTCCATCTACATCTCCATCGCGTGCGTGATCACGCTCTTCGCCGTGATCACGCTGCGTGAGACCCGCGGGATTTCCCTGCAGTCGGTCGACGACGCCGATCGCCGCCGCCTGGACGAAGAACGCGCCGCGCACCACGGCGCCTGAACCCCGCGACGCGCGACCGACGACACCCTCGGGGCACGACGAAAGGATCGACATCATGACCGTCATCAGCTGGATCGGACTGGGCCACATGGGATCCCCGATGTCTGCGAACTTGGTCGAAGCGGGTCACACCGTGCGCGGCTTCGACCTCGACGAGCGGGCCATGGCCACCGCGCGGGACGGCGGTGTGGAGACGTTCTCCTCCATGGCCGAAGCCCTCGAGGGTGCGGAGGTGGTGTTCACCATGCTGCCCAAGGGCGAGCACTCCCGCGCCGTCTACCTCGGCGACCAGGGCGTCCTGGCGCTCGCCCCGAAGGACGCCCTCCTCATCGACAGTTCCACGATCGACGTGGAAACCGCCCTGGAGCTGCACAAGGCCGCAGCGGAGAAGGGTTTCGCGTTCGTGGACGCCCCGGTCTCGGGCGGGATCAGCGGTGCTGCGGCGGGAACACTCACGTTCATGATCGGGGGCGACAAGGACACCGTGGCCCGGGCCGAGCAGGTCATCACTCCCATGGCGGGTCGGATCGTGCACACCGGCGGGCCGGGCATGGGGCAATCGGCCAAGATCGTGAACAACATGATGCTCTTCGTCAATCTCGAAGCGTGTGCGGAGGGTTCCGTCCTGGCCGCCAAGGACGTGGGGCTCGCGATGTCCGCCGGTGAGCAGACGGGCGTGGACCTCCCCGCGGCCGAACTCGCGGCCCAGCGCTTCCAGCGCCTGATCGACGAGGGGTACGGGGATCTGGACTGCAGCCTGATCGTGAAGTACGCGGCCCCGGACGGCAAGGTCCAGGGCTGGAACCCGGACGAGGTCTGACACCCCGGCCACCTCAGCGAGGTGACGTCGAGCGCCGTCGTGCTCCGAGACCGCGGTGCGCCCGGAACACGACACGCGCTCAGACCCCCGCGCCCACGACCAGCATGGTGGCGGCGAAGACGATCCCGGAGACCAACAACACCACGGTCGTGTAGCCCAGGATGTCCCGGATCTTCAGTCCCGCGATGGCCAGCAACGGCAGGGCCCAGAACGGCTGGATCATGTTCGTCCATTGATCGCCGTAGGGCACGGCCATGATCACCACGGAGGGGTCCACGTCCAGGCGGGCGGCGGCGTCCAACAGGATGGGTGCCTGGATGGCCACCTGCCCGCCGCCGGACGGGACGAAGAAGTTGACCAGCCCTGCGGACAGGAAGGCCAGCAGGCCCAGCGTCTGGGGCGATGCCACGGCGACGATCGAGTCGGAGAGCACCTGGATCAGCCCCGTGGCGGTCATGATGCCCATGATCCCGGCGTACAGGGGGAACTGCAGCAGGATGTCCCCCACGTTCGACGCGGCGTTCTTGACCAGGCCCATGACCTCGAACGTGTTGCGGGACAACAGGAAGATCAGCCCCAGGAACATCCAGTTCACGATGTTCAGGGTGACGACGATCGCGCTGATGTTCCACCACGAGAAAATGGTCTCCCTGATGGGAATGATGTGGCCCACCTGCTTCTCGATGAACGAGCCCGGGGTCGCGGCGGTCAGTGGGCCGGAGCCCGAATACCCCATGTGCCACACCACGAACCCGGAGAACCCGGACGCCACGAGCATCGGGAAGCTCACGGCTTGGCGCCTGCGCGCGAACTCCGCGGCGACCTCCCGGGCGAGCAGACCGCCGATCACCAGGCCGAAACCCCATGTGATGAGCGAGGCCATCGCAGCGATGACGAACACGAAGACGTAGGCGCGCAGGGGTGAGCGGGGCACCGAGGCCAACTTGCCGAGACTGGCGCGCACGGGCCGGGTACTGGCCAGGGCATGACCGAGCAACAGCACCAGCGCCATCTGGGTCATGAACTCCAGCAGCCCGGACAGTCCCGTGCCCCATCCCTGGATCACGGCCACGGGCCCGGAATCGGTCAGCAGCAGGGCCATGAGGGCCACCAGGACGGTGAGGACTATGGCGAAGATCAGCGCCGAGGGGATGAACCTCTCCACGGCGGTGTTGAGCGGCCGCATCACGCGGGCCAGCGGCGGTTCGGACCGGGTGGCGGTGGCCTGCGGGGTTCCCGGGGTGCTCATGACAACGGCTCTCGGTGGTGGCGGGACACGGGTGGTTCTCCGATCTGGATCAGGGTTGGGTACATGCGATCGGTTGCCGGGCGCGGGCGCGTGGCCCGGTGGTGGCCCAGGAACAGCAGGACGATCAGCAGGACGTCCACGACGTCGCCGCCGTAGTACATGACCTGCGCGCCCACGTGGGCGTCGTGGGGCGCGACTCCCGCGGGCGGATGCGCGTAGAGCCACTTGGCCAGGACCGAGTGCGCCGCGATGAAGAGCACCAGGACCACGGCACGCACCCGGAAGGACGAACGATGCGGATCGGGGTCTGGTCCGGCGATGGCCGCCGTGAACACGTAGCCGGCCAGGAAGATGTGGGTGTGGACGAGCGCGTGGCCCCACGCGGAGGCGTGCATCCAGTGGAACAGCGCGGTGGTGTAGAGCAACCACAACCCGCCGGCATTGAGGATCGCGGCCACCACGGGGTGCGTGACCCAGCGGACGACCGGGAACCGCAGCACCCGCGAGACCCGGCGCGCCCCGGCGGTGGACAGCCCGCGCAGCGCCACCCGCACGGGCGTGCCCAGTACGAGCAGCAGGGGTCCGAGCATGCCCACCAACAGGTGCCCCACCATGTGAGCGGTGAAGCTGGTGTGCCCGGCGTGGGCGAGGGGCCCCACGAGGCCCACCCCCACGCCCAGCAGGCCGACGTAGAAACTCACGGGACGCCACGGACTCGGGCCCGTCCTGTGACGGCCCGACCACAACAACCACCCGTACCCCGCGGCAGCCAGCACCAGCACCACCACGACCAGCCACTCGAACACAGGCCATCCGACAGCAGCGGCGGTCTCCGAGTGGCGGGTGTGATCCGCATGGTGGGCGTGGTCCGAGGACATCAGCGGGTCCGATAGGCCCGCGCGCCGCGCCGCAGCACCACGAACCCGATGAGCATGAGGATCACCGCGGTGCCGTTCCACACGAGGTCGTACGGCAGGATGTCCACCCCGTAGCGGATCTGGTGGATGCCCAGCAGCTTGTGGTCCACGATGCCATCGAAGAGCTGGAAGGTCCCCACGCCCAGGATCACGGCCCCGATCCAGTGGGGCCAGTGCACCCCACCCCGTCGGCGCACGTCAGCGAGCAGGAACAGACCCCAGATGGTGATGAACCACCCGAAGGCGTGGAAGAACCCGTCCGTCACGAGAGCCACCTCGTGCGTGGAAAGGTCGTAGAAGTGGTGCCACTGCAGGCCCAGGTGGAAGATGAACAAGTCGATCATGGAGGCGGCGATACCGCATCCGAACAGGAACCCGGACAGCGCCGCCCGCTTGCGGGTGCGCCGGGGGTCCGGAACAGGCCCGCCCCCTGATCCAGGGCCCTCCGACCATGTCGAGTCCGGTGTGGATGCCGTGTGCGCCATGGTTCCTCCTGAATCCATTCGATCACCCCGGCCGCCCGCCCCCGGCTAGCACCCGGGCCGGTCAGCCGGCTCGAGCCGGGCCGCCTCTGGTGCGGATCACGCCCGCCCCGAGTCCGGGACGGACGTGACCCACCTTCAAGGCTCAACGGCTCAACGGCTCAACAACAACGCCTCACCCTGACCGCCGCCACCGCACAGGGACACGGCGGCCTTGCCGGAGCCACGCCGCGCCAGTTCCAAAGCGGCATGCAGCGCGATCCGCGCGCCCGAGGCCCCCACGGGGTGGCCCAGGGCGATCGCACCACCGTGGATGTTGACCTTCTCGGGGTCCACGCCCAGGTCGCGCACCGACTGCACGGCCACGGCCGCGAACGCCTCGTTGATCTCGATGAAGTCCAGATCCTCCAGGGTCCAGTCGGACCGCGAGAGCGCGTGCTCGATGGCCCGGGAGGGCTGGGAGTGCAGGGAGGTATCCGGACCGGCCACCTGACCGGGTTTGCCCACCACGGCGAGCCACTCGAGTCCGTGCTCCTCCGCGTAGCCGCGCGTGGTCAGCACGAGGGCCGCAGCGCCGTCGGAAATGGGGGACGAGTTGCCCGCGGTGATGGCGCCGTCCTTCGTGAAGGCGGGGCGCAGCTTGCCGAGGCCCTCCGCGGTGGAATCCGGGCGCACGCCCTGGTCCTCTGACACCGTGATCGGATCGCCCTTGCGCTGGGGCACCTCGATGGGCGCGATCTCGTCCGCGAAGATCCCGTCCTGCTGGGCCTTGCCCGCGAGTTGGTGGCTGCGCGCGGCCACCGCGTCCTGCTCGGCGCGGTCGATCTGACGCTCGCCGTTGCCGGACTCGGTGAGCTCACCCATGGGCACGCCCTTCTCGACGTCCACGAGCCCGTCGTGGGCGAGCGAGTCCGCGAGCCGCATGTCCCCGTAGGACTTGCCCTTGCGGGCGCCCAGGGCCAGGTGCGGCGCGTTGGTCATGGATTCCATCCCGCCGGCCACGACGACGTCCGCCTCACCCAGGCGCAGCATTCGCGCCGCTTCCGTGACGGCCACCAGACCGGACAGGCACACCTTGTTCAGGGCCGCCGCCGGGACGGTCTTGGGCAGTCCGGCCTTCACCGCGGCCTGCTTGGCCGGGTTCTGCCCGGTGCCCGCCTGCACCACGTTGCCCATATAGACGTAGTCCACGTCCTCGGGGGAGACCCCCGCGCGCTGCACGGCGTGCTTGATCGCGTGCGCGCCCAGGTCCACGGCGCTCAGGTCCGCGAGCGCGCCCAGCAATTTGCCCTGGGGTGTGCGTGCTCCGTTGACGATCACCACGTCATTGGCGTTCTCTGTCATTTCTCCTCCTGTACGGGCACGGAGTCCGGGGTGACGTCCACGAGCTCAACCCGGTATTCGGCCTCGGTCTTGGCTGCTACTTCTTCTTCGGTCACACCCGGGGCGAGGATCCGCAACACCAGCCCGTGTTCCTCCACGTCGAAGACGCACAGGTCGGTGATGATGCGGTCCACGACCCCGACACCGGTCAGGGGCAGATCGCACTCCCGCTTGAGCTTGGCGGAGCCGTCCTTCGCGACGTGTTCCGTCAAGACCAGCACACGAGGTGCTCCGGTCACAAGGTCCATGGCCCCGCCCATTCCCTTGACCATCTTGCCGGGAATCATCCAGTTGGCCAGGTCGCCGCGCTGCGAGACCTGCATGGCCCCCAGGATCGCCATCTTCACGTGTCCACCGCGGATCATCGCGAAGGACATCGCGGAGTCGAAGATCGCGGCCCCCGGCTGCAGGGTGATCGTCTGCTTCCCGGCGTTGATCAGGTCCGGGTCCTCGTCCCCCTCGTACGGGAACGGGCCCATGCCCAGCGCCCCGTTCTCGGTCTGCAGCACCACGCTCACGCCCTCGGGCAGGTTGTTCGCCACGAGGGTCGGGATCCCGATGCCCAGGTTCACGTAGTCGCCGTCATGCAGTTCCGACGCCGCGATGGCCGCCATCTCATCACGCGTCCAGCTCATGCCACCGCTCCTTCCGCTCCGCCGTTGCCAGTGCCTCGGACGGCACCACCGCCGGTCCGCACGTCCGTTCCGCCCTCCGACGACGACGCCGCGGGCCTCGGTCGCGTGGTGCGCTGCTCGATCTCCTTGGGCGCCCCTGAGTACTGCACCACGTGCTGCACGAAGACCCCGGGGGTCACGATGTGGTCCGGGTCCAACTCGCCCGGGGCCACGATCTCCTCGACCTCTGCAAACGTGATCCGTGCGGCCGTGGCGCACACCGGGTTGAAGTTGCGCGAGGTCCGCCGGTAGATCAGGTTGCCGTCCGTGTCCCCTCGCCACGCGTGCACCAGGGCGATGTCCGCGACAATCCCGCGTTCCAGGACGTAGGTGCGCCCGTCGAACTCCGCGGTGGGCTTCCCCTCCGCCACGCGCGTGCCCACACCGGTGGCGGTGTAGAACGCGGGGATCCCCGCACCGCCCGCGCGCAGCCGTTCGGCGAGCGTGCCCTGCGGGTTGAACTCGACCTCGAGCTCACCCTCCAGGTACTGGCGGGCGAACTCCTTGTTCTCCCCCACGTACGAGGACAGCACCTTACTCACCTGCTTGTTCTCCAGCAGCAGACCGAGCCCCTTGCCGTCCACGCCCATGTTGTTGGACACTACGGTCAGGTCCTTGGCTCCGTTGTCCCGGACCGCTTCGATGAGGTCCCGCGGGATCCCGGACAGTCCGAAACCGCCCACCGCCACGGTCATCCCGTCCCGCAGCGTCTCGGCGAGCAACTCGGCCACGTTGTCCCTGAGTTTGGACATGGTCACCCCTCCAGTGCGTGATCTGCCTCTCAGGCTAGAAAGTGACCACATTTTGGTCAATGCTTCACCCGTAATCGTCGGTGAAGGGATCACAATCTGAAAAACTGTCGCTAGTCTGTCCATATTGTGAACGTCCCGACGCAGGAGCGTGCATGACCCCGCAGAAATCCCGGAACCCGCAGCCCTCCCCGCAGGGCACGCAGGTGGTCTCCCGGATCGCCGCGATCCTGCAGGCCGTGGCATCCGGGGAGTCAGCCGGATCCACCGCGGCCATCGCCCACCGCACGGGGCTGACCCGGCCCACCGCGCACCGATTGCTCGCAGCGCTCGCCGCCGAGGGGTTCGTGGACCGCACGGAGGACGGCAACTGGGCCCTGGGTCCCGAACTGCACATCCTGGGCACGGTGGCCGCCCAACGTTATCCCGCCCAGGACCTCGCGACCCCGTGCCTGCAGCGGCTCGCCGAGGCCACGGGCGAGTCCGCGTTCTTCTCCGCTCGCCGCGGCAACGAGGTCATCTGCCTGGCCCGGGTGGAGGGGGCGTTCCCGGTGCGCTCGCACGTGCTCTACGAGGGCCTGCGGTTGCCCCTGGGCGTGGCCTCCGCGGGACTCGCGATCCTCGGTCACCTACCCCCGGACCAATTGGAGACCGCCCTCGCGGACACCCGGGAGGAGCGGACGCGCCTCGGTCCACAGCACGACGACGCTCACGTCCGCCGCCTCGTCGCCCAGGTCCGGGAGGACGGCTGGTCCCTGAACCCCGGACGTATTGTGGAGGGCTCGTGGGGCATGGCGGCCGCGGTGTTCGACGCGACCGGCCAACCCCGCTACGCACTCTCCCTGACGGGGATCGAACCCCGGTTCACCGCGGAACGCAGACCCCGTCTCGGGGCGGCTTTGCTGGACCAGGCCCACAAGCTCTCCACGGCGCTGCGCGCGGGGGCCACGACCGTGTGAACCGGACGCAGCGGCGTCGTCCCGTACCGTCAGACCCCGCGTCCTTGCACCCCGGAACATCTGTGCCCCGATATCGCATGCGTTGTGCGACTGCGGGTGTTTTTTCGGGACGCAGATGTTCGGGGCCTTGGCCGGAGAGGGGCCGTGGAACGCGGGCCATTGCCTCGACACCGAACGGCAGCGAGGGTGGACGCGGCGACGTCGCCCCGCGCTCAGGACGCCGTCCAGCCACCGTCCATCGCGTAGGACGCACCCGTGACCATGCCCGCGGACGGGCCGGCCAGGAACGCGACGAGCTCGCCAACCTCCTCGGGTTCCACGAGGCGCTTGATCGCGGACTCGGTGAGCATGATCTTCTCGATCACCTGGTCCTCGGGGATCCTGTGGGTCGCGGCCTGGTCCTTGATCTGCTTGTCCACGAGCGGGGTGTGCACGTAACTGGGGTTGACGCAGTTGCTGGTCACACCGTGCTCAGCGCCCTCCAGGGCCACGGTCTTGGACAGCCCTTCGAGCCCATGCTTGGCCGTGACGTACGCGGATTTGTACGCGGACGCGCGCAGACCGTGGATGGAGGAGACGTTGATGATCCGGCCCCATCCGCGCTCGTACATGTGCGGCAGTGCGGCACGGATCAGCAGGAACGGAGCCTCGAGCATGAGCGTGAGGATGCGGTGGAAGTCCGCGGGGTCGAAGTCCTGCACGGGTGCCACCTTTTGGATCCCCGCGTTGTTGACCAGGATGTCCACGTCCAGGCTCAGTTCGGTGAGCGCGGCGGTGTCCGAGAGGTCCAGACCCAGGCTTCCCCGCCCACCTCGGAGGCCGTCGTCTGAGCGGCTTTTTCATTGATGTCCGCGACGACCACATGGGCGCCGCGGTCCGCGAACGCCTGCACGGCGGCGCGGCCGATCCCGCTGGCCCCACCGGTGACCAGGGCCTTCTTCCCCCCGAGTGATTGCTCCATGACAGCCTCTTTGCGCGTGGACGGTTCTCCTACCGCGTCACGCTACGCCCCGGGGGCCGCCGGGTCACGATCCGGAACGGACCACCCCGGACCAGCTACGAGTCACGGCCCGCACCGGGGGCCGCCCGGTCACGGAAGCCCCGGTGACCCGAGCCCGAGGGGCCGGGCAGGAGGAACCCGGGGAGCGGCGTCGTCGTCCGACACGCCACAACTGGCGTCCACTCCTCGCGATGCTGTTGGATGGAGCAGTACCCATCCAGAGCGGCCGAGAGATCTGGCTCGTGGAAGCCGCAGCAACCGGGGTGACACCGGTGCTAACGCCAGGACCGATGGAAAGGAACAGCACAGCCATGCCCTTGAACACCGATCGCATCCAGACCACCCACGTGGGCTCCCTGCCTCGCACGCCCGAGCTGCTGAAGGCCAACAACCGTTTCCAGGCGGGCGAGATCGACCTCTCCCAGCTGGGCGAGGCGCTCGACGAAGGCGTCGCAGAGATCGTGCGCACCCAGCGCGAGATCGGCATCGACATCGTCAACGACGGCGAGTACGGCCACACCACGTCCGGCGCCGTGGACTACGGGGCCTGGTGGAACTACTCGTTCCACCGACTGGGCGGGCTGACCCCCACAGACGAGGACCGGTGGAACGAGGGCGAGAAGCACCGTTCCAGCCCGGGACACATCGTGCTCACGAGCTTCCCCGACCGCCGCGACCGGGAGCGCTTCCGGGATGCCTATGAGGACCCCACAGCGGGCGTGCTCGTGCACCGCAACACGGTCTCCCAGCCCAAGATCACGGGCCCGCTGACCTACACGGGTCAGGAGGCGGTGGCCGGAGACATCCGCCGCGTGAAGGACGCGATGGCTCTGAACGGTGCCACGCAGGGCTTCGTCGCGGCACTGTCCCCCGGCTCCTGCGCGCGCGTGAAGAACGAGTACTACGCCACGGACGAGGAACTGGTCTACGCGTGCGCGGACGTGATGCGCGAGGAGTACAAGGCCATCGTAGACGCCGGACTGACCGTGCAGATCGACGACCCCTCGATCGCCGAGTCCTGGGACCAGATCAACCCCGAGCCCACCGTGGAGGACTACCTGGCCTTCACCCAGCTGCGCGTGGACGCGCTGAACTACGCACTGCGCGACCTCCCCGAGGAGCAGATCCGCTTCCACCTGTGCTGGGGTTCGTGGCACGGCCCGCACACCACGGACCTCGAGTTCAAGTACCTCGTGGACCTCATGCTCACCATCCGCGCGCAGGGCTACAGCTTCGAGGCGTCCAGCCCGCGCCACGGCCACGAGTGGAAGGTCTGGAAGGACCACCAGCTGCCCGAGGGCAAGGTGGTCTACCCCGGTTTCGTCTCGCACTCGACCAACGTGGTGGAGCACCCCGAGCTCGTGGCGGACCGGATCGAGCAGTACGCGTCCGTGGTGGGCAAGGAGAACGTGATCGCCTCCACGGACTGCGGTCTGGGCGGGCGGTTGCACCCGCAGATCGCGCTGGCCAAGCTCGAGTCCCTCGTGGAGGGTGCGCGGATCGCGTCCGAGCGCCTGTTCTGATCAGGCCGCGCGGCTGGTCCTGCAGCTTTTAGTCCCACCGCGTCGCTGACCGTTCCGGTTCCCCGATCTTCCCGGACGACGCCGCCCGCCCCCTTCCGCTGCACCCGCACCTTCCACGGTGCGGCACGGCGGGAGGGGGCGTTGCCGTGTCATGAACGCGTCACAACGGCCGACATGCTGCCCGCCCGGGTGAACGGCCCGGGAAAAATATACGATTTAATACACGAAACGTGTGGTGCGCTTCACATTCTTTCGTACACTTATTTCGAGACCAATCGGTCGGTTATTCCCCTGATCCACTCCGCCACTGGCACCCCACGGACCCCGCGTCCGCCGATCCTGGAGACCCACATGGCATCCACCACCTCAGCGCCCGCTCAGCTGGCGCACACCATGACCCGAGAAGAACGCAAGGTCCTTGCGGGCACCCTCGTGGGCACCACCATCGAGTGGTACGACTTCTTCATCTATGCGCAGGCGGCCGCCTTCATCCTGGCCACCCACTTCTTCAACCCGGCGGGCGAGCAGAACGCCACGCTGGGACAGGTCGTCGCCTGGGCGTCCCTGGGCATCAGCTTCCTCTTCCGTCCCCTGGGTGCGATCGTGGCCGGTCACATCGGTGACAAGTACGGGCGCAAGATCACCCTGGTCATGACCCTCTTCGGGATGGGCGCGGCCACCACGCTGATCGGCCTGCTGCCCACGTACGAGCAGATCGGTATCGCGGCCCCCATCATCCTGCTGGTCCTGCGTATCCTGCAGGGCTTCTCCGCCGGTGGTGAGTGGGGTGGTGCGGCCCTGATGTCCGTGGAGCACGCGCCCGCGAACAAGCGCGGCTTCTTCGGCGCCTATCCCCAGATCGGTGTGCCCCTGGGCGTGCTGATGGCCACCCTGTTCATGTTCGGTCTGAGCACCATCCTGACCCCCGAGCAGTTCGAGGCCTGGGGCTGGCGCGTTCCGTTCCTGTTCTCCATCGTGCTGATCTTCGTGGGTTGGCTGATCCGCCGCTCCGTGGACGAGTCCCCCGTGTTCCTGGAGATGCGCCAGCGCGCCAAGGAATCCTCCGCTCCCCTGGGCCAGCTGTTCCGGACCAACTCCCCGCAGGTCATCCTGGCCGCGCTGATCTTCGCCGCGAACAACGCCGCGGGCTACCTGGTCATCGCGTTCTTCGCGTCCTACGGCACCAAGGCCCTGGGGATGTCCCGCCCCGAGACGCTGATCGCCACGCTCGTGGGCGGCGTCGGGTGGCTCATCTTCACGATGTTCGGCGGGTGGATCTCGGACAAGATCGGGCGCAAGCTCACGTTCCAGATCGGCTACGGCATCATCATCCTGTGGGCCATCCCCATGTGGTGGATGCTCAACACGGCGTCCCTGCCCCTGTTCGCGGCCGCGATCCTCATCCTGACGATCGGTCTGGGTCCGTCCTACGGTCCGCAGTCCGCCATGTACGCCGAGATGTTCCCGGCCCGCGTCCGCTACTCCGGTGTCTCGATCGGTTACGCCCTGGGGTCGATCATTGGTGGCGCGTTCGCCCCCATGATCGCCCAGCTGCTGCTCAACCGCACCGGCGCCGCGTGGACCATCGGCCTGTACATCTCCCTGATCTCGCTCGTGTCCTTCATCGCGGTCTCCTTCGTCAAGAAGTCGGACCAGGGCAAGGACCTGCACGTCGCGGAGGTGCACCAGGAGTACGTCCGGGCGCACCCGGACGAGATCGTTCCCCCGGTGGCCGGCGAGCCCGAGACCACCGCTCCGGCGCGCATCCGCCGCCACTGATCCCCGACATACGAACCAACCGTCCCGGCCTCTGATTCGTCGGAGGTCACGACGGCGCACGGCGGGCCCCGCAGCCATACGGTTGCCGGGCCCGTCGCGCTCTTCCCCGCGTAACCGTCATCGATTGACGTGGCTCACATGATTGGGGAACCTTTACCGTGAACGATCGGTCGGTTATTGCCCCACTTAGGAGTTGCCATGTCCTCGATGCCCCAAGCCTTCCTCGTCGGAGGGGCGCGAACCCCCGTGGGTCGTTACGGCGGTGCCCTGTCCTCGGTGCGCCCGGACGACATAGCCGCACTGTGCATCCGTTCCGTCGTGGAGGACGCCGGCATCGATCCCGCGCTCGTGGACGAGGTGATCCTGGGCAACGCCAACGGCGCCGGTGAGGAGAACCGCAACGTGGCCCGGATGGCGTGGCTGCTCAACGGGTACCCGGACACGGTCCCCGGGATTACGGTCAACCGGCTGTGCGCGTCGGGGATGTCCGCGATCACGATCGCGTCCCAGATGATCAAGTCCGGGGCCGCGGACATCGTGGTGGCCGGCGGTGTGGAATCCATGTCCCGCGCGCCGTGGGTCATGGAGAAGCCCCGTACGGCGTTCGCCAAGCCCGGGGAGGTCTTCGACACCTCGATCGGGTGGCGGTTCGTGAACCCCGCGTTCGTGGAGGGCCCGCTCTCGCGGGACGGCAAGGCCACCTACTCGATGCCCGAGACGGCCGAGGAGGTCGCCCGGGTGGACGGAATCTCCCGCGAGGACGCGGACGCCTTCGCCGCGCAGTCGCACGAAAAGGCCCTGGCCGCGATCCGCGCCGGTCATTTCGACGCCGAGATCGTGCCCGTGGAGGTCCACGGCCGCAAGGGTGCGGTCACGGTCGTGGACACGGACGAGGGCCCCCGCGAGGGCTCCACCCCGGAGGTGCTCGCCAAGCTGCGCCCCGTGGTCAAGGGCGGGTCCGTGGTCACGGCCGGTAACTCGTCCTCGCTCAACGACGGCGCGTCCGCCGTGATCGTGGCCAGCGAACGGGCCGTGACCAAGTACGGGCTCAACGCCCGAGGCCGCGTCGTGGACGGTGCTTCCGCCGGTCTCTCCCCCGAGATCATGGGCCTGGGCCCGGTGCCCGCATCCGAGAAGGTCCTGGAGCGCGCCGGTTGGAACGCGGGCGATCTGGGCTCCGTGGAGATCAACGAGGCATTCGCGACCCAGTCGCTCGCATCGATCCGCCGGCTCGGCCTGGACCCGGAGATCGTGAACCGGGACGGCGGGGCGATCGCCCTGGGCCACCCCCTGGGTTCCTCGGGCTCGCGCATCGTCATCACCCTGCTGGGCCGGATGCAGCGGGAGCAGACCGCCAAGGGGCTGGCCACCATGTGCATCGGCGTGGGCCAGGGTGCAGCACTGCTCGTGGAGCGGGTGTGATCCGGCCATGACGCAGCACGACACCCCCGAGTGGGCCGCGCAGTTCACGGCCCTGCGCATCACCGACACCCCGGACCGCATGCACGTGGCGCTGGACCGCCCCGCAGTGCGCAACGCCATCGACGAGGTCATGGTGGACGAGTTGCACGCTGTGTGCACCCGTCTGGAACACGATCCCCGGATCATGATCCTGAGCGGCACGCACGTGAACGGGAAGGGGATCTTCGCCTCCGGTGCGGACATCGCGCAACTGCGCGAGCGGCGTCGTGAGGACGCCCTGCGCGGCGTGAACTCGCAGTTGTTCGGCCGGATCGCCAAGCTACCCATGCCCGTGATCGCGGCCCTGGACGGCTACGCGCTGGGCGGGGGCGCGGAACTCGCGTGGGCCGCGGACTTCCGGATCGGCACGCCGCGGGTCACGGTGGGCCAACCCGAGACCGGCCTGGGCATCATCGCCGCCGCGGGGGCCCTGTGGCGACTGCGGGAACTGGCCGGTGAGTCACTCGCCAAGGACATCCTGCTGGCCGGTCGGACCCTCTCCGCGCAGGAGGCCCTGGAGGCCCACCTGATCACCGAGATCCACGAACCAGACGAGCTGCTGGCCGCGGCGGACGCCCTGGCCGATCGCATCGCCGCGCAGGACCCGCTGGCCGTGCGCGTGTCCAAGCGTGTGTTCGCCATGCCGCGCGAGGCGCACCCCCACGTGGACGAGCTCGCGCAGGCCATCCTGTTCGAGTCGCAGGCCAAATTCGACCGTATGCAAGCGTTCCTGGACCGCAAGAAGGAGCCCAAGACATGACCGAGAACACCACCGCAACCGTCCGGTCCCGCGTGGGAGTCCTGGGAGGCGGGCGCATGGGCGCGGGGATCGCCCACGCGTTCCTGATCTCCGGAGCGCGCGTGACCGTGGTGGAGGTGGACGGGCTCGCCGATGAGCTCCAGCGCCCCGAGCGGTTCTGCGGCATGCACTTCTTCAACCCCGTCCCGGCCTCCAAGCTCGTGGAGATCGTGATCGGGCGCAAGACCCGTCAGGAGCTGAAAGAGCTGACCCTGCAGTGGGTCGCGGGCATCGGCAAGACGCCGGCCACCGTGAACGACGCCCCCGCTTCGCCCAGCCCCAGCTCATGCGGGACATGGTGGAGCGCGGCGAACTGGGCCGTAAATCCGGCAAGGGGTTCTACGACTACTCCTGAGCGCGTGCACGGCAGTACTCGTGGCGGGTCGGATGCGCATCGGCTGTTCCGCGCGTCGAACCCCTTCTGACTTGGGGTTCGACGACGCCGCGGGGCTGTTCCCCACCCCCCGGCCCGGTCACCGCCCCTGCACGACAGAGGTCGCGATTTCGTCACGGCGTGTTGCGAAAGCAAACGTCTTGAGGAATCGTAGGGCGTGTTCGTCATCGAAAAACTTCGTAGAGGTGATGGAGATGCAGAGCACCAGGACCAAGACCCTGACCGCCGCGGTTCTCGCGGTCCCCCTGCTCGTGGGCTGCGGCCAGAATGGCCAGAGCGCGGCAGAGGCCACCACGCCCCAGGGGTCTCAGAGCGTGAGCACTCCGGCGCAGCAGACCCCGCACGGTTCCACGGCGGCCACCGACGGCGCCACCGCGGTGGCCCAGCCCAGTCCCGCCGACACGGCCACCGCTGCGAACACCGCGGGTGCGGGCAGCACCCCGGCCGCGTCAGCCACCGCTACGGCGCCGTCCCTGCCGGCCGTCGCGGACCCCTGCGCGGGGCCGTGCGACAAGACCGCAGCGATCCCGGTGCACCACCCCGTCTTCGGCGCCATGGAGATCGTGAGCTACGAACGTGTCGTGGAACCCGGCAGCGCCCCCGCGGGCAAGCAGGCCAGCTACGCCGTGTACCAGAACGGTCAGGCCGTGGGGTATGTGCCGCCCAGGGAGGGCACCACGGTGGTCTCCTTCGGCCCCGCTCCCGTGCTGGGAGCTCAGGAGTGGGATCTGCGCACCAACTCCACCGTGGACAAGCACGGCAACGTGTACCTGACGGACGGCCAGGGTGTGACCGTGCTGACCCCCACCGACAAGGGGTACGACTCCCACGACACCATGCCCGCCCAGCGGGGTACGTCCAACCACCCGTTCAACTGGGCCGATTTGGTGATCGACGCGACGGGTGAGCCCACGGTCATCCAGCACGTCACGAACGAGCAGGGCAATGACTCGGGCAAGCGGGTGAACTGGACCTGGAACGGCCAGGAGTTCGTGGCCCAGAAGTAGTCACGACACCCGGCCCCCACCGGAACGACGACGGCGAACCCCGCGGGTGCGGAAGTCGCCGTCGTATATCCGTCCAGCGGAGGCAGCGGGCTCAGCGCTCCACCAGGACCCCGTCCTCGTCCGCCCACAGGGTCCTGCCCGGGCGGAAGGTCACGCCGCCGAAGGTGACGATCACGTCCACTTCCCCGGAGTCGTTGGGTTCGGACTTGCGGGGATTCGTGCCCAGCGCCTTGATGCCGATGTCCAGGGTGCCCAGCTCCACGCGGTCCCGCACGGGGGCGTTGATGATCAGCCCGGCCCACCCGTTCTCCATGGCGGTGCGGGCCACGTTGTCCCCGAGCAGCGCGCGGTTCATGGATCCCTGCCCGTCCACCACGAGCACCGCGCCCTCACCGGGGGTGGCCACGAGCTTCTTGACGTCCACGTTGGACTCGAAGCAGCGCACCGTGCGGATGGGTCCGGTGAACCGGTGGACACCACCCACCGAGATGAACTGGGTGGTCACGGACTGCAGGTCCTCGCCGTGTTCGTCGTACAGGTCGGCGGTCGCGAAGCTCATGGGTCACCTTTCGTGCCTACGGATCGCCGACGACGCTCGGGGCCCGGGCACGCGGCGTCCGGACACGGACGGTCTGGGCGCGTAGGGGTGGCGCGGCGTCGTCGGCGGGAACGTGATGGAGGTTACGCGAGGTCGCCAGATGAGGCAACGGGGGCGTGTCGCTGCAGGAAGCGGTAGACCTCGGTCTCGTCCACCCCGGGGAACGCGCCGGCGGGCATGGCGGCGAGCATGTGGGACGCGGGGCGGGCGGAGGGCCAGGACTGGCCGTCCCACTGCTCGGCGAGCGCCGGGGCGGGCTGTTGGCAGCACGCGGGGTCGGGGCAGGTGGAGGTGTGGCGCACCGTGGTGGCGCGGCCCCGGAACCATTTGACGTGCTCGTACGGCACACCGAAAGAGATGGAGAATTCCCCGTTCTCGGATCCCTCCACGCGGGCCGAGCACCAGAACGTGCCGTGCGGGGTGTCGGTGTACTGGAAGTGGGACAGCAACCGGTTGGTCCCCGAGAACGCCTGCCGCGCGGAGAAGAACCGGCAGGCCCTCTGCCCCTCCACCGCGCCACTGTGGTCGGTGGGCAACTGCAACCCGTCGTTCTGCCAGGCCTTGTGGATGATCCCGGAGGAGTGCACCTTCTCGAAGTGGGTGGGGATGCCGAAGTGGTGGGTCATCAAGTTGGTCATCCGGTGTGCCGCGGTCTCGTGGGACACCGCGAACGCGTCCCGTAGGTCGTCCACGGACAACTCCCGCTGGGACTTGGCGCGCCCCAGCAGGTCCACCGCGGAGGCCTCCGGGATCATCAGGGCCGCCGCGAAGTAATTCGTCTCCACGCGCTGTTCCAGGAACTCGCCGTAGTCCGCCGGGCGGTGGTGTTCAAGCAAGTGATGCCCCACGGCCTGCAACAACACCGACCACGGCGAGCCCGCCCCGGCGGTGGCCGGCAGGTAGAACCGACGGTTGCGCAGGTCCGTGACCGAGCGCGTGGAGTGCGGCAGGTCCGGGACCTGGTGGATCTCGAATCCCACGTGCTCCACGAGCCGCGAAATGTGGTGCTCGGACAGCGGTCCGCCCGTGTGGCGGATCGCGGCGAGCAGGTCCGCGGCCATGGTCTCGATGCGTTCGAAATAGTTGTCGATCCCCCGCATGCGCGCTCGCAACTGGGTGTTGGCGCGCCGGGCCTCCTCCGGTGTGGCCGCCTGTTCCTCGAGCCGCTGGGCGAGTTGCTGCTGCAGGGCCGCGAGCGCCTCGAGGGTCTCGGTACTTGTGCCCGGCCCCACCCGCACCGTGGGCAACCCGAGGGACGCGTACATGGGTCCGCGCTGCACGCGCTCCACCTGGATCTCCAGTTCCATGCGGCGCGACGGCGCCTTGGTCCCCAGCAGTTGCTCCACGCTCATGTCCAGCGCGGCAGCGATGGCGGACAGCGCGCTGAGCTTGGGTTCGCGCTTGCCGTTCTCGATCAGCGACAGCGCCGACGCCGCCATGCCCACGGTGCGCGCGAGCTCCTCGAGCGTGATCCGCAGTCGCTTGCGGCGGTAGCGGATCCGCCGCCCCAGCACGATCGGATCGGTCGGGTCCCCGGACTCCTCGGGTGGCACGTCGGACGACGAGCGCGCGGGGACCCGCGTGCCGGACGCGGGGTCCGTGCGCCGCGGTGTTGCCGTCCGGGCGGGCTCCGTGCCCCGCGACCGCGCAGCGCGCGCGGGTTCCGAGCCATGAGCGCTCCGCGGTGCGGCGGGGCGAGGGGGAGCGCCGTCGCCGGTGCGACGGCGCCTGCGGGGTCCTGTGTCCGGGGTCATAGTCCGAGTTTAGGCAGATTTTTCTCAAACGTGAAGAAAACCAATTCTTCATCCTAAAAGCCTCTATGCGGGAGTGCAGATCGCGGCAAAAGTGGAACACATCAAGTTACCCGTGCGGAGCTCCCACCGAGGCCGCCGGCTCGAACGATCAAAGGAGAACGAGATGAGCAACGAGAACAGCAACCTCCGCAGCGCCGAGGAACTCGCCCGGGACTGGGAGGAGAACCCCCGCTGGGCCGGCGTGACCCGTGACTACGCCCCCGAGGAGGTCCTGCGTCTGCAGGGTTCCTTTCGAGAAGAGCACACCAACGCCCGCCGCGGTGCGGAACGGCTCTGGTACCTGCTCAACTCGGAGGATTACATCAATGCTCTGGGCGCTCTGACCGGTAACCAGGCCGTCCAGCAGGTCAAGGCCGGGCTCAAGGCAATTTACCTCTCCGGTTGGCAGGTCGCCGGTGACGCGAACCTCGCGGGCCAGACCTACCCGGACCAGTCCCTCTACCCGGCGAACTCGGTTCCCCAGGTGGTGCGCCGGATCAACAACGCGCTCAAGCGTGCGGACCAGATCGAGCACGCCGAGGACGTCCACACCGTGGAGAACTGGATGGCGCCGATCGTCGCGGACGCGGA
Source organism: Kocuria sp. CPCC 205297 (assembly GCF_040981035.1). Lineage (NCBI taxonomy): Bacteria > Bacillati > Actinomycetota > Actinomycetes > Micrococcales > Micrococcaceae > Kocuria > Kocuria sp. CPCC 205297. Next base: position 268,672 of record NZ_JAVKPY010000002.1, on the reverse strand, counting down.
GGCCGGCTTCGGCGGACCGCTCAACGCGTTCGAGCTCATGAAGTCCATGATCGACGCCGGTGCGGCGGGCGTGCACTGGGAGGACCAGCTGGCCTCCGAGAAGAAGTGCGGACACCTGGGCGGCAAGGTGCTGATCCCCACCCAGCAGCACATCCGCACCCTCAACGCGGCCCGCCTCGCGGCGGACGTGGAGGACGTCCCCAGCATCATCATCGCCCGCACGGATGCCGAGGCGGCCACCCTGATCACCTCGGACATCGACGAGCAGGACGCCGAGTTCATCACCGGCGAGCGCACCCCGGAGGGCTTCTACAAGGTCCGCAACGGTGTGGAGCCCTGCATCGCCCGCGCCAAGGCGTACGCCCCCTACTCGGACCTGATCTGGATGGAGACCGGCACGCCGGATCTCAAGCTGGCCCGCCAGTTCGCGGATGCTGTGCATGAGGACTTCCCGGACCAGATGCTCGCGTACAACTGCTCGCCGTCCTTCAACTGGAAGAAGCACCTGGACGACGAGACCATCGCCAAGTTCCAGCGCGAACTCTCCGCCATGGGCTACCGCTTCCAGTTCATCACCCTGGCCGGTTTCCACGCGCTGAACTACTCGATGTTCGATCTGGCCCACGGCTACGCCCGCAACCAGATGACCTCGTACGTGGAACTGCAGGAGCGCGAGTTCGCCGCCGAGGAGCGCGGTTACACCGCCACCAAGCACCAGCGCGAGGTGGGTACCGGGTACTTCGACCTGGTCTCCCAGGTGGTCAACCCCAACTCCTCCACGATCGCCCTCACGGGCTCCACCGAGAGCGCCCAGTTCTGAACCCGGCGCCCTGAAGACCCGCGGAGACCGGAGCACGGTCACTGAGGCCAAAGAACTCCGGGCATCCGGTCTCCGCGTCCACCCTGTCCGCGCGGCCTGAGAGGGGACTCCTCAGCCCTCCCGCGGACCACGAACCGCCCCGACACCGTTCCCACACGGTGCCGGGGCGGTTCCGTGTATTCCCTGCGGTGCCGGGGCGGTTCCGCGCGCCCTCCGCGGTGCCGGGGCGGCTCCGCGGACGACGACGCCGCGGTACCCTTCCCGAGGGACGGGTACCGCGGCATCGTCGGACGAATGCTCAGGAGCGCTTCGCGGGCTTGAGGTAATTGGTGATCCGCACGGTGCACAGGCGCTTGCCGGTGTCGATGTGGGTGATGACCACCTCGTGGTTCGTGACGCTGCGCCCCAGGTGGATCGCCGTGGCCACGCCGCGCACCCGGCCGCTTGTAGCGGAGGCATGGTGGGTCGCGTTGATGTCCACGCCCACGGCCACCTTGCCCATGGTGGAGCCGTGGATCACCGCGGCCCACGAGCCCAGCATCTCCCCGAGCGCCACGGACGCGCCGCCGTGCAGCAGCCCCAGGGACTGCCGGTTGCCCTCCACGGGCATGGTCGCCACCACGCGCTCGGCGGACTGCTCCTCCACCACCACGCCCATCTTCTCGTCCAGTTCACCCAACTCGATGATCCACGGCTCGTACGCCTCACCGAACTCCTCGGCGGGGGACGCGACTCGTGCGTTCTCGGCGCGGACGTCCGCGCGGGTGGGATCCTCGTGCATGCTGACTCCTCGGTGATCAGGCCCCACGCCGCGCCGGTGGGCCGCGCTGAGCGGCGCGCAGAGCTGCGTCGAACGCCGACGGCGGAGCGTGGTGACCATGGTGCCCTTGTGTGACCTAGGTTATCCTGGACCAAATACTGACCGATCGTTCGGCTGATGGCCGCGACAGTCCGGAGGACCCCGCGTGAACACCCAGACCCAGGCATCCGAGACCCAGGAACCGCAGATCCTGCCCAGCTTCGTCGCCGGGAAGTGGTGGCGGCCGGAGGACCCGCAGAAGATCACGGACGTGCGCAATGCCACCACCGGGGAGCTCGTGGCCCGGGCGAGCACGGACGGGATCGACACCGCGGGCGCCGTGGACCACGGACGCACCGTGGGCCAGGCCGCACTGGGGCAACTGCGCATCCACGACCGCGCCCTGATCCTCAAGCAGCTCGCGCAATACCTGGGCGAGCACAAGGAGGAGCTGTACGAGATCTCCTACGCGACCGGGGCCACGGCCAAGGACCACCTGATCGACATCGACGGTGGGATCGGGACCCTCTTCACGTTCTCGTCCAAGGGACGCCGCGAACTGCCCAACGCCAACGTGATCGTGGACGGCGCGGTGGAACAGCTCTCGCGGGACGGCTCGTTCCTGGGTGAGCACGTCTACACCCGCGTGCCCGGTGTGGCCGTGCAGATCAATGCGTTCAACTTCCCCGTGTGGGGCATGCTGGAGAAGTTCGCGCCGGCGTTCATCGCGGGCGTGCCTACCATCGTGAAGCCCGCGACCCCCACCGGGTACGTGACGGAGGCGTGCGTGCGCCTCATGCTGGCCTCGGGTCTACTGCCGGAGGGTTCCCTGCAGCTGATCTCCGGCGCCGCGCGCGATCTGCTGGACCACCTGGACGCCCGCGACCACGTGGCCTTCACCGGCTCGGCCGCCACCGCCCAGTTGCTGCGCGCCCACACCAACGCGCAGGAGAAGGGCGTGCGTTTCACGGCGGAGACCGATTCGCTCAACGCCGCGATCATGGCCCCGGACGTCACCGAGGACTCCCCCGAGTTCGAGGCGTTCGTGAAGTCCGTGGTCCTGGAGATCACCGCCAAGGCCGGGCAGAAGTGCACCGCGATCCGCCGGGTCATCGTTCCGCAGGCGCTCAAGCCCGCCGTGATCGCCGCGCTGCGGGAGCGGGTGGTGCAGCGCGCCGTCGTCGGCGACCCGCGCGATTCCGCCACCACGGTGGGCCCGCTCGCGTCCGACGACCAGCACTTCGAGGTGCTGCGCTCCGTGCGCGCCCTGATCGACGCCGGCGCCACCGTGGAACTCGGCGGTCCCGAGGAACTCGCGTCCCTGCCGGAGCAGGGCGCCTTCTTCCCCGTCACGGTGCTCTCGTTCGACGACGCCCGCACCCCCGCCGTCCACGAGCTCGAGGCGTTCGGCCCGGTCACCTCGGTGCTGGGTTACTCGGGGGACATCGCGGACGCCGTGGAGATCGCCGCGCTGGGCGGCGGCTCGCTCGTGGCGACCGTGTGCACTCACTCCCCCGAGCTCGCGGCGCAGTTCGCCTCCGGGATCGGCGCGTACCACGGGCGCGTGCTCTTCCTGGATCGCGACGACGCTAAAACCTCCGCAGGTCACGGCTCCCCCGTTCCCCACCTGGTCCACGGCGGCCCCGGCCGCGCCGGTGGTGGGGAGGAACTCGGTGGCGTGCGCGCGGTCAAGCACTACATGCAGCGCACCGCCGTCCAGGGCTCCCCGGACCTGCTGACCGGGATCACCGGCCAGTGGCACTGGGGCGCGACCGCCAACACCGTGACCCGCGAGGACGTGGAGAACGGCACTGGGGAGCATCCCTTCCGGAAGTCGCTGCAGACCCTGCGGATCGGGGACCAGTTCGTCTCGGACCTGCGCACGGTCTCACTCGAGGACATCCTGGAGTTCGCGGAGAAGACCGGGGACACGTTCTACGCCCACACGGACGAGGAAGCCGCCATGGCCAACCCGTTCTTCCCCCGGCGGGTGGCCCACGGCTACCTGCTGGTCTCGTGGGCCGCGGGGCTCTTCGTGGAGCCCGCCCCCGGGCCAGTACTCGCCAACTACGGGCTGGAGAACCTGCGGTTCGTCACCCCCGTGACGTATGACGACGCCATCCGGGTCACCCTGACCGCCAAGAAGATCACCCCGCGCGTGACGGACGAGTACGGCGAGGTGGCCTGGGACGCCCGCCTGACCAACCAGAAGGACGAGATCGTGGCCACCTACGACGTCCTGACCCTGGTGGCCAAGACCTGGCCCCCCGCCGAAGGCGTGGCCGCCGACTGAACCGGGGGCGGCGGCGACAGGTGGTCACTGCCCCAGCAGCAACGACGGGCCACACCCGCGGAGAGTTGAGCGGCCGGGGAACTACGCCCGCAAGCCCGAGAACACCATTTTCACGACCGTGTCCGCGAGCTGGTCCACCGTCCCGGAACGCTCCGGCTGGTACCAGTCCACGATCGAGTTGACCATGCCCAGCATCAGACGCGGCGCCGACCTGCCGGAGATGTCCGTGCGCAGTTCGCCCTCCTCCTGCGCCTGCCGCACGAGTTCCTCCACGGTGCGCGTCAGCGTACGACGCCGCTGCAGCGCCGCGAGCTCCACCTCCGAGTTGCCCCGCAACCGCAGGAGCAGGGTCACGTAGGGCATCTGGTCCACGAGCACGTGCACCGAACCGTCCAGGATCTGCTCGAGCTTGTTCACCGGCCCGCTGCCCCCCGCCAAGACCCGTTCGAACACGGCCTCCAACGCGTCGAGGGCACGGTCCAGCGCCTGCTCGAGGATCGCCTCCTTGGATTCCACGTGGTGGTAGATCGCGGACTTGGAGATCCCCAGGTGCTTGGACAGCGTCCCCATGGACGTGGCGTCGTAGCCGTGCCGGTTGAACACGTCCACGCACACGGACAGCAGGGTCTCGCGGTCGTAGCCGGGACGGCCGCGCCGCGGCGCCACAGCGACGTCGGCGGAGGAGTTGAGCTCGGTGGGCATGGACGTGGCCTCGACCTTCTGGCGGGGACGGAATACCTCAGGTTACCCGGTCGTCGCTTTCTCACCGCCGGGAAGGTGGCGGGGCGGCGTCGGGCGGGAATCAGGCGACGTCGCCGGGACCCACACCCCGGGCCGACGACGCGGCGCCGCCACCCTGCCCCGTTGCCCGACACCGCGGCGGAACTCCGCGACCGACCCCGCGACGGCGCCCGCAGGCGTCGCCGCGGAGGGGCCTACTTGTCGCGGTGGTCGTAGACGCGGCGCAGCTTGCCCGAGGAACGTGCGAGGGTCCCGGGCTCGGCGATGTCGATCGTGGCGCTCGAACCGATCTTCGTCTTGATGTCGTGCAGCAGCTTCTTGCCACCCTCCTGGGCCTGCTCCACGGTGGCTTCCTCGCGGCGCTCGATGTGGATGGTCATCTGGTCCATGCGGTTGGGCCGGGTGATCTCGAGCGTGAAGTGCGGGGAGAGCGCGGGGATCTTCAGCGCGAGTTCCTCGATCTGGGACGGGAAGAGGTTCACGCCGCGCAGGATGATCATGTCGTCCGAGCGCCCCGTGATCCGGCCCATGCGCCGGTGACCCGGACGCGCGGTGCCCGGCAGCAGGCGGGTGAGGTCGTGGGTTCGGTAGCGGATGATCGGCAGCGCCTGCTTGGTCAGCGCGGTGAACACGAGCTCGCCGGGGCGCCCGGTGGGCAGCACCGTGTCGTCGAACGGGTCGATGACCTCCGGGCGGAAGTGGTCCTCCCAGATGTGCGAACCATCCTTCGTCTCGCAGGACTCGCCGGCCACGCCGGGGCCCATGACCTCGGAGAGGCCGTAGATGTCGCACGCGGAGATGTTGAACGTCTTCTCGATCTCGTGGCGCATCTCCTCGGTCCACGGCTCCGCCCCGAGTACCGCGCGCCGCAGGGAGGTCTCGCGCGGGTCGAGACCGAGCTTGCAGAAGCCGTCCGCGATGGTGAGCAGGTACGTGGGGGTGGAGAGGATGGCCTGCGGCTCGAAGTCTCGGATGAGCTGCACCTGTTTTTCCGTCTGCCCTCCGGACATCGGGATCACGGCGCATCCCAGGCGCTCCGCACCGTAGTGGGCGCCCAGCCCGCCGGTGAACAGCCCGTAGCCGTACGCGTTGTGCACCTTGTCCCCGGGCTTCATTCCCGAGAGCCGGAAGCAGCGTGCCACGAGGGCCCCCCATGTCTGCAGGTCCTCCTCCGTGTAAGCCACCACGGTGGGCTGCCCGGTGGTGCCCGACGACGCGTGGATGCGTCGGATCTCGGACATGGGCGTGGCAAAGGACGTGAACGGGTAGGCCTTGCGCAGGAATTCCTTGTCCGTGTAAGGGAACTTCGCGAGGTCCTCGAGCTCCCGGAAGTCATCCGGGTGCACCCCGTGCTCGTCGAAGAGCTCCTGGTAGGCGGGCACGTTCTCGTACGCGTAGTGCAGGGTCCAGTTCAGGCGCTCCGTCTGCAGCGCCTCGATCTGGTCCCGGCTCATCAGCTCCTCGGGATCCGGCTGAGAGGAGTCCCCGGAGGCCACGGGGTGGTACGGGCTGGGCACGGAGCACGACGTCATGGGTTCACGCTTTCTGGCGAAGGGGCACGGTGCGGCTGCGGCCGCGGAACTGGGCGACGACGTCCCCGTCCTGGGTGGAGACGGTGATGTCGCACAGGCCGCTGCGCCCGGTGGTGGCGATCTGGCGACCCTCCGCGACGAGGGTCTGGCCCGGGTGGGCCGAGCTGAGGAAGTTGATGTCCACGCCCTGAGCCACGGTCATGGAGGTGCCGTCCGGTTCCGGGTCGTTGCACGTCATGGCGAAGCACGAGTCCGCGAGCGCGAAGATCATCCCGCCGTGCACGATGCCGAAGCCGTTGAGCATCTCCTCCCGCACGGCCATGGAGATCACGCAGTGCCCGGGGTCCGCGCGCTGCACGGTGATCCCCAACCACTCGGAGGCACGGTCGCCAGTGAGGACGGGATGGTGTGGCACGGGGGCTCCTCAGATTTTCAGAACGATCGGTCAGTAGGTAACCGCGAAATGTGACGTGTGTCAACAAGTCCAGGGCTCCGCCGCGGCGTCGCCACCCCTGCACATCCATTGGCGGGCCCCCGCCTCCCGGGCGGAAATTGTGTTGACGACCACACCGGGGGCCTATATTCTGAACGAGCGGTCAGTTATTATTGTCGGCAGCGTACAGAGTTCATCCTCCGCTCCCATCTCACCCGCGAACCGAGGACACACACCATGACTGAGCAGACCACCTCTGCGGACCAGGCGGAGCCCACCGCCGAGCAGCAGCACTTCGAGCACCTCCTCAGCGAGGACTCCCGCGTGGAGCCCCGGGACTGGATGCCGGAGGCCTACCGGAAGAGCCTGACCCGCCAGGTCTCCCAGCACGCGCACTCCGAGATCATCGGCATGCAGCCGGAGGCCAACTGGATCACCCGCGCCCCGAGCCTCAAGCGCAAGGCCGTGCTGATGGCCAAGGTCCAGGACGAGGCCGGCCACGGGCTGTACCTCTACTCCGCGGCGGAGACCCTGGGCACCCCGCGCTCCGTGCTCACCGAGCAGCTGTTGAGCGGCAAGGCCAAGTACTCCTCGATCTTCAACTACCCGGCCCGCACCTGGGCGGACATGGGCGCGATCGGCTGGCTCGTGGACGGCGCCGCGATCTGCAATCAGGTGCCGCTGTGCCGCGCCTCCTACGGCCCGTACGGCCGCGCCATGGTGCGCATCTGCAAGGAGGAGTCCTTCCACCAGCGCCAGGGCTGGGAGATCCTCTACGAGCTCTCCCACGGCACCGAGGCGCAGAAGCAGATGGCCCAGGAGGCCGTGAACCGCTTCTACGGCCCCGCGCTGCAGATGTTCGGTCCCCCGGACGCCGATTCGCCCAACTCGCAGCAGTCCATGGAGTGGAACATCAAGCGCTTCTCCAACGACGAGCTGCGCCAGCGCTTCGTGGACATGATCGTCCCGCAGGCCGAGGCCCTGGGTCTGACCCTGCCGGACCCGGACCTGAAGTGGAACGAGGAGCGCGGCCACTACGACTACGGCGAGCTGGACTGGAACGAATTCACGTCCGTGATCAAGGGCTCCGGGCCGTGCAACGTCCAACGCATGAAGCGCCGTCGTGAGGCCCACGCGAACGGTGCGTGGGTGCGAGAGGCCGCGCAGGCCTACGCCGAGCGCCAGGCGCGCGAAGCAGCGGCGTCGTCCGAGGACGCGCAGGACCAGACCACCGTCATGGCGGGCCGCGGCTCCGCAGAACTGATCGGAGCGTGAGCATGAGCGAGAACCAGGACGGTAATTGGCCCCTGTGGGAGGTCTTCGTGCGTTCTTCGCGCGGGCTGTCCCACGTGCACGCGGGCTCCCTGCACGCCCCGGACGCCACCATGGCCGTGCGCAACGCGCGTGACCTCTACACCCGGCGCAACGAGGGCACGAGCGTGTGGGTGGTGCCCGCGGACGCCATCACGGCGTCGGACCCCGATTCCAAGGGCGGGTACTTCGAGTCCGCGCAGGGCAAGAGCTACCGCCACGCCACGTACTACACCAAGAGCGAAGGGGTGAAGCACCTGTGAGCGCGTTCGCCTCCCACGACTCCGCCACCAAGCAGTCCGCGGGTGACGCGATCACCGCCGAGGAGATCGCGGAGACCGGCGGCAAGGCCTCGGAGGCTGTGGCCCAGTACGCTCTGCGTCTCGGCGACGACGCCCTGATGCTGTCCCAGCGCCTGGGCTGGTGGATCTCGCGGGCCCCCGAACTCGAGGAGGACATCGCCCTCGGCAACATCGCGCTGGACCTCATCGGCCACGCGCGCTTCCTGCTGACCTACGCGGGCTCCGCGTGGGGGAAGACCGAGGACGAGCTCGCGTACTTCCGCAACGAGGAGGAGTTCCGCTCCGTGCGCCTCGTGGAGCAGGAGAACGGGGACTTCGGTCAGACCATCGCGCGTCAGCTGCTGTTCTCCTTCTACCAGTACGAGCTCTACTCGGCGCTGCAGTCCTCCACGGACCAGACCCTGGCCGCGATCGCGGACAAGGCGCTGAAGGAGGTCGAGTACCACCAGGACCACGCCGCCCAGTGGATGCTGCGCCTGGGCCTCGGAACCCAGGAGTCCAAGCGGCGCATCCAGGAGGGCCTCTACTACATGTGGCCCTACCTGGACGAGCTGTTCGCGGACGAGCCCCTGCACGACGAGCTCGAGGGCATCGCCGTGCGGCCCTCCAGCCTGCGCGAGCGGACCATGGACCGCGTCACCGCCCTGCTGGCGGAGGCCGAGCTCGAGGTCCCGAGCGTGGCCCAGGCCCGACTCTCCGCCGCACCGCGTGACGGCTCCTACTCCGAGTACCGCGGGTACATCCTCGCCGAGATGCAGTGGCTCGCCCGCCAGCATCCCGGCGCCACGTGGTGAGTTCCGTGTTCTCCCGCGTTCCACCCCGTTCCCTGCCGCCCACGGGTGGCGTGGCACCCCGTGAGGTCCCCCTGGGGCCCTCGCAGCGCCCGGACGACCCGGCCGACGCCGCCCTGTGGGACGTCGCCGCCACCGTGTGCGACCCCGAGATCCCCGTGCTCACGCTCGAGGACCTCGGGGTGCTGCGGGACGCCGTGGCCGGGCAGGACGAGACGGTGGTGGTGATCACCCCTACCTACTCCGGGTGCCCCGCCATGGACACCATGGCCGCAGACCTCGAGGCGGCCGTGACCGCCGCCGGCTACGAGGACGTGCGTGTGGTGCAGGTGCTGCGCCCGGCGTGGACCACCGACTGGATGTCCCCCGAGGGCCAGGCCAAGCTGCGCGAGTACGGCATCGCCCCGCCCACCGGGCGCACCGCCGCCGGGCACAACTCCGGACCGGTGCGACTGAGCCTGGCCGTGAAGTGCCCGCACTGCAGCTCCCTGGACACCCGCGAAATGACCCGTTTCGGGTCCACGTCCTGCAAGGCCCTGTGGGTCTGCAACGACTGCAAAGAACCCTTCGACTACTTCAAGGTGCACTGATCATGAGCGAAACCGCGGACACCTCCACGCTGGAGGACGCCGCCGAAGCCAGCGCGGGCGGCGGCAAGCGCCGCGCCACGTTCAACACCCTCGCGGTCTCCGAGGTGCGCAAGCTGACCCCCGACTCCGTGGAGGTCACGTTCGAGGTCCCCGAGGACCTCGTGGCGGACTACAACTACCTGCCCGGGCAGTACGTGGCCATCCGCGCGCAGATCAACGGCCACGAGGTGCGCCGCTCCTACTCGATCTGCGCGGACCCCACCCCGGGTGAGATCCGTGTGGCCATCAAGAAGGACATGGGCGGCGTGTTCTCCACGTGGGCGAACGAGCAGCTCGCCGCCGGGGACACCCTGGACGTGATGAACCCGCAGGGCGCATTCACGTCCAAGGTCAACATCACCTCCATGAACGACCCCGAGAAGCTCGCCGAGCGGGAGGTGGCCAAGAAGCGCAACGTGCACCTGGTGGCGTTCGCCGCCGGGTCCGGGATCACGCCCATCATGGCGATCGCCCGCGCGCTGCTGCGCGCCTCCGACACCGCCGCGATAGACGTCATCTACGCCAACCGCTCGTCCATGGACGTGATGTTCGCGGCGGAGCTGGGCGACCTCAAGGACAAGTACCCCGCCCGCCTGGCCGTGCACCACGTGCTGTCCCGCGAGCAGCGGATCTCGCCGCTGATGTCCGGGCGGATCGACCACGACAAGCTCGAGGAACTGCTCAACCACGTGATCCAGGTGGATTCCGCGGACGAGTGGTTCCTGTGCGGGCCGTTCGAGCTCGTGCAGCTGTGCCGTGACGTGCTCAAGGAACGCGGCGTGGACGAGTCCCGCGTGCGCTTCGAGCTGTTCACCACGGGCAAGCCCACCACCCCGCAGGGCCAGCAGGGCCGCGCGGTCAAGGCGGACCCCAAGGGCGAGAACTACAAGATCGTCTTCAACCTGGACGGCACCTCCGCCCAGGTGGATTCCCCCAAGTCCGCGCAGGAGACCGTGCTCAACGCCGCCCTGCGCGTGCGCCCGGACGTCCCGTTCGCGTGCGCCGGCGGTGTGTGCGGCACGTGCCGCGCCAAGGTCACCGGCGGGGAGTTCGAGATGGAGGAGAACTTCGCCCTCGAGAAGGACGAGGTGGACGCCGGGTACGTCCTCACGTGCCAGACCCGCCCCACCTCCGATCAGTTGAGCGTGGACTTCGACGCCTGAGTCCCATGCACTCCGACGACGACGCCGCGCCGGGACCGCGCGGCGTCGTCGTCGTACCTGCCCGCTCGCCCCGCGGGGCGCACCGGAACCCCGAACCGCAAGGAGAACCCCGTGATCGACCTGACGATCGAGGACGAGATCGCCCGCGTGGTGCTCGACGCACCCAAGAAGCTCAACTCGCTGGACGAGGCCGCGCTGGACGAACTCGCCGCCGCGTACACCGAGGCCGAGCGGGCCGGCGTGCGAGCGCTCGTGCTGAGTGGCGAGGGGCGTGCGTTCTGCGCGGGCCGGGACATCTCCGCCGTGGACCCGGCGAGTGACGACACCGACGGCTACCTCACCGGCAAGGTGCAACCGCTGTTGCAGCAGATGTCCAGCTTCCCCGCGCCCACGTTCGCCGCGGTACAGGGCGCGTGCCTGGGCGTGGGGCTGGGACTCGCGATCGCCACGGACGTGGTGTACGTGGCGCAGGACGCGACCATCGGATCCCCGTTCGCCAACCTGGGGGCCACGCTGGACTCGGGCGGGCACGCCCTGTTCACCGAGCGGCTGGGCGCCCACCGCACCCTGGACCTGATCTACACCGCCGAGATGATGACCGGTGCTGAGGCCGTGGCCGCGGGACTGTTCTCTCGGGCCGTGCCGGCGGACGAGCTCATGGGGTTCACCATGCAGCGGGTGTCGAAGGTGGCCCGCGGTGCCACGCAGTCCTACCTGGCGTCCAAGGAGCTCGTGGCCCAGGTGCGGGACAACCGCGTGGGGTTGTGGGAGTCCATGGCCGCGGAGAACAAGGCCCAGGCGGCCCTGTGCGCCACGGACGACTACAAGGAGGGATTCGCGGCCTTCCAGCAGAAACGCAAGCCGGAGTTCACGGGCCGGGGCTGAACGCTTGGGCCGCCCTGGGGTTCCCGCTGGATACATCTGTGCTGCGATAAGACCGTTCGGGGCGGCGAAAATCGTCTTTCTGCAGCACAGATGTTCCCCATGATGGCTTCCCGGGTGCCCTACGCTGAGGCCCATGCCCACAGCGCGTGACAGCGAGTCCAAGCGGCGTTCCTCGGGACGCACCGCTCAGCCCCTGGAGGACGAGCTGGTCGAGGAGTTCCAGAACACCGTCCAGGAAGGCACGGATCGGCTGCACCGCACGTGGCGGGCGCTGATCATCACCGGCCTCTTCGGCGGGATCGACGTGGGCCTGGGCATCATGGCCATGCTCGCGGTCATGGATGTCACCGACTCCAAACTGCTGGCGGGCATCGCGTTCGGCGTGGGGCTGCTCGCGTTGCGCCTGGCCCACTCCGAGCTGTTCACCGAGGACTTCCTGCTCCCCATCAACGCGGTGGTCGCCGGTCACGGGACGTGGTGGTCACTCGTGCGGCTGTGGGGTGGGACCCTGCTGGCCAACCTCGTGGGTGGTTGGGTGTTCATGTGGGTGGTCGTGGCGGCGTTCCCCGACTTCACGGACTCCCTGGTGGAGGTCGCCTCGGGGTACGTCGCGGACGGGATCGGGTTGGAGACCGTGTGCCTGGCCCTGTTGGCCGGTTCCACCATCACCCTCATGACCCGCATGCAGCAGGGTACGGACAACGACATGATGACCGCGGTGATCTCCCTGATCGGCGGCCTGTTGGTCGTGGGCCTGGGCATGCTCCACGGAGCGCTGAACTCCATCGTGATCTTCGGTGCCATGCACGCCGGTTGGGACTACTCCTACCTGGACTGGTTCGTGTGGTTCGCGTGGGTCATCCCGCTGAACATGATCGGCGGCCTGGTGATCATCTCCATCCCCCGCCTCATCCGCACGTGGGAACTGCTCATGGCCGAGCGCCGCGGCGAGAGGATCTCGGACGCGTCGTCCGAGGACGAAGAAGAGGACTGACCGTCCCGCGGGGCATGGATCGGAACCCATTCCCATACGGCCCGCAGGGAATCCGCCACCGCCTCACACCCGGTTTTCGGCGGGAATGTGATTGCGGTCATACTGTGCGAGAACACAGCGAGATACGAGCACCCGCCCGTACCGGTGAACGGTGACGGGCGGGCGTGATGCGGGACGCCCGAACCGATCCCCCGCCCTTCCCGTTCTCCGCATTCATGCCTTCCAATCGTGACCACACCCTGTGGTCACGTCACCCGCACCCTTCAGGAAAGAAGTCAGTCCATGAACAACCTGGACCCATCCGTTCGTAACAGCGCTCCGTTGACCCGTGAGGAGGTGGAGCACGCGGCGGCCGCACTGGTGGCCGCGTTCGCCGCCACCGACACGCAGGCCTATTTCGCATCCTTCGCCCCGGAGACCGAGTTCGTCTTCCACACCGAATCCGAACGCTTGCCGGATCGGGCGAGCTACGAGCGGCTGTGGCAATCGTGGCTCGACGCCGGGTGGCGGGTCACCGCGTGCGAGAGCAGCAACGCCCGCGTGCACCTGCTCGGGGACGCCGCGGTGTTCGTCCACGACGTCCGCACCACCACGGAGACCGACGGCGCGCCCAGCACCACGTTCGAGCGGGAGACCATCGTGTTCGCGCGGGCGTCCGACGGCGGCATCGTCGCCGTGCACGAGCACCTCTCCGCCCAGCCGGCGCAGGTCGGGGACGAGTCGTGAGCACGCAGCGCACCGGCGGTCGGTCCGCGTGGTCCCGCCTGTCCGACCACCTGGAGGAGAACTCCGAGGGTTTCGGCCCGCTGCGAGGCACGCTGGGCGTCGGCCGGATCGGGATGATCTGGTTGGCGGCGAACCTGGTGGTGACCACGCTGCTCACGGGCACCTTGTTCGTCCCCGGGGTGTCCTGGCCAGTGGCCCTGGGCATGATCGTGCTGGGCACCCTCGTGGGGGCCGCCGTGCTCGTGCTCGTGGGCAACATGGGGACCCGCACCGGGCTCGCCACCATGGCCCTGACCCGGGGGTCCTTCGGACTGCGCGGTTCGTTCCTGCCGGTCGCGGCGAACGTGGTGATCCTCATGGGCTGGAGCTGGGTGCAGGCCATGCTCGCGGGCATCACCGTGAACTTCCTGGTGGCCCAGGCCACCGGGTTCTCCAGCCCGGTGTTGTTCTCCGTGCTGTGCCAGCTGCTCGTGGTCGCGCTGGCCATCTTCGGCCACGAGGGGATCGCCCGCGTGGAACCGTGGTTGGCCTTCGTGATCCTGGCGATCATGGGCTACGTCTACGTGGTCGCGTTCACCACCCACCCCGTGTCCGATTTCGCCGCCGTGACCGTGGATCCCGCCGCGGGCAGTTCGGCGATCGGTGTGCTGGACATCGTGATCGCCACGGCCATCTCCTGGACCGTGCTCTCCGCGGAGTTCAACCGCCTGGCCCGCTCCCAGACCGCCGGTGTCGTGGGTTCCGGTGTCGGCTACGTGATCTCCACCGTGGCCGCGATGAGCCTGGGGGCCACCGCCATCACGCACGTGATCCTGGGCGGTGGTGAACCGGTGGGCTTCGACCCCACGGTGCTCGTGGTGGCCTTCGGCGCACCGCTGGCCGTGGTCATCTTCCTGTCCGTGATGGCCACCAACACCATGGTGGTCTACGGCATGGTGTCCTCCGTGGTGGACCTGGCGCCGTCCCACAAGATCCGCTTCCTGCCGGCGTCCCTGATCCTCGGGGGCATCTCCGTCCTGGGGGCCACGTGGCTCGGTCTGCTGGACCAGTTCACCAGCTTCCTGGGGCTGATCGGGTCCCTGTTCATCCCGGTGTTCGCGATCATGCTCATGGACTACTACGTGGTGAAGCGGCGCAGCTACCACGCGGACATCCTGCGCCGGCGCGGTGGGGCGTACTGGTACCGCGGTGGCGTGAACATCGTGGCCGTGGTCGTGTGGGTACTCGGTGCGGCCTCCTCGCTGGCCTTCACGTACTGGTTCCCCACCCCGGTGGGTACCACCGTCCCCACCTTCGTGCTCTCCGCTGCGCTGTACCTGGGCCTGGCCTTCGCCACCGGGCAGTCCGTGTCGGGCTCCCCGCAGCAGCGTCACCTGGCCGAGGACCCAGAGGCGGTTCGGGTGGAGCAACAGCGCAGAGAGGATGAGACCTCCGATGCGGGTCGTTGACCTGAGCCATCCCGTGGAGACGGGTATGCAGGTGTTCCCGGGGGACCCGAGTGTGTCCTGCCGGGTCGCCACCACGGTGGAGCAGGACGGTTTCGAGGTCACCGAGCTGCACCTGGGCACGCACAGCGGCACTCACATGGACGCCCCCTCGCACATCGTGGCGGGCGGGGCCACCATCGACGAGCTATCCCTGGGGGACTTCGTGGGCCCGTGCCGCGTGGTGCACGTCCCGGACCCGGGCGCGCGGGACGTGATCGGCTGGGGTGACGTCCGCGAGCAGCTCGCGGATCTGCGTCCCGGCGACGCCGTGCTGTTCCGCACCGACTGGTCCCGGCACTTCGGCACCGCGCACTACCTGGCCCACCCGGCTCTGCATGCCGAGATCGCGCAGCACCTGCTCACGGCCGGCGTGCGCGTGATGGGCGTGGACACCCTCAACCCCGACCACACGCCGCACGGCGAGCACGACTCGGGGGAGCTGCCGTTCCACGAACGGTTCCTGGGTTCCGGCGGGGTCATCCTCGAGAACCTCACGAACCTCGGAGACGTCACGTGGCCGGACCCCGTGCTGTGCGCGCTGCCATTAAAGCTGCGCGGGTTGGACGGGTCCCCGGTGCGCGCGGTGGCGCTGCAGCTGTAGCCCCGGGGATCCCGGGACCACGACGCCGCCCGCCCCCAGGGTCACGACGTCGCCCGGTTCCGCCCTGCGGGAACAGCCCGGGCCCCGGTGTGACCCACCCCACCGCCGCTCAGTACCGTGGGGCCATGACTTCTTCCGTCTTCGACCTCGACGCCTTCGACCGCTCGGTCCGCCCCCAGGACGACCTCTTCCGCCACGTGAACGGATCGTGGCTGGAGGAGGCACGGATCCCTGACGACAAGGCCAGCACCGGGGCGTTCATCGAGCTGCGGGACCAGGCTGAGCAGGCGGTGCGCGAGATCATCACGGGCGCGAGCGCGGACGGCGGGGCAGCGGCGTCGGACCCGGCGGAACAGAGTGCGGAGACCAAGATCGCGCTGCTGTACGCGTCCTTCATGGACACGGACCGGATCGAGGAGCTCGGCACCGAACCGCTGCGCGAGGACCTCGAAGCCGTGGCGGCGATCGACTCCACGCGGGCGCTGTCCAAGTGGTTCGGCACGGCCATGCGCCGGGGGATCGGTGCGGCGCTGGACATCGACCTGGACTCGGACCCCGGGGACCCGCAGCGCAATCTCGTGTTCGTGGGGCAGTCCGGGCTGGGGCTGCCGGACGAGGAGTACTACCGCGAGGACCAGTACACCGAGATCCGCGAGAAGTACGTGGCGCACGTCCAGAGGATGCTCGAGCTGGCCGGGTTCGAGGACGCCGCGGCGCAAGCGCAGGCGGTCATGGACCTCGAGACGCGCATCGCTGCGCAGCACTGGGACAAGGTCACGGTGCGGGACCTCACCAAGATGTACAACCCCATGGGGTTCGCGGAACTCACGGACCAGGTGTCCCGCCTGGATTGGGACGCCGTGCTCGAGGGCATGGGGCTCACCCCGGAGCACCTGAGCACCGTGATCAACGCCCAGCCCAGCTTCTTCGCGGGCCTGGACGAGCTGCTCACCGACGACCTGCTGGACGCGTGGAAGTCCTGGGCCCGCTGGCACGTGGTCTCCGCCCGCGCCGCGTACCTGCCGCAGGCCTTCGTGGACCAGAACTTCTCGTTCTACGGGACCGTGCTCTCCGGGACGCCGCAGTTGCGCGAACGCTGGAAGCGCGGCGTCGGTCTGGTCAACGGCGCCCTGGGTGAGGCCGTGGGCGAACTGTACGTCGCCGAGAACTTCTCGCCGTCCGCCAAGGCGCGCATGGACGAGCTCGTGGCGAACCTGCTGGAGGCGTACCGCGACTCGATCGAGCACCTGGACTGGATGACGGAAGACACCCGGGCCGAGGCGCTCAAGAAGCTCTCCGGATTCACTCCCAAGATCGGCTACCCGGAGAAGTGGAAGGACTACTCGGGCCTGCTGGTGCGCGGGGACGACCTGGTGGGCAACGTAGTGCGCACCGCCCAGTTCGCGGTGGACGAGCTCGCGCGCAAGGCCGGCAAGCCGGTGGAGAAGCACGAGTGGCTCATGACCCCGCAGACGGTCAACGCGTACTACCACCCGCTGCGCAACGAGATCGTGTTCCCCGCGGCCATCCTGCAGCCCCCCTTCTTCAACGAGGACGCGGACGACGCCGTGAACTACGGGGCCATCGGCTCGGTGATCGGTCACGAGATCGGTCACGGCTTCGACGACAAGGGTTCCACGTGCGACGGCGAGGGCAAGCTGCGCAACTGGTGGACGGACCAGGACCGCGCGGCGTTCGAGCAGCGCACGGCCCGTCTCGTGGGCCAGTACGCGGCGCTGTCCCCCGCGCAGTTCGCGGACGACGACGCCGCTCCGCACGTCAACGGCGAACTCACCCTGGGTGAGAACATCGGAGACCTGGGCGGCTTGTCCATTGCCTACAAGGCATGGAAGACCGCGCAGGAGAAGAAGGACCGTCCGGACAGCGAGAGCGTCGACGGGTACACCCCCGCGCAGCGGCTGTTCATCTCCTGGGCCTACGTGTGGCAGGAGAAGTCCCGGGACGAGGCGCTAAAGACACGCATCGCCACGGATCCGCACTCCCCCGCCGAGTTCCGTGCTGCCCAGACCCCGCGCAACGTGGACGCGTTCTACGAGGCGTTCGACGTCCAGGACTCGGACGGCATGTGGCTGCCGAAGGAGGAACGCGTGGCCATCTGGTAGCGCCCCTCGAGCTACGTGGACGGAGCCCCGCCGGTCGGACCGGCGGGGCTTCTGCGCGTCTCAGACGCTCGAGCGGGATTGCTGCATGAACTCGTTCATCGCGAATCCCCAGATCGCGAAGAAGAACACGAACCACAGCACCATCAGGATCAGCAGCACCACACCGACCCAGCCCAGGACCTTGCCCGCGGTCGCCCTGCCGCCGAGTTTCTCGGCCTTCGTGGCCTGCCACAGGGCGAACGGTGCGAGGATCGGCAGGACGGTGACCCCCAGGATGCCCAGCACGAGTGACGTCTCCGAGCTGGAGCTCGCCTGCTGTTGCCGCTGGGCGTCCTCCGGTCCGGCGGGGACGTAGTGCCACTGTCCTGCGGGCTGCGCGTAGGGACGGTGGGTATCGGCCGACACGGACAGGGGCTGCGTGTCGCGGTGGTACTCGGTCCCCGGGTACCGGGTTCCTTCCTCGTGGGGCGAGGTGCCACTGCCCGGGTGGTTGCTCGTGCTCATGACCCGTTCTCCCTACGCCAGTGGTCTGCGAGTGCGACCATCTTCTCGTGCGCGGCACGAGCGGACAAGGGTGCGCCCCCGCCCACGACGCCGCTTCCGGCCCCCGAGCGCATACCATCACCTCAGGATCCTGCTTCTGCGCCGAGAGGCGCGTACGGAGAGCCCAGACGAAGGAGAACCGTGAGCCACCCCGAAGACCCGGCCGAGCGGCGTCGTGGATCGATCAGCCACCGTGTCCTGCGCGGCGGGACGGAACCGGACCCCCGCTTCACGCTGGCAAACGAACGCACGTTCCTCGCCTGGATCCGCACGTCCCTGGCCTTCTTGGCCGGGGGCATCGCCATCGAGGCGTTCACCGGGGACATCTTCGACATCGCGGTGCGCAAGTTCCTGGCCCTGGTCCTGCTGGTGCTGGGCATGTTCCTCAGTGCCGGAGCCGCACTGCGGTGGCTGCGCGTGGAACGTTCCATGCGGCACAAGGCTCCCCTGCCCCTGCCGCTGATCGTCCCGCTCGTGGCGGTGGGGGGCGCGATCGCCTCCGGGGTGCTCGTGGTCGTGGTGCTGGCCCGATGAGTTCCATCACCCCGCCGGGCGTGCGCACGCACGAAGATCCGGGACTGCAACCCGAGCGCACTGTGCTGTCCTGGGGCCGGACCATGCTGGCACTGTGCACCGCCGCGGGGATCTACCTGAAGTGGCTCCCGGCCCACGGCACGTTCGTGCTCTCGTTGTTCGCCGTGGCGTTGTGCCTCTCCGGAGGGATCTATGCCACACAACGCATGCGTTATCGGCGGGAATCCGTGGGAATCGCCGGGGAGCGGATCACGCCGGACCTGGTGGCCGTGGCCGTGACCTCCGGCACGTGTCTGATGCTAGGCGTCCTGGGAATCACCACGGTGATCGTCTTCTGAGAATTTGTGGCCACTTCGGTGGACCCTTGCGTGGGGATCCCCACGTGTGCTGTGATGCCGCGCATAATATCCCTCAGCCGCCGCAATCCGCGCGGCGCCGGACCATCACAACTACGGGAGAACCCTGTGTCTTCATCTTCGTCCGGTGGGGGAAACATCTCGACGGCGGCCACGCCGCCCGATCCACACGCATCCCACCGCCCCGATCCACGGCCCACCGACCAGGACGTCGCGCCCGACGGCTCACTGCGCCGCACCCTCAAGTCGCGTCACCTGACCATGATCGCGATGGGCGGTGCGATCGGCACCGGTCTGTTCGTGGCCTCCGGCAACTCCATCAACACCGCGGGTCCCGGCGGGGCGCTCGTCGCCTACGCTGCGATCGGGTTCATGGTGTTCCTGCTCATGCAGTCCCTGGGCGAGATGGCCACGCACCTGCCCGTGGCGGGCTCGTTCGAGGAGTACTCCACCCGCTACATCAGCCGCTCCTTCGGCTTCGCGATCGGGTGGAACTACTGGTACAACTGGGCGATCACCGTGGCCGCGGAACTCGTGGCGGCCGCGCTGGTGATGCGCTACTGGTTCCCGGACGTCCCCGCGTGGATCTGGTCCGCGCTGTTCCTGGTGATCCTCTTTTCCCTCAACGCCCTCAGCGCTCGCGCGTACGGCGAGAGTGAGTTCTGGTTCTCCCTGGTCAAGGTGATCACCGTGGTGATCTTCCTGGTCCTGGGTGTTCTGATGATCCTGGGCATCCTGGGCGGCCCGTCCCCCGGGTTCCACAACTGGACCGCCGGCGAGGCGCCCTTCGTCAACGGCTTCACCGGCATCATGGCCATCTTCATGGTCGCGGGGTTCTCCTTCCAGGGCACCGAGCTCGTGGGTGTCGCGGCCGGCGAGGCCGACAACCCCCACGAGACCGTTCCCAGGGCCATCCGCACGGTCTTCCTGCGCATCCTGCTCTTCTACATCGGTGCGATCGCCGTGATCGGTTTCCTGATCCCCTACACCGATCCCCACCTGCTCGCGAGCGACGTGGAGGACGTCTCCATCTCCCCGTTCACCCTGGTGTTCGAGCACGCCGGTGTCTTGGCCGCGGCGAGCGTGATGAACGCCGTGATCCTCACCGCCATCCTCTCCGCGGGCAACTCGGGCCTGTATGCCTCCACCCGTATGCTCTACGCGCTCGCGAAGGGCGGGAAGGCTCCCCGGTTCCTGGCCCGGGTCAACCGCCGCGGTGTCCCGATGCTCGCACTGCTGGCCACCACGCTGATCGGCATGTTCTGCTTCCTGACCACCCTGATCGGTGAGGGTCAGGCGTACGTGTGGCTCATCAACGCCTCCGGCCTGGCCGGTTTCATCGTGTGGATGGGGATCGCGTGGAGCCACTACCGGTTCCGCAGGGCCTACGTCCTGCAGGGCGGGGATCCCAAGAACCTCACCTACCGTGCCCGGTTCTTCCCCATCGGCCCCGTGGTCGCGCTCATCATGTGTGCCGTGGTGATCCTGGGTCAGGGCTACAGCCTGATCACGTCCGGGGAGGTCAACGCCCTCGGCCTGCTGTCCTCGTACCTGGGCCTGCCCGTGTTCCTGGCCCTGTGGCTCGGGCACAAGGTCGTGACCAAGGACAAGCCCGTGGACCTGCTCACCGCAGACGTCTCGCAGCACTGATCCGACCGTGCCCCACGGATGACATGACGACGCCGCTCCAAGGCTTGGAGCGGCGTCGTCGTGTCCGCGGGTGGGGATCGGGGCGTCAGTCCGCGATCAGATCCCGCATCACGATGGTGTCGTCCCGATCCGGGCCCACACCGATCGCGGAGATCCGGCACCCGGACATCTTCTCCAACGCCTCAACGTACGCGCGGGCGTTGGCGGGGAGGTCCCCCAGGGTGCGGGCCCCGGTGATGTCCTCGGTCCAGCCCGGGAAGTTCTCGTACACGGGCTGGGCGTGGTGGAAGTCGGACTGGGTCATGGGCATCTCGTCGAAGCGCTGACCGTCCACCTCGTAGGCCACGCACACCGGGATCTCACGCAGCCCGGTGAGCACGTCCAGCTTGGTGATGAACAAGTCCGTGAAGCCGTTGATCCGCGCGGCCTGGCGGGCCATGACGGCGTCGTACCAGCCGGTGCGGCGCGGCCGGCCCGTGTTGACGCCGAACTCGCCGCCGGTCTTGCGCAGCTGCTCACCCATCTCGTCGAAGAGCTCGGTGGGGAACGGACCGGCGCCCACGCGCGTGGTGTACGCCTTCTGGATGCCGATCACCCGGGTGATGCGCGTGGGGCCCACACCCGAGCCCACGGACGCGCCGCCCGCGGTGGGGTTCGACGACGTCACGAACGGGTAGGTGCCGTGGTCCACGTCCAGGAATGTGGCCTGGCCGCCCTCCATGAGCACCACTTCGTCGCGGTCCAGGGCCTCGTTGAGCACTCGCGTGGAGTCCACGATCATGGGCGCGAGGCGCTCGGCGAAGCCCAGGAAGTACTCCGCGATCTCATCCACCTCGAACGCGCGGCGGTTGTAGAGCTTGACGAGCAGCTCGTTCTTCTGGCGCAGCGCGCCCTCGATCTTCTGCCGCAGGATGGACTCGTCCAGCACGTCCTGCACGCGGATGCCCAGGCGGCCCACCTTGTCCATGTACGTGGGACCGATCCCGCGGCCCGTGGTACCGATCGCGCGCTTGCCCAGGAACCGCTCGGTGACCTGGTCCAGCGTCTGGTGGTACGGGGCCACGAGGTGCGCGTTGGCGGAGATCCGCAGGTGGGACGTGTCCGCGCCGCGGGCCTCGAGGCCATCGATCTCCTCGAACAGGGCCTGGGGGTTGATCACCACGCCGTTGCCGATCACAGAGGTGGCGTTGGGGCTGAGGATGCCCGCGGGAAGAAGCTTGAGCTCGAACTTCTCACCGCCCACCACCACGGTGTGCCCGGCGTTGTTGCCGCCGTTGGGCTTGACCACGTAGTCCACCCGGCCACCCAGGAGATCCGTGGCCTTGCCCTTGCCCTCATCGCCCCACTGGGCTCCGACGATCACGATTGCTGGCATAGCTGGCTACTCCTGCCCGGGCTTGCACCCATTCGGCACGACAACGGTTGAGGAGTACGCGCGGGGCACGTACCAACCAATTCTAACGGTGACGCCCACCACCGCCGCTCTCGTCCGCCTACCCCGGTCACGGCGCGAATTCGGCGTCCGACACGCCACGGACATCGCGACTGGTGAGAGCACAGAATATTTTGATGAAACCTTTACTTTTCGGTAGGTCGCACGCAGGCTTGGGTCATTGCGATGCACCTCACGACATCCCCCGAATGTCAAAGGACGAGACATGAACCACGAGACAAGGGCTGGTCGTGGCAGAGCCGCCAAGGCCTGCCTCACGACCGCCCTGGGCCTGGCATTGGCCCTGGTCACGGCGCTGCCGGCGAGCGCCGTCGACATCACCCCGGCGCCCAAGACGGACGACCACAACACCCAGAACCCCGACCGGCTGATCGGCTCGGACCTCAAGGATGCCGAGGGCCAGGTGGCGGTCTTCGTGCAGCTGCAGGGACCGAGTGCTTTCGAGGCCACGCAACCCGAGGGCGTGCGCTCCGGGAGCCAGGACCCGGTCCAGGCCGCCGCGCGGGTGCAGGCCATCCGCAAGTCGGTGGAGAGCATGGGTTCCACCCTGGCCTCCGCCTCCGGGTCCGACCTGCTGTACACCACATCCAACGCCCTTCGCGGAGTCGCCCTCAAGGGAGATGCCGCGCAGTTGCGTGAGCTGAGCAAGCGCTCCGACGTGGTCAAGATCTCCAAGATCGTCCCCGCCTACCGCAACAACGCGGGTTCCGTGCTGGACACCAACACCCTCAACGCCTGGACCCAGACCGGCCAGACCGGTAAGGGCGTCAAGGTCGCCATCATCGACTCGGGCATCGACTACACCCACGCCGACTTCGGTGGTCCGGGCACCGTCGACGCCTACAAGAAGGCCAAGGCCTCGAACGACCTGCCGGGCAAGGACTCGGGTCTGTACGACTCCAAGAAGTTCCTCGGCGGGTACGACCTCGCGGGCGACGCCTACGACGCCCAGATTCCCACCAGCGTCCCGAAGCCGGACAACAACCCGCTGGACTGCGAGGCCGGCGGCCACGGAACGCACGTGGCGGGCACCACCGCGGGCTACGGCGTGGGCGCGGACGGCAAGACCTACAAGGGCGATTTCACCAAGCTGACGCAGGAGCAGGTCGGCAAGATGCGGATCGGCCCGGGCACCGCACCCGAGGCGCAACTGATCGGACTGCGCGTCTTCGGCTGTGAGGGTTCCACCAACCTGGTCCTCGACGCCCTGGACCGTTCCCTGGACCCCAACATGGACGGGGACTTCTCGGACAAGGCGGACATCATCAACATGTCCCTCGGGTCCGACTTCGGCCCGGCCGACGACCCCCAGAACGACTTGATCGACGCGCTGTCCCGCCAGGGCATCCTCTCGGTCATCGCCGCGGGCAACGCCGGGGACGCCCACGAGATCTCCGGCTCCCCGGGCAGCGCGCGTTCCGCATTGACTGTGGCCAACTCCCAGGGCAGCACCGCCGCGCAGGACAAGGCCGAGGGCCTCTCGCCTGACAGCGCCAAGGGTGAACTGACCGGCTCCTACAGCGGGAGCTTCAACTACAGCGATGCCAAGCCCGAACAGCTCCAGGGCGACGTCGTGGTCGGCCCGCAGGACAACCGTTTCGGCTGCACTCCCTTCTCGCAGAACTTCGGCGGCAAGTGGGTCATGCTCGACTGGGAGGACAAGGCCGGCTTCCCGTGCGGCTCGAAGGTCCGCTTCGACAACGTCCAGGCCGCCGGCGGCAAGGGCGTGGTCCTGGAGTCCGACTACTCGGTGGATCCCACGAGCATCGCGGGCAACGCCGGCGTCCCGGGTCTGTTGATGAGCAAGGAATCCGTCGCCAAGATCAAGCCGGCCGCCCAGGCCGGCGGGGCCCGGGTCAAGCTAGCCCCGGAGTGGATCGGCGCCGCCAGGGCTCAGACCGGCCAGAAGGACCAGGTCAACGATTCGACCTCCCGCGGTCAGCACGGCAGCAACGGGGTCATCAAGCCCGACGTCGCCGCACCCGGCACCAACATCGGTTCCGCCGGTGTGGCCGCGGGCAACGGCGTGTCGGTCAAGACCGGCACCTCCATGGCCACCCCGCACGTGGCCGGGATCGCCGCCCTGGTGCAGCAGAAGCACCAGAACTACGACCCCCAGATGATCAAGGCCGCCATCATGAACTCGGCCGTGCACGACGTGCACGCCGCGAACGGGGCCACCTCCGCGGTGGACCGCGTGGGTTCGGGTCGTGTGGACGCACTGCGCGCCGTGAACCAGGACGTGCTGGTCTACGACAAGGCCAATCCGGCCCTGATCTCCTCGACCTTCGGGGTCACCGAGATCAAGAACGGCAAGGAGACCTTCTCCCGTGAGCTGGTCGTGGACAACACCAGCGGCGCGGCGCACACGTACCAGGTGCGCTTCGACGCTTCCACCGACGTCCCGGGCGTGAGCTTGTCCACGCCGGGATCGGTCAGTGTGGCCAAGGGCGGCAAGGCCACCGTCAAGGTGACCGCCACCGTGGATCGCGCGCAACTGGCCAA
The DNA here is from genome assembly GCF_040981035.1 of Kocuria sp. CPCC 205297. Classification (NCBI taxonomy): domain Bacteria; kingdom Bacillati; phylum Actinomycetota; class Actinomycetes; order Micrococcales; family Micrococcaceae; genus Kocuria; species Kocuria sp. CPCC 205297. The sequence continues at coordinate 244,001 of NZ_JAVKPY010000002.1, read as the reverse complement.
GACCCACGACCCCTCCGAGGCCGTGACCCAGCTGGGCTTCGCCCGTCAGTTCCTGGCCTCCGAATCCGGCCGCCTGGTCCTGACGGAGAACGGCCAGGACCTGCGCGTCCCCATGTCGATCGCCCCGAAGCCGGCGGCCGACATGCGGGTGGAGAACGCCACGCTGGACCGGTGGGACAAGAACGGCACGAGCGCCGTCGCCCTCGCCGGCACCGGCCTGGACCAGGGCGGCTGGCAGTCGGCCCTGGGGGCCTTCGAGCTGGGCGCCAAGTCGGGCCGCCTGGATTCCACCAAGCTGGCCGGCGGCAACTCCCAGTTCGCCGATCTGCAGTACGTGGGCGCTTCCTCGAACCTCCCGCAACTGAAGGCCGAGAAGAAGGACGTGAGCAAGGACGGCATGATCAACTTCGGTGTCTCCAGCTGGGGCAACGCGAGCACAATCAAGCCGGACGTCTCCACGGAGATCGCGATAGACACCACCGGCAACGGTCGCCCCGACTACATCGCGGCCCTGGGCCGGACGGATGGTCTGGACTACCCGGTGGTGAACCTGTACGGCTACGTCAACGGTGAGCTCACGGTGATCGACAGCCAGCCGCTGAACGGTTCCTGGGGTGACGTGGACACCAACACGTTCGACACCAACGCCATGGTGATGCCGGTCAGCGCCGCGAAGCTGGGTATCGATCCCACCAAGACCGACACCAAGCTGACCTACCAGGTGACCACCTTTTCCGGGAGCATCGACGGCCCCGTGGACCGCACGGGCGTGATCGAGTACAGCCCGGTCACCCCGAAGATCTCCTTCCGCGGGGAACAGGTCAACACGTCGCTGTTCACCGACCTGCCCGGTAAGAAGCTGACCGCGCACCGCGGTTCGGAGAGCGCCAAGGGCGAGGCCCTGTTCCTGCACCTGCACAACGCCGCCGGGGACCTCTCCGGTATCCGCGCGGGTCAGGACGGCGCCAAGGCCGAGGTCAAGACTTTCCAGTCCGCGGCGAAGGCCCCCGAGACCCAGAACCCGATGTTCAAGGACGTTCCCAAGAACCACGTGTTCTACTCGGAGATCTCCTGGCTGGCCAACAAGGGCATCACCCGCGGTTGGCCGGACGGGACGTTCCGCCCCGCCCAGGCCGTGAACCGCGACCAGATGGCCGCGTTCCTCTACCGGATGGCCGGTTCGCCGCAGTACACGCCTCCCACCAAGTCCCCCTTCAAGGACGTGCCCACCAGCCACGTCTTCTACAAGGAGATCGCCTGGATGAGCGAGCAGGGCATCACCAAGGGGTGGCCGGACGGGACCTTCCGCCCGTACCAGCAGATCAACCGCGACCAGATGGCCGCGTTCTTTTACCGGATGGCGGGATCCCCGGCGTACACCGCTCCGAAGGCCTCCCCCTTCAAGGACGTGCCCACCAACCGCGTCTTCTACAAGGAGATCGCCTGGATGAACGGGCAGAACATCGCCCGTGGTTGGTCGGACGGGACCTTCCGCCCCTACGAGCCCGTGAGGCGCGATCAGATGGCGGCGTTCCTCTTCCGCTACGACCAGCAGAAGTAGTCGCTCCCAGCGGGGTTCACCACATCGGTTGATCCTCCGCAACGGCGAGGGCCCCGTGGCAGCCACAGTGTGGATGTCATGGGGCCCTCGCCGTGTCCGGGTCAGGCCTGTTGCCCTACCGGCCGTAAAGCTGCTTCGCCTCGTCCCGCTTGGCACGCACCGCCTCGGCGAAGCCCGCGGGCGCCGTCAGTTCTTCCAGGGCCACAGGCTCCGAGGTCTGCCCGGCATGGACCAGCGACCAGTTGGAGCCGACCTCGATCACGGACTGGTGCTTGACGTCGTAGTACCCGGGTTTGCCGCTGAGCGCGACACCCCTGGCCCCGTGCAGCGCCGCGACCAGGTGGTGGTGGAAACGGGTGGTCAGCCACACCTGGTGCGGCCCGAACGTGAAATCCCCGTCCCATGCGGCCTGGAACGGGATGAACCCGTCCGGGGCCACGAGATCCCGCAGCCGGTCGAAGCCCTCATGATCGTCCCCGGGGATGGCCTCGAGGTAGCGCACGGATTCCCGGGGTAGATCCCACCGCCGCACTTGCGCCCCGGCGAAGTCCAGCATCCGCTCGAAGGACCCCTCCGCCAGGGTGTCCGACTGCACGCACACCACCACCTCGCTCGGGGCGTCCGTACCTTCGGTGCGAGCGGACGACCCATCCCCCTTGTGCTCGGCCAGGAGCCCGAGGGCGCGTGCGTGGCGGGCTTCCTCCGCGAGGAGGAAAGCGTCGTCGAACCCCATGGGCACTCCGGCAGCCTGGGCGCTGGGGCGGTCCCGCACGCTGAGGTGGTCCAGGTCCGTGAGCGGGTCCCCCGCGAAGGGCATCAGCCCCTGGCCCGTGGCGAACAACCGCGCTCCCGAGACCTCCCGGACCGCGCGCATCGCCTCGACGATGTGCAGGTTCGCGGCCCAGTCCCGGTGCAGCACCCCGCCGCCCAGCAGGTGCACGGTGCTCGCTTCGCGCAGGGCGAGCAATCCCGCGTCGTACTTCGGGGACCCCAGATCCTCGATCAGGCTGCGCATCGAGCGCCCCGAGCCGTGTTCAACGTCGTGCAGAGCGCGAAAGACCGTATTGACCACATGCAGTCGTGGATGGATGCCGCGCAGCAGGGCGGTGACGGTCCCCGGTTCGCGGACGTCCAGCCACACGTCCGTGGTGGGTGCCACCTTGGCCAGGTAATTGACCCAGGTGGCCGCAATCAGCTCGTCCCCGAAATTCGGGTAGCCCGCCCATGAGATCAGATAGATCGGGGGCTTACGAGCGGGAGGGACCCGTCGATGGTCCTTCAGAAGATTGCGCATGGATGCAGGGTACCCACAGGTCGATCCCCGGATTCAGGGGTTGCAATGTGCCCCCATCGGCGGGGCCGTTGTCGGCTCGGCGAATCACCGCGCCGAACACATCGGCCGCGGCAGCCCCAGAGTAGCCCCGTCCGGTCCCGCCTGCCGTGCGCAAGATGACGGACGGCCATCACCGGTGCCCGTGCGGACGGGTAATGTTCTCTCCCATGACTGCACCCCGCCCACCCCATGACGGTCCCACCGGCGCACGCGGTTCGGCCAGCGTGATCCACGGGGGATCCCGCGAGCACTCGCCGCACGCGCCGTCGCAACCGCCACAGGGGAGTTACCTCAAGCCGCGCCACCTGGTGATGATGGCGCTCGGTTCGGCCATCGGCACCGGCCTGTTCGTGGGGACGGGCGCGGCGATCCAGACCGCCGGGCCCGCCGTATTGATTTCCTACCTCGTGGCGTGTCTGCTGCTCGTGCTCGTGATGCGCGCGCTGGGCGAGATGGCCGCCGCGGATCCGTCCTCCGGCGCGTTCTCGACCTACGCGGGCAAGGCCATGGGACCCACGATCGGTCGCGCCCTCGGGTGGTTGTGGTGGGCCCAGATCGTGGTGGTCGTGGCCGCGGAGGCCACCGCCGCCGCGCAGCTCGTGACCGAGATGTGGCCCTCGCTGCCCCAATGGTTGTGGGCGTTGATCTTCATGGCCGTGTTCACGGTCATCAACCTGGTGCGCGTGGGGACGCTGGGTGAGACGGAGTTCTGGTTCGCGCTGCTCAAGGTCGCCGCGGTCGTGGCGTTCCTGGTCGTGGGTGTGCTGTTGCTGATCGGTGTGCTGCCCGCTCCGAGCCCAGGGCTGTCCAACCTCACGGAGCACGGCGGGTTCATGCCCAACGGCATCACGGGGGTTGCGGCCGCACTGCTGGTGGTCGTCTTCGCGTTCGGCGGCACCGAGTTGGTGACCATCGCCGCCGCCGAGACGGAGGACCCGCAGACCAACGTGGCCCGCGCGATCCGCACCATCCTGATCCGCATCCTGATCTTCTACGTGGGCTCCGTGACCGTCATGGTGCTGGTGCTGCCGTGGAACAATGAGGGCCTCTCCTCCAGCCCGTTCGTCGCGATCCTCACGGAGGTGGGGATCCCCGGTGCGAACGTCCTGATGAACATCGTCATCATCCTGGCGCTGCTGTCCGCGCTCAACGCGAACGTGTATGGCAGTTCGCGCATGCTCTACTCCCTCGCGCGCCGGGGATCCGCACCGCGTGGGCTCGCGGCCACCTCCTCGCGCGGGGTTCCCCGCCTCGCCGTCACGATCTCGGTGCTCTTCGGCTTCATCGCCGTGGTGCTCAACTACCTGTGGCCCGAGACGGTGCTCAACGTCATGCTCAACGTGATCGGCTCCACGTGCCTGGTGGTCTGGGCCCTGGCGCTGATCTCCCAGATCATCCTGCGCAAGCGCGCCGACCGCGCCGGGGTGTCCTCGCCGCTGAAGATGTGGGCCTTCCCGTGGCTGTCCTACTTCGCCCTAGCCCTGTTGGCCGCGATCATCATCCTGGGCCTCCTGGACACCGCCGTGCGGTTCCAGCTCATCGCCACGTTCATCCTGGTGTGCCTGATCGCGCTCGCGTGCAAGGTCTTCACGAGTTCACGCGTCCGCCCCGAGGAAACCTCCTCCACCGGCGAGGCCGACGACGTCGTACCCCGGTTCTGACCCGGCTCCACGCCGACGACGGCGTGGCCAAGCGCAGATCCCGAGTCGCTCGAACGACGGCGCGCCCCGGCTCCAGGGCGCGCCGTCGGCGTCCTCAGCTCGCCGCGGGTAGGTCGGGGAAGGCCGCGGCCACGCCCGGTGAGTGCAGTTGCCCGGCACGGGTCGAGAGCCCGGCGGCCAGAGCGGCGTCGTTCTCCAGGGCGGAGTCCACACCGCGCGCCAACGCCATCACGTACGGGGACGTCGCGTGCGTGAGCGACTGGGTGGCCGTGACGGGCACGGCGCCGGGCAGGTTCGCCACGCAGTAGTGGCGAATGCCGTCCACGGCATAGACCGGGTCGTCGTACGTGGTGGGCCGGGTGGTCTCGAAGCACCCGCCCTGGTCCACGGCCACGTCCACGAGCAGCGCATGGGGCTTCACGATCGACAGGTGCTCCCGGCGCACGAGCTTGGGGGCGGAGGCGCCCGGGACCAGGACGGAACCCACGACCACGTCCGCGCGCGGCAGTTCCTCATCCAGGCGGTGGGTGTCGCTCATCAGGACCCGGGCGTGGGGGAACAGCGCGTCCAGTTGTCGCAAGCGATCGCCGTTGGCCTCGAGGATCGTGACGTCCGCGCCGGCCCCCACCGCTGCGCGGGCCGCGTGTTCACCCACGGTGCCACCGCCGATCACCAGCACGGTGGCCGGAACAACGCCGGGCACCCGACCCAGGAGGATCCCGGGGCCGCCCGCGTGGTGCTGGAGGTGGTGTGCGGCGTTGGCGATCGCCAGGCGGCCCGCGATCTCGGACATCGGGCGCAACAGGGGCAGCGTGCGTCCCACCCGAACGGTCTCATAGGCGATCCCCGTGGTGCCCCTGTCCAGCAGTGCTTCCGTCAGCGAACGGCTCGCGGCCAGGTGGAGGTACGTGAACAGCGTGAGGTCCGGGCGCAGGAAGTCGTACTCGGAGGCGATCGGCTCCTTGACCTTCACCAGCAGCTCGGCCTGCGCCCATGCGTCCTCCTGGGACGTGATCCGCGCTCCCGCCGCGCGGTAGGACTCGTCCGAGAAACCCGCGCCCTCCCCCGCGTGCTCCGCGACGAACACCTCGTGGCCTTCGGCGACCAGTGCGGTGACCATGGTGGGGGTGAGGCCCACGCGGGCCTCTTCCGGTTTGATCTCACGGGGTACGGAGATTCTCATGACGGCGCGCTCCTCTCATGGGGCACGCGTACCCGAGGAGGTGTGCTCGGGTCTGGCGATGGGCCCCGGCTGTCCTTCCATTGTGCCCCGCCTCACCCGCATCCGCACAGGGGGCCGGGGCGAATATGACCAGGTCGCCCGGTCCGTTCAGGACCGGGCGACCGGTTCATCGTCGCAGCCGGACGGGGTCAGCGGCGAGCGATCTGCTCCGCCGCCTCCGGGTCCGAATCGTTGAGGAACTTCTCGATCCGGGCGGCCTCGTCCATCTCGCCGATCTGCGCGGCGGCCTGGCCCAACGCTGCCAGCGCCCGCAGGAACCCGCGGTTGGGTTCGTGGGAGTACGGCACCGCGCCGTGCCCCTTCCATCCATGGCCGCGCAGCGAGTCCAACCCCCGGTGGTAGCCCACCCGGGCGTAGGCGTACCCCTCCAGAGTGCGGCCGTCCGCGAGCGCCTCCTCCGCGAGCATCGCCCACGGCAACTGCTCCTTGGGGAAGGCCGCCGCGAGGTCCTCGGCCACGTCACCCGCGTCGAGGCGGGCCGTCAGCTCGGGGTTCTCGTCCAGATAGGTGGGAGCCGGTTCGTCCAGCAGATTCTTGCCGAGCAGTGCCACGGTGGGTTCCTTTCCACGCCGAGTTCAAGGGTTCGTTGCCACTCTACGCAGCGCGCACGACGCCGCTCCACGCCGTTCGCGCACGACGTCGCCGAGCGCCGTCGAAGCGGCTCAGTGCGTGATCATGATGCCCACTCCCGGGCCCAACGGCAGGCCGAGGAAGTAGAAGACCATGAGAATGAGAACCCACACCACCCAGAAGGGGACTACGAACGGAATCATCCTGGCCATCACCGTCCCCAGCCCGGCAGAGGGTTCGTACTTACGGAGCATGGCGAGCAGCACGACCATGTAGGGGTTGAGAGGGGTCATCACCTGCGTCGCCGAGTCACCAACGCGGAACGCCGCCTGGATGAAGGCAGGCTCGAATCCCAGAATGCCGAACATCGGCACGAAGACTGCGGCCATCAGAGTCCACATGGAGGATCCCGAAATGATGAACAGGTTCAGGATCGAACACAGAATGATGAACCCGATGATCACGGGGAAGCCGGTAACACCTGCGTTTTCCAGACCCGATGCGCCGGTGACCGCGATCCAGGAACCGATCCCGGACCAGTTGAACAGCGCGATGAACTGCCCCAGGATGAACGCCAGGACCAGGAAGGACGTCATGTCCTTGAGGGCTGCTCCCATCATCACCGGGACGTCCTTGAATCCCCGAACGGTTCCCGCAATCCGGCCGTAGACGTAACCGCTCACGGAGAAGAACACGAAGATGATGAAGACGATGGACGCCAGCAGCGGTGATTTGGGGAGGAAGTTCCCGTCTTCGTTGCGCCATGGTGAGTTCGGCAAGAGTGTGAAGACGGTCAGTGCGACACCGATCAGCACGAACGTCACACATGCCCACAGAAGTGCCTTTTTCTCCCTAGGGGACAATCCGGCCTCGACCTGGGGTTCCCGGGATTCCGCAACGGTTTGCTCGTCCCCCACGATGCGCATGGCGAGGGTGTCGGTCATGAGCTGACCCGTCTCCGGGTTGACCTCGTCCTTGGACACCCCCGCTCGCATGACTCGCGGTTCCACCACCTTGTCGATGACGAACCCCGCCACGCAGGAGAGTACGACCGCCGCGACGATGTTGAAGTAGTAGTTGGACAGCGGGTTGGCCTCGGTGGCGTGATTCGCGAGCGCGGGCACGGTAGGGATCACGGCGTTGGTGATGCCCGCGAACAGGGCATCGAGCGACGTCGGGAAGATATTGGTGGAGTAACCCGCACCGGCCGACGCGAAGCCGCCGAGCAGACCTGCCACCGGGTGACGGCCGGCTGCTTTGAACGCAAGGGCGGCCAGAGGCGGAATCACCACGAACGCGGAATCGGCCATGATCGACCCCACCACGCCCACGAAACCCACGGTGTACGGCAGCAACCAGCGGGGGGCTCCACCGATCGTGAATCGGATGGCGGCGGCCAGAAACCCGGACTTCTCCGCGATCCCGATCGCCAGCAGAATGGTGGCCACGGTGACCAACGGCGGGAACCCGATGTAGTTCTCCCCCAGGGTCGTGGTGAACCACGCGAGACCTTCCCCGGTGAACAGACCCTTGATCGCCAGGGGTTCATCCTTCCCCGGTACGTGTACGACCACGTTGCCCCAGGCCATGGCGGTGGACACGACCGCCGTGATGAGGAACAGGATGGTGAACAGGGCGAAGGGCTCGGGCAGCTTGTTGCCCACCCGCTCGATACCGGTGAGGAGTCTGTCTCCCACATTCGATCTCTTGGTCGTGGTGGCGGTCATGTGTACTCCATCGAGGTCAGTGGTCGAAAAATGTCGATGCGTGGCCCGCCGGTTCCGGTTCAGTCGAAATAGCTCTCCACGGCAATGCCGCCCCCGCCGGCGTGGAAGTCATCACGGACGTGTTGAGCCAGTGCATCATCGACCAGATAGTCGAGAGCCACCGCTGCCAGTCCGTAGGCGCCGTCGACACCCGCAGCTTCTGCCTGCGGGGTAGCTGCAGCAGCCGCGAAATCCCGGGTGTGCAGGCCCATGTCCTGGTCCGTGATGCTGATCAACGGGTGAATACCGGGAATCCGATAGCTGACGTTGCCGAAGTCCGTGGACGCGGCCAGCACCTCGGACACCGTGCCCGCCGGGTAAGGATCGCGCCCGCGGCGCCGCTGAGCGAGGACCCACCGATCGGAGAGGGGCGAATTGCCCAGCACGGGAAGGGTGGCGGGGGACGAATCCCAATCGATCTCGACATCCACCCCGGCCATCAGCGCGGCACCCTGGAGAACCTCGGTCACCCGCTGGGACAAGGCCTTCAGGGTCGCAGGGCGCTGGGAACGGACGTACAGCTGCAGGGTGGCGGCCTCGGTGATGATGTTGGGGCGTTCTCCGCCCTCGGGTAGTACGGCATGGATCCGATCGGTGGGCGGGGTCTGCTGTCTCAGCAGGCCCAGCCCCTGGTAGGCGAGCACCGCGGCGTCGAGAGCGTTGCGTCCCATGAACGGGTGCGACGACGCGTGGGCTGCCGCACCGCGATAGTGCACCGTGCACTCACGGCGACCGAGCCACACCTGGTCCACGAGATCAGCAATGTAGGAGTGCACCATGGCCGCGGCGTCGATGCCCTCCAGTGCACCTGCTCTGGCCATGATCTCTTTGCCCCCTTCACCCTCCTCTGCGGGCGTTCCCAGGTAAACCACGCGGCCGGAGAACGCGGAGGGTGTGCCCCGGATGAGCTCGACGAGTGCCACGAACGCACCCAGGCCGGTCACGGCGATCACATTGTGTCCGCAGCCGTGGCCGATACCGGGCAGGGCGTCGTACTCCGACATGATCGCGATGGTGCGGTGACACGCCGGGTCGAAGTCCTCGGAGGTCACCTCAGCGCGAATGGCGGTGTCCAGACCGAAAGCGGGGTTCTCTGCGGGAATGTCATGGTCCGCCAGATGATCGACGATCAGCTTGACCGCACGATGTTCCTGGAATGCCGTTTCGGGGTTCTCATGCAGTTCGTGCAGTACGTGACCGAGGGCCGTGGTCTGGCCCTCGATCGAGGATTCGAGACGCTCATGCAGCTCATCCGCTGCGCCGTCGTGGCTGGCCAAGTGATGTTTCAGCTCGTTCTTACGACGTTCCGTATCCTGCTCGAGCTGTTCGAGGTAGGCCCGGGAGGGCTCGGAATTGGCCGTCAGGTGGTGGCGGTCGCGGTCTGGGTTTTCTTCCGGCGAGTGGCTCGTTCCCATACTTGGGGAGCGTAACAAGTGATTCGAATCACCCCGGTGAGCGACCCTGTAGTGTTGCGGCCCGAGACACGACGATGCCCCGCACCACGGGGTACGGGGCACCGGAGGAGCAGGGGGAACCTACTTGATGGAGGTACCCGCGGAACCGAGGTTCTGGCACGCCTCCACCACGCGGGCGGCCATGCCGGTCTCGGCTTCGGCGCCCCACACGCGAGGGTCGTACTTCTTCTTGTTGCCGACCTCGCCGTCGACCTTGAGGACGCCGTCGTAGTTGTTGAACATGAACCCGGCCACGGGGCGCGTGAACGCGTACTGGGTGTCGGTGTCCACGTTCATCTTGATCACGCCGTAGGACACCGCGTCCGCGATCTCCTGCGCGGTGGAACCGGAGCCGCCGTGGAACACGAGGTCGAACGGGCGGTCCTTGCCGATCTTGGCACCCACCTCGTCCTGGATCTGCTTGAGCAGTTCGGGGCGCAGGCGCACGTTGCCGGGCTTGTACACGCCGTGCACGTTGCCGAAGGTCAGCGCCGTGATGTAACGGCCCTTCTCTCCGGCGCCCAGGGCCTCGATGGTCTTCATGCCGTCCTCGACGGTCGTGTAGAGCGTGTCGTTGATCTCGCCGACGACGCCGTCCTCCTCGCCGCCCACGGCGCCGATCTCGACCTCCAGGATGATGTGTGCCTTGTTGGTGCGCTCCAGCAGCTCTTGAGCGATCTTGAGGTTCTCGTCCAGATCGATCGCGGAACCGTCCCACATGTGCGACTGGAAGATGGGGTCCTCACCGCGGGCCACGGCCTTCTCCGACTCGGCCAGCAGCGGCAGCACGAAGCCCTCGAGCGTGTCCTGGGGGCAGTGGTCGGTGTGCAGCGCGATGTTGACGTCGTAGTTCTTGGCGACCTCGCGGGCGAACGCGGCCATGGCCAGCGAACCCGTGACCATGTCCTTCACGGAGGAGCCGGACCAGTACGCCGCACCACCGGTGGACGCCTGGATGATGCCGTCCGAACCCGCCTCGGCGAAACCGCGGATCGCAGCGTTGAGGGTCTGGGAGGAGGTCACGTTGATGGCCGGGTAGGCGAAGCCCTTCTCCTTGGCCCGGTCGATCATCTCGGAGTAAACGTCAGGGGTTGCGATGGGCATGAAACACTCCTTCTACTGGGTTCCCGATGCACGGCTGGACCGTGGCCTGAGGCCTGTTTCCAGTCTAGGCGACGGGTCTGCTCGTGACCCGGGACGGCACCGCAAAATTGCGGCCCGCCACGGGATGAACCGTGGCGGCCCGATCGGCTCAGAGCCGCGCCGTGGTCACGCCGCCGTGACCACGTGCGGACCCACGGGTGACCTCCTCGGTGGGTGCGCGGCGCCCGGGGGTCGTTGCCCCGTGGCGCTCACAGCCGCCAGCATGAGCTGGTCTGCGGGATGCCATTGAACCGTGCGTCCAGGTAGACGAGCATCGAGGGAATGCCTTCCAGGGAGGCCCCCACATGGGTGGGCGTGGCGAGCGTCTGCATGGAGACGTTCACCCCGGAGGCGCACCATTTCTGGGCGAGCCGTCGGCCCGACTGGTAGGGCACGACGTCGTCCGCCACGGTGTGGGCGATGCGCACCGGGACACGAGGGTGGCGGCCCGCGGCACCGATGGTCTGCTCGTCCAGGTACGCCTTCAGAGCGGGGTCCCCGAGCAGCTGGGAGAAGGAGCGCCCGTCAGCCGTGAGCTTCTCGGACGGCACCAGGGCGTCGGCGAGGACGGTGCCCACCAGGCAGCTGTCCTGGGCCTTGTCATAGCGCCTCTGCCCTTCCGCATTGAGTCTGTCCCGAACCGCCACCCCGGAGTCCTCGGCCGCCCCCATCACGTAGAAGGACAGGCCGGAGAAGAGAGAGGAGTCGATGTGCTGACCCGTGAGTGTGAGGTCCGCGGGCGGCGCACCCACCCAGGCACTCTTGAGCTGCACCTCCGGGGCGTACTCAGGGGCGCTCTCCGCGGCTGCAGCCGTGGCACCGCCGCCCTGCGAGTATCCCACGGCGGCCACGGGAGTCTTAGCGTCCACTCCCTCCATGCCGAGCTGCTGCGCACCGCGCACGGCATCGAGCACGGCGTGAGCCTGGTCCACACGGTTCATGTAGGTGTGGGCGCCGTCAGTGCCCAGACCGATGTAGTCCGGGGCCACCACGTTGTAGCCAGCATTGATCAGGCCGGCCAGGCTGAGGCCTTCGGAGTTCGTGCCCAAGGCCATCTGACGGGACGGCGCGCACGAGTCGCCCATACCCTGGGTGCCCGAGGACAGCACCACGAGCGGCCGTGGGCCGGGCTTGCGCCACGCAGCCTTGGACTGCAGCACGGTGCCCGTGGTGGCCACGGCCTGGTTCTTGCTGTTGGTGGTCCTGTACATGATGCGCGTGGCGGACGCATTGGGCTTGATGAGCTTGACGGGGTCCAGGTAGAACGTGGACGGCTCCGAACGCACCACGCCCCCGTTGGCGGCAGGCAGCTGCGCCGGGGTGCTGTAGAAGTCCGTGTCCGTGGAGCTGCGGAGCTTTTTCAGCGCATCCTCGCGAGCAAGATCATCGCGGGTCAGACCCTGCTCCTGGAGCTTCTGGTCCTGCTCGCTGCGCGGCAGCTCGGAGAAACCGCCATCCGGTGCGGAGCCTGCTGCGCTCTGCGCATGCGCGGGCTGCAGTCCAGCAAGCAGCAGCCCAACGCCCAGGGCGAGGGCACCCGCAGAACGCCGCAAGGACGATGGCTGTGTGGTCGAGGCAGCCATGAGCATGCGAACCTTTCATCATGTGATTCAACTCACATGACCCTACGGTAACTTCTGCCTCCTGGCTATGGTCGGCCGGCCTTTTTCACGCTCCCACGCCCTTCGTGACGTCGGACGAGGGCGCAGGACGCTGCTCGAACACGTGGCGGCGGATCCATGCATGCATGGTCACGGCGGCGGCCGCTCCGGCGTTGATGGAGCGGGTGGAGCCGAACTGCTCGATGGCCAGCACCGCGTCCGCCTCCGCGACGAGCTCCTCGGAGACCCCCGGGCCCTCCTGACCGAACACCAGGACGCAGCGTTCGGGCAGTTCGAACGTCTCGAGCAGCTGGGAACCGGGGACGTTGTCGATCGCGAGCACCGCGAGTCCCTCGCCGCGTGCCCAGGCCGTGAACTCCGCGACACTCGCGTGGTGGCGCACGTGCTGGTAGCGGTCCGTGACCATGGCTCCGCGGCGGTTCCAGCGGCGTCGCCCGATGATGTGCACCTCACGAGCCAGGAACGCGTTGGCGGTGCGCACCACGGAGCCGATGTTGAAGTCGTGCTCCCAGTTCTCCACCGCCACGTGGAAGGCGTGGCGCCTGGAGTCCAGGTCCGCGATGATCGCGTCCATGCGCCAGTAGCGGTACTGGTCCGCAACGTTGCGGCGGTCGCCCTCGCGCAGCAGCTCGGGGTCCCAGCGCTCGCCGGCGGGCCACTCGCCCTGCCAGGGGCCCACGCCGACGACGCGGGGCGCAGCGTCGTCGTCCTGCCGAGACCCGGACGCGTCCGGCTCAGTCAAGCCCGAGCTCGTCCTTGGAGTAGGCGTACAGGCACGGGACGCCCGCGGTCTCCTCGATGCGCTCCTTGGCGCCGGTGCGGCGGTCTACGATCACGGCAACGGCCACGACGTTCGCGCCCGCCTTCTGCAGCGCCTCCACGGCGGTCAGGGCGGAACCGCCGGTGGTGGAGGTGTCCTCCACGACCACCACGTCCCGACCCACCACGCTGGGGCCCTCCACCTGACGCCCCATGCCGTAGGACTTCTGAGCCTTGCGCACCACAAAGGTGTCGACGGCGCGGCCCTGGTCCCCGGCCGTGCGCATGATCGCGTTGCCCACCGGGTCCGCGCCCATGGTGAGCCCACCGGCGGCGTCGAACGCGATCCCGGCCTCGTCCAGCAGACCGAGCATGACCTGACCCACGTACCGGGAGGACTCGTGGTGCAGGGTCACGCGGCGCAGGTCCACGTAGTAGTCCGCTTCGATGCCGCTGGCCAGCGTGACCTTGCCCCGCACCACGGCGAGGTCCTTGATCAGTTCGCGCAGGCGCTCACGGGCGGTGGCCAGGTCCACGGGAGAGAAGTCGGTGCTCATACGGGCAGTTTACGTGTCGGGGCTAACCCCTCAGCCCAGCCTGCCGCCGGATTCTCGCAGGTAGCACGCCGCGCACAGGGACTCGTAGGTGACGGCCACGCCGTCGATGGCCACCTGGTCCCCCTCGAACACGAAGTCGTCGCCCACCTTCCGCGTGTTGAACAGGGCTTTGCGTCCGCAGCGGCAGATGGTCTTGAGTTCCTCCAAGGTGTGGGCGAGCTCCATGAGCCGCTCGGAGCCGGGGAAGGAACGGGTACGGAAGTCGGTGCGGATGCCGTAGGCCATCACGGGCACGTCCAGCAGCACGGCGATCCGTAGCAGGTCGTCCACCTGCCCGGTCTCCAGGAACTGCGCCTCGTCCACCAGCAGGCACGCCACGGGCTGGGCGTCCACGTGCTCGAGCAGGGCCTCCGGGTCATCGCCGGTGGAGTGGCGCTTGAACAGGCCCATGGCGCTCTCGCCGGGCTGGATCAGGAAGTCCACCGTGCGGCTGACACCCAGCCGGGAGAGGATCTGGTCCTCGCCCTTGGTGTCCACGTGGGGTTTGGCGAGCAGCACGCGCTGTCCGCGCTCCTCGTAGTTGTAGGCGGCCTGGAGCAGCGCCGTGGATTTCCCGGAGTTCATCGCGCCGTAGCGGAAGTAGAGCTTGGCCACGGTCGGTCAGTCTATCGCCGCCCGCAGCCACGCCTTCGACGGGCGTGGCCAGCGCTGCACGCGGCCATCCTCGGAGGTGGCCTCGACCGCGTACTCGATCTCGCCCGAGGCCGGGCCTGCGGCAGGTGGGCCGTGTACTCGCCGTTCAGTGCGGTCTCCCGCATGGGCGTGCGGGAGCTTCTCGAACGGCAGCCCCAGCGCCCGGCTGAGCGCGGGCTGGGCACGCTGGTCCACGGGCTCGGACTCGAGCGCGGCGAGGGGCTCGCGGCCCGCAGTCTCCAGAGGCGCTCCCGGCTCGTGGGCAGTGAACGGCGTGGCGTAAACGTACCGCGGGCCCACGCACCACAGCTGACCATGCTCGTCCATCACGGGGTGCGGGCCCCAGTCGCGCACCCACACGGCGTCGTCGCCCTGCGGCGCATGGACGAACGTGACCCGGTCCGGGGAGACGCCCTGGGACGCGAACCACGCGGCGGCGTCGGTCTCCGAGGCGGCGTCCGTGACGAGGACCCACAGGTGTGCGTCCAGCGCGAGGTCCCGCAACAGGGCACCCGGCAACGCCGCGGGCCAGGTGACGAAGGCCCGAGCGCGGGCTCCCACTCGGCGACAAGTCGTTTCTTCCCAGGGTCCACCATTCCACGCCCAGGGGGTGCTGCGGCTCACCCTGCGGAGCGGGTCAGGCCGCGCACCCCTGGTCCCTGGCCTCAGCGCTCCTGCACGCGCCCGGTAGAGGCACGACGACGCCGCCCCACGGCCATAGGCCATAGGCCATAGGTCATAGGCCATAGGACCAGGAAGACGGCCACACCGCGCGAGTTGGCGCAGGCCACCCACGTGAGGCCGCCGTAGGCGCCGTGCAGCGCGGCGACGACGATCGTCTCGACCACCATGACCCCCGGCGGGGCGAGACGGCCTGCATCAGGTAGCCGCGGTCCGTGATCTCCTCGGTGGAGGACTGGACGCCATGGCGCACGTGCTGCGGCGGGGGTTGAGGGTGGCCGCCGGCACCCAGGGGCAGGTCCGGAATGGCAGACCTTGCTGCGGCATGGAATAAGGTCCCCGCCCGGGGCTGTTGAGACAAACATGACCACAATGAAGGCGCAGACATATCAGCAGTACGGCGACACCTCCGTACTGGAGCTCACCGACCAGCCCATGCCCAAGGTGGGCCCCGGTGAGGTCCTGGTGAAGGTGAAGGCCGCGGGCATCAACCCGGTGGACTGGAAGGTCATGTCCGGCGGGCTGGATCCCATGATGACCGTCCAGTTCCCGGCGACCCCCGGCTGGGACGTCGCGGGCGTCGTCGTGGGCAAGGGCTTCGACACCCCCAGCGTCTCCGAGGGCGATGAGGTGATCGCCTACGCCCGCAAGGACTGGATCCACGGCGGCACGTTTGCCCAGTACGTCTCCGTCCCCGTGCGCGCACTCGCCCCCAAGCCGAAGAGTCTTTCCTGGGAACAGGCCGGAGGGCTGCCGCTCGCGGGACTCACCGCGTACCAGGTGCTCACCCGACTGGGTCTCGCGGAGGGCAAGACCGTGCTGATCCACGCGGCCTCCGGTGGTGTGGGGAGCATGGGCGTGCAGATCGCCAAGGCGTTCGGCGCGCGGGTGATCGGCACCGCATCGACCAAGAACCACGACTACGTGCGTGAGCTCGGCGCGGAGCCCGTGGAGTACGGGGACGGTCTCGTGGAGCGCGTCAAGGAGCTTACCCCGAACGGTGTGGACATCGTCGTGGACTTCGTGGGCGGCGTGGTGGAGGACTCCGTCGCCGTGCTCGCGGACGGCGGCCAGCACGCCTCCATCGCGGACCCCGAGGTGGAGGAGCACGGCGGGAGCTACATGTGGGTCTCTCCGGACGCAGAGCAGCTCACCGAGCTTGCCCGCCTGGCCGACGACGGCAAGCTCACCGTCCGTGTGGACCGCACCTTCCCGCTCGCGCAGCTGCCGGACGCATTCACCGCCAGCCAGGAGGGCCACGCCGTGGGCAAGATCGTGCTCACGGTCGACTGATCCGCGGAACGCCCTGGGGGCGTCTCGACCTCAGCGGGGCGACTCCCGGGGGCTTTCGCGCAGGCCGGGGCCACGGAGCTCTGACCACTTCACGACGATGCCTCGTCACGGGTGGACCGTGACGAGGCATCGTCATGTGCGGGGCCGTGCGGTGTCGTCGCCCGTGGCTGCGTGGCCGGGACGGGACAGGCGCGCGGCAGCGAGGATCAACGCGGCGCCATGCGCAGGGCGCCGTCCATGCGGATGGTCTCCCCGTTGAGGTAGTCGTGCTCCACGATCATCCCCGCGAGCTGGGCGTACTCGTCCGGGCGGGCCAGGCGGTGCGGGAAGGGGACGGACTCCGCCAGGGCGCTGCGGAAATCCTCGCTCACCCGACCGAGCATGGGGGTGTCCACGATCCCGGGGGCGATCGTCATCACGCGCACCCCGCGGGAGGAGAGGTCACGCGCCGCGGCGATCGTCATCGAATGCACACCACCCTTGGACGCGGCGTACGCAGCCTGGCCGATCTGTCCCTCGAAGGCAGCCACGGAGGCGGTGTTGATGATGACGCCGCGTTGACCGGCCTCGTCCACGGGCTCCTGCGCGGTCATGACCTCCGCGGCGAGCGCGAGGACCGTGAACGTGCCCACCAGGTTGATCCGCACCACGCGGTCGAACAACGCGAGGTCGTGTACGCCGTTCTTGCCCACCACGCGCGCGGAGGTCCCGATGCCCGCGCAATTGACCACGGTGCGCAACGTCGCCACGTCCGCGGCGGTGGCCACGGCGGCCCGCACCTGCTCCTCGTCGGTGACGTCCGCGGACACGTATTGCACGCCGTCGACCGGCGCGGCGGCGTGCACGACCTGCGGCAGATCCAGGCCGATCACGCGCGCCCCACGCGCCACGAGTTCCGCGGCCGTGGCCGCCCCCAGCCCGGAGGCCGCACCCGTGACGACCGCCGTCGAGTCCCTGATGTCCATGTCCGCTCCGTTCCCCGCCTCGTGGGCGGTCCAGCACGCTGTTGATGACGCCGTTCGTCGCCTTCTCCGCCCGATCGTACGGCTCCGGTGCGCGCAGGTCGACGGGCCCCATGAGCCGGCAGGCCCCGGTCAGCGCGCGACCAGCGACGACGCCCCGGTGCGGTGCAGTAAATTTGAGGAACCAGCCACCCCCGGTTCGAGGCGCGAGCACCACCGGCGCGCCGGGCCGGGGATCCGCACACGTCGCAGCAAGGATCCCATGAGCGAGACCACCGCCTCAGAACACTCCGTCACGCAGCGGTTCCGCGCCGCACGGGACCAGCTGCTGCGCCTACGCACCGACCTGGACGCCGCACACCGCGAGTTCGAGTGGCCCCGGTTCGAGTATTTCAACTTCGCCCTGGACTGGTTCGACGTCCTGGGCAGCGGCGAGGAAGCGGACCGCGAGGCCCTCGTGATCGTGGAGGAGGACGGCACCGAGACCCGCCGCACGTACTCGCAGCTGTCCCGGCGCTCGTCGCAGCTGGCCAGATGGTTGCGCTCGCGGGGCGTGCGCCGCGGTGACCGGGTCATCCTCATGCTCGGCAACCAGGTGGAGTTGTGGGAAACCATGCTTGCGTGCACCAAACTGGGCGCACCCATGATCCCCACGACCGTGATGCTCGGGCCCGCCGATCTGCAGGACCGCGTGGAGCGCGGCCGGGCGGCCTGGGTGGTCACGTCCCACACGAACGCCCTGAAGTTCGAGGAGGTCCCCGGGGACTTCACGATCATCGAGGTTCCCGATCAGCCCGATCACCGTCCCCGTTCCGCACCGTCGGTCTTCGCGTCCTCCGCTGGGCACGACGACGCCGCGCCGTCGCCCGCTGCTGCCGGCGACGACGCTGCGGGAGCGCCGGAAGCCGGGACTGCGGCGTCGTCGGGCGAGGGTGAAGAACCGGGCCCGCGGAAGATCGGGGAGCACCCCGTGATCGACTACCGGGACTCCTTCGCGGGTCCCGAGGAGTTCGAGGTGACCGAGCCCTCGCCCGCGGATGACCCGCTGCTGTTGTACTTCACCTCCGGGACCACGTCCCTGCCGAAACTCGTGGAGCACACCAACGTCACGTACCCCGTGGGGCATTTGTCCACGATGTACTGGATCGGGCTGGAACCCGGGGACGTGCACCTGAACGTGGCGTCGCCGGGGTGGGGCAAGCACGCGTGGTCCAACTTCTACGCACCGTTCATCGCGGGTGCCACCGTGTTCCTCTACAACTACTCGCGCTTCGACGCCGTGGCACTCATGGACCAGATGGACCGCGAGGGCGTGACGTCCTTCTGCGCACCGCCCACCGTGTGGCGCATGCTCATCCAGTCGGACCTGACCCATCTGAAGAACCCGCCGCGCAAGACGGTGTCCGCGGGTGAACCACTGAATCCGGAGATCATCGCGCGGGTCAAGGCCGCGTGGGGCACCGAGATCCGTGACGGGTACGGTCAGACCGAGTCCTCACTGCAGATCGCCAACACCCCCGGGATGCCCGTGAAACCCGGGGCCATGGGCCGTGCGCTACCCGGGTACGAGACCGTGCTGATCGACACCACGACCGGTGAGGTGAGCGAGACCGAGGGCGAACTGTGCTTGCGTCTGGACCCGCGTCCCGTGAGCCTGACACCCGGCTACCACGGAGACGCCGCGAAGACCGATGAGGCGTTCCGGGGCGGCGTCTACCACACCGGGGACGTGGTCTCGCGGGACGAGAACGGGGTCTTCACCTACGTGGGCCGCGCGGACGACGTCTTCAAAGCCTCCGACTACCGGCTCTCTCCCTTCGAGCTGGAATCCGTGGTGATCGAGCACCCCGCGGTCGTGGAAGTGGCAGTGGTGCCTTCGCCGGATCCCATCCGCCTGGCCGTTCCCAAGGCGTACGTGGTGCTCGCCGCGGGTCACGAGCCCACCGCCGAGACCGCGGAGAGCATCCTGCATCACTGCCGCGTGAACCTCGCGCCGTACAAGCGAATCCGGCGCCTCGAGTTCTTCGACCTTCCCAAGACCATCTCCGGCAAGATCCGCCGGGTGGAACTGCGCACCCGGGAAGCCCATCTGCACCCGGGCGGCCCGGAGGGCGGGACCACCGGGGAGCACACCGAGTTCTCGGACCCTGACTTCCCCTCGCTGCGCGGGAAGTAGGGGTCCGGGCAGTTCACCTCGCGCGGCACCCGACAGACCGCGCGGCAGGATGGCGCCGCAGCGGCGTCGTCGTCCTTACGTGGCGATCCGCCCCATCGCAGCGCCCTCCACCATCCCGGACACGTGCAGGGTATCTTCGTCCAGCACACCGCAGGAATAGGCGTTGTTGTCCGCGACGTGGGCGGGCAGTGCGGCGGGCACGATTCCCTGACCACGGGTCACGGGAACTCCTGGAGGTGACGACTGTTGATCCACCAGCCAGCCTTCCAAAACGCTGTGACGGGTGCAACAGAGGGGTCCATTGCGTCACTCCCACGTCACGGCGTGATGTCGGGGTCGCGCGTTCCCGGGCCTGCGCTCCGAAGCTCCGGCGCGGACGTAAGCTTGCCGGGCGTCGTCGTTCCCGGATGACGGCGCTCTGGAACTTCCTTGCTGCGAAAGGCCCGCCGTGAGCATCACCGTCACTCCCGTGGAGACCACCGACCGCTCACGCGCCCGCGTCCTGGGGTGGGTGGGACTGGGCATCACCCTGGCGATCCTCGTGGGCGGGCTGTTGTGGGCCAAGTGGCTCCCCTACGAGGCCAAGACCCAGACGCTCGCCGAAACCGGGGTGTGGAACGGGGCGGCGATCTTCGGCTCCGCGGGTGAACCGGGGTCCGCGCCGTCGTTGCGGGGTGCGATCGACTTCACCGTGGTCTACCTGAAGGCCGTATGGAAGGCCGCTCTCGTTGCCCTGCTCGTGGCCGCGGCCCTCGAATCCCTGGTCCCCCGACGCTGGTTGCTGCGGGTGCTCAGCCGCAAGACCTCGTGGGGTCAGGGGATCTCCGGGGCGCTGCTGGCACTGCCCAGCATGATGTGCACGTACTGCACCGCGCCGGTGGCCATCGGACTGCGCCGCAGCGGTGCGCCCGCGGGGGCCACCATGGCGTACTGGCTCGCAAACCCCTTGCTCAACCCAGCCGTGCTGGTGTTCCTGGCGCTGACCATGTCCTGGCCCTTCGTGACCACGCGCGTGGCCGTGGGCATCCTGGTGGTGTTGATCGCCGCAGTGCTCGTGAGCCGCACGTTCTCGACCGTCACGGTGCAGACCCCCGAGGCCCTCCCCGCCGATCCGCAGCACTGGGGTGAGCTGGTCACCCGGTTCGGGCGAGCACTGGGCCGGTACCTGGTGGTGATCGTCCCGGAGTACGTGATCCTGGTGCTGCTGGTGGGGTTGTTCGCCGGATGGCTCTCGGACTTCACGGGTCTCGCGGACCACGCCGGGCTCTTCTCGCTGCTCATCGTGGGCCTGATCGGGGCGGCCCTGGTGATCCCCACCGGCGGCGAGATCCCGGTGATCATGGGGCTCACCGCGGCGGGCGCAAGCTACGGGGTGGCCGGGGTCCTGCTCATCACCCTGCCGGCCCTGAGCATCCCCTCGATCATCATGGTCGCCCGACATTTCGGGACCAAACAGACGCTGCTGGTCACCGGGTGGGTCGTGATCGGCGGGTTGGTGGCCGCAGCGCTACTCACCGCGCTGGTCTGAGCCGGCGGGGCAGGGCCGGTTGGTCCGGGCAACAAACCAGATACTCGAGTCGCCCGCATAGCGGTCGACGCCCCGGCCGCCCGTACATGGGCCGACGGCACGATGACCCCTGGCGCGGCGACGGCACCGGGCCGCGCGGCGTCGTCGTCAACCGGCGATCAGTGCGTAGATCCCGCCCAGGACGACGATCCCGAAACCGAAGCCCGCGAACAACTGGGCCCACGTATGGGCACGCAGGACGCGGCGGCTCACGCACACCGCCACCGCGACGGGCAGGAACAGCAGACCCCACGGCCCCACCGCGACGGGCAGGATCACCGCAGTGCCGCCCATCATCATCCCGTGCACTGAGATCTTCCAGAACGGGCTCACGAGCGCGACCACCGCGCTCGCCGCGAGCGTGGCCATGAGCAGTCCGGTGATCTCCACGGGTCCGTGGAACGCGAGGTTGACCGCCAGGAACACGGCCACCAGCGCGAAGGTCCCCAGCATCACGGGTCGGCGGTGCTCCTTGACGCTCACGTGGTGGTCGGTGAGCACACCCCTACGCGCCAGCACCGTGACCGTGGCGAGTGAGACCCCGCAGACCGCCAGCGCCGCCATCACGCCCCACAGCAGTGCCCCGAGGCTCCTGTGCACGGTCCACGGCAGGACCACCAGCAGCGCGGCCAGCACGAGCGGCGCCTGGAAGACCTCGCTGAGGACAAGGGCCCACACGGGCCCTCGTTCAGCCGGGGCAGGATCCGGGCGCGGCGGCGTTGTCCCCTCGTAGTTGGTCACGTGTGGCGGTCAGAAGTCGAGCGTCTCGTAGGTCTTGTGCGCACGCTCCGCCAGGGCGGGGATCGCCTGGCGTGTTCCCCACTGGTCGAAGTGCTCGGAGCTCACATGGGCCGTGAACGCATCCTCGTCCGTGTACACCTCGAAGATGCGGAACACGGCAGGCTCCTCCGGGCTCTGGTACGCCTGGTAGTAGAGGTTCCCGGGCTCCTGGCGAGCGGCCGGGGAGAGGTGGGAGAGCGCGTCACGCACGGTGTCCTCCTCTCCGGGCTTCGCAGTCCAGGTGGCGCTGCAGACGAAGGCCATGGGTTGTCCTCTCTCGATGTTGACGCCGGACGGTCACCGGCCCGACTCATGCTACCGACCCGAGCTGGCGCGGTTCAGCGGGGAGGCATGCGCTGCCGTGCACCGTGGCCCGGCAAGATGTCCCCACCACGCGCTGCCCGTCCACCCGAGAGCACCGGCCATGGCAGAACCACCCGTCGTTCGCATGTTCAACGAGTACACCTTCAGCTGGCCGTTCTGGGGAGAGAACGGTCTCCCGGACCAGGAGGACTTCCCCATCCCGCTGAAACTCACCAGGGACGTCCTGGTCTGGACTCGGAACTTCGACCACGAGAGGGGCTGGCCAACGGCAGAGCAGCGGGAGGCCAGCCGCCGTGAGGGCGAACGACTCGCAGGGAGGGTGCAGGATTCGGTGGGCCCAGGGGTCACCATCGACCTGGACATGTGGGAGGCACATGTCCACAAACCACGCCTGCCTCGGTGGCTGCGGTGCTCACCGGTCTCACGCCGGTGAGCTCGTGTGAGGCGCTCGTGCTGGGCCGCCGCTACGCGGAGCTGCCGAACCCCAGCCGACACGTGGGCGTGATGCTCGACGCCGCTGCGCAGCACCCCGGACGCACCGGCCGCGAGGTGCTGCAGCTCTCCGCCACCATCACGGATGCGGGCAGGGCGCGGGTGGACGAGATGCTGGAGCTCGACGCCGTGTGCCCCTGACCCTGCCGCGCGTCGAGCTGCGCAAGCAGGTGGACACCCGCGCCGGGCGCGGTCTGCTGATCGCCATCGGCATGCTGACCGCTCTGGCTCTGGGCTTGTTGATGTGGGTCGCACGCAACGACGGCGCACCCTTGTCGGCGGCCCTGGCCGTGACCACGACCCCCCAGGGTCTGCTGCTGCCCGTGCTCGGGATCATCACGGCATGCAATGAGTGGAGCCAGCGCACCGCGCTCATCCCCTTCACGCAGGAACCCCGCAGGCTGCGCGTGGTCCTCGCCAAACTGCTCTCGGTGGCGGCGCTGGGCACCATCGCGGTGCTCTCGCCTGGGTCATGGCCCTCGTGGCCTTCCTGATCCTCGCCGCGTGGGTGGACGTGAAAGCGGCACTCACCCCGTTCGCAGAAGGGCTGGATCTCACCGGCACGGAATGGGCGCAGGCGGACACCTCCGGGTTGTTGTGGATCGGGATCCCGTTGGTGATCGGGATCTGGCGTGTGCTCACGCGCGAGGTGAAGTAGGCGCGCCGCGCTCAGTCGGCGGTCGTGCGCGGTGCCGGATCCCGGTTGCCGGCCCGCTCCAGCCGCACCACATGGTCCGCGAGCTTGGCCACGTCCTGCGGGTCGTGCGTCACGATCATTGCGGTGCGCCCGGCGAGCACCCGCTGGAGCACCTTCCTCATCCGAGGCCGCGCGGTCACGTCCAGGGCGCTCAGGGGCTCGTCCAGCAGGATCACGCGCGGCTCTGCGGCCAGCACCCGCGCGATCGCCACGCGCTGGGCCTGCCCGCCGGACAGCTCGTCCGGCATGCGCTGGGCGAACGCCCGCGCGTCCACCTCGCGCAGCCACGCCAGGGCACGACGCCGCGCCATCGCCTTCCCCGCGCCACTCGCCCGGGGGCCGAAGGCCACGTTGTCAAGCACGTTGAGATGGGGGAACAGCAACGGTTCCTGGGCCATCAGGGCCACGCCCCTGCGATGCGCCGGGACCCACATGTCCTGGGCCGCCCCACCGGCGCGCAGCACGGATTCGTCCCCCACCCGGATCTCACCGCGGTCGGGGGCCAGCAGGCCCGCGATCACGTCGAACACGGTGGACTTCCCCGCGCCATTGGGCCCGATCAGGGCCGCGGTGGTTCCCGGCTCCACCGTGAACTCGGCGGCCACACGGCGGCGGTCGTGTTCAACACGGACCATCAGTCCGGGCGCCTCCCCCGCCGCGCGGGGCGTGCTCACCCCTAGGCCCGACGCGCCCCCGGGTGCAACCGCGGATGCGGCTGCGGTCCTGACCACGGCGCCATTCCGCCCGGCCCCGGCGTCCGCCGTCCCAGACCCGGCCGCGGGTCGGTCCCCGACCGCATGGGCAGTGCGGCTGTCCTTCGAGGACTGCGTCGAGCCACCGGACCGGGGCCGTGATCCCTCCGGATGGGGACCCCACTGCGGACCCGGCGCGAACCACCGGGTGAGGTTGGCGCGGAAGCCGGCGCCGCGGCGTCGTCGGGAGGGAGCACTGACCCCCACGACGAGCAGAGCAACGATCACGAGCAGCAGGGAGAGGGCCACGGCGGCGTCGGGATCGGTCTCGCGCTGCAGGTAGATCTCGAGCGGGAGCGTGCGGGTCACGCCCTGCAGGCTGCCCGCGAACGTGAGGGTGGCGCCGAACTCGCCGAGGCAGCGCGCGAAGGACAGCGCGGCCCCGGAGAGCACCGCGGGCAGCACCAGGGGCAGCGTGACCCGGAACAGGGTGCGCGTGGGGGATGCACCAAGGCCCGCCGCGGCCCGTTCGTAGCGAACGCCCGCGGTGCGCAGCGTGCCCTCCAGGGAGACCACCAGGAACGGCAGGGCCACGAACGTCTGGGCGAGCACGACGGCCGCGGTGGTGAACGCGATGTCCACGCCCGCCGAGGACAGGGGGCCGCCCAGGAAACCCATGCGTCCGAAGGTGTACAGCAGCGCGATACCGCCCACCACGGGTGGCAGCACGAGCGGCAGCAGCACCAGCGAGCGCAGGAGCGTGAGGCCGCGCACGGTGGAACGGGCCAGTACCAGGGCGAGCGGGCACCCCAGCACCAGGCACAGCGCCGTGGACACGACCGCGGTGCGAAGGCTCAACCACAGCGCGGCGAGCGAGGACTCGCTCGTGAGCAACTCCCCCAGGTGCGCCCAATCGATGCGCAGCACCATGCCGAGCAAGGGCAACAGGATGACCAACGCCCCCGCCACCGCCGGGACCAGGACCCACCGGGGGGTCGTGACGAACCCGCGCGTCACGGTGCGCCGAAGCCCGCGTCCTCCAAGACCTTCCGGCCCTCGTCACCCTGGACGAGGTCCACGAACTGCCGGGCGAGCTCCGGCTCCGCGGAATCCTTGAGGACGACCACGGGGTAGTTGTTGACCGCCTGATCCGTGCGCGGGATCTCGACGGTCGTGACCCTGTCCTGCGCGGACTTGGCATCCGTGACGTACACGATCCCCGCGTCCGCCTGCCCGGAGGTCACCTTGCCGAGCACGTCCGTGACCGCGTTCTCCTGGCTCACGGGGTGGAGCGCGACACCGTTGGCCTTCTCGATCTCCTGCGTGGCCGCACCGCACGGTACCTCCGGGGCGCACGTGACCAGCTTGACGTCCCGGTCCACCACGTCCCGGAAGGAGGTGATGTCCGCGGGGTTGTCCTTGGGTACCGCGAGGGTGAGCACATTGGTCGCGAACACGCTCGGCTCCCCCGCGGCCAGGCCCGCGTCCGTGAGCTTCTTCATGTTCTTCTGGTCAGCGGAGGCGAAGACGTCCGCGGGGGCGCCCTCGGTCAGCTGTTGCACGAGCCCGGACGAGCCTCCGTAGTTCATGCTGACCTTCACCCCCGGGTGCGCCGCCTCGAACGTGCGCGCGAGCTCGTCGAAGGAATGGGTCAGCGAGGCCGCCGCGGACACCCGCAGGGTCGTCTCCTCATCGGACGACGACGCCGCGTCCCCTCCCCCGTCCGACGCTCCCGCGCACCCGGCCAGCGCCACCGCGCTCACCGCGCAAGCCAGGGCGCGCATGCGTGTCGCCGCGCGCCCCATCACTTGCGCCCCTCGGTCTCGACGATGACCGCGGTGGACTTCACCACGGCCGTGGCAACGGCCCCCGGTTCCAGCCCCAGGTCACGCACCGCTTCCGTGCTCATGAGCGAGACGATCCGGTGCGGGCCGCACTGCAGCTCCACCTGGGACATCACGGGATCGGAGGTCACGGCGGTCACGAGTCCCACGAGGCGGTTGCGCGCCGAACTGTTCACCCCGGCGGGATCCTGAGGGCTCACGGCGTTGTCGCGCGCGTATGCTGCGAGTTCGGCGCCGTCCACCACGGCGTACCCCGCGGAATCCTTGTGCCCGGTGAGCGTGCCTTGCTCGGTCCACCGCCGGACGGTGTCGTCGCTGACGCCCACGAAGGTCGCGGCCTGGGAGATACGGAGGTGTGTCATGGGAGCAGCTTATCCGCATCTGCGTAACCACAGCCCTGTTTGAACCGCACTTGCGTGGTGTTGACCTGACACGCGACGACGCCGCGCGGACCGGGCCGCGCGGCGTCGTCGTCCCCTACAGGGCTCATTCGTGGGAGAACCGCGCCTTACGCTTCTCCGCGAACGCGGACATGCCCTCCTTCTGATCCGCGGTGGAGAACAGCCCGTGGAAGACCCGCCGCTCGTGCTGGACGCCGGCCCACAACCCGGACTCGTACGCGGCATTGACGGTCTCGACCGCGTGCTGGGCCGCGGGCTTGGACATCTCCGCGATCTTTCCGGCGACCTCCAGGGCGGTGTCCATGAGCTCGTCCGCTGCGACCACGCGGGAGACCAAACCGGAACGCTCGGCTTCCTCGGCGCGCATCTGCCGTCCGGTGAGGATCATGTCCATGGCCTTGGCCTTGCCCACGGCGCGGGTGAGGCGCTGGGTGCCGCCCATCCCGGGGATCACACCCAGGGCGATCTCGGGCTGACCGAACACTGCAGTGTCCGCGGCGAGGATCAGATCGCACATCATCGCGAGCTCGCACCCACCGCCGAGCGCGTAACCGGCCACCGCGGCGATCTTGGGGGTGCGCAGCCGGGCGAAAGCGTCCCACCCCGCGAAGAAGTCCTCGTGGTACATATCGGACGCGGACTTGCCGGACATCTCCTTGATGTCAGCACCGGCCGCGAAGGCCTTCTCCGAACCTGCGAGGATCAGCGCGCCGATCCCCGAGTCACGGTCCAGCTCGGTCGCGGCGGCCACCACGTCCCGCATGGTCTGTTCGTTCAGCGCGTTCAGTGCCTTGGGACGGTTCAGGGTGATGACACCCACGCGTCCCTCGCGGCGGACTTCAATGGTCTCGTAGGAGTTCTCGTTCATGTGATCAGCATCTCATAGGTCCCCCGGGGGGCGGGTCCGAGCGTGGGGGTCCAGCACCGGGGCCCAGCGCCGGCCTTCGTCCTCCGCGCCACGGGACGGGCCGGCGGTAGGCCCCTGTCCCCGCGGGAACCGGCCACTAGCATGAACGCATGCGTGAATTGCAAGCACAGATCATTGCCGAGCTCGGCGTCTCTCCGCAGATCGATCCGGAGCGGGAGGCCCAACGCCGCGTCGACTTCCTGAGCGACTACCTCAAGGCCACGCACACCGCGGGGTTCGTCCTGGGGATCAGCGGCGGCGTGGACTCCACCCTGGCCGGGCGCCTGGCCCAGCTCGCGGTCGAGAAACTGCGCGAGGACGAGATCGAGGCCGAGTTCGTGGCCATGCGACTGCCTCACGGGATCCAGCACGACGAGGCCGACGCCCAGGCGGCGCTCGAATTCATTCAACCGGACCGGGTCATCACGTACGACGTCGCGCCGGCCGTCCGCGGTTTCGAGTCCGCCTACGGTGCCGCGACCGGTGAGCAGCTCACCGATTTCACCCGCGGTAACACCAAGGCCCGCGTGCGTATGACGGCGCAGTACGCAGTGGGCGGGGACCACAACCTGCTGGTGATCGGCACGGATCACGCGGCGGAATCGGTCACCGGGTTCTTCACCAAGTTCGGCGACGGCGGCGCGGACGTCCTGCCCCTGGGCGGGCTGAACAAACGGCAGAACCGCCAGGTGCTCGCGTACCTGGGGGCCTCCGAGCAACTCGTAGGCAAGGCCCCCACCGCGGACCTCCTGGACGAGAACCCCGGGCGCACGGACGAGGACGAGCTGGGCCTGCGCTACGACGACATCGACGACTTCCTCGAGGGCAAGGACGTCCCCGAGGAGATCGCGGAGAAGCTGGAGCAGACCTTCCTGCGCACCCGCCACAAGCGCACCGTGCCAGTGACCCCGGCGGATGCGTGGTGGCGGGAGGGTTGAACCCGCTCCCGTTCAGCGCCGACGCCGCCGAGCGGGTTGTGCCCGGCGGCGTCACTCACTGGGGCCCCGGTGATGCGGGCCCTCAGCGCGTCGTGGAGTGCCATGGCACGGCCCCGTTCCACGCGATCCCACCTCGCGACTGACACAGTTTCGGCCCCGGGAAGCGCCCGGCACATGCCCTCCGCAACGACCACCGCAGGGGACGGAAGCCCCCGGTCCCTACGCCTCTGCGGCGTCGTTCCCGAACACCCGGGGTGACGCGCTGCGGTAGCGGCGGTTGCGGACCGCCAGCACACCGCCGGCCAGCACGGCCGCCAGGACCGAGGCGGTCAGCACGGCCACTTTGGCCTGGTCCCCTGCGGCTGCGGACGGGTCGAAGCTGAGCTCCGAGATCAGCAGAGACACCGTGAACCCGATCCCGGCCAGCAGCGCGATCCCCACCAGGTCGATCCACCGGTAGGACGGGTCCAGCTTGCGTCCGGTGAGCACGGTGGTGAGCCACGTTGCCGAGATGATGCCCAGGGGCTTGCCCAGCACGAGTCCCGCGATGATGCCGAGCGTGACGGGGGCGGCGAGCGCCGTCGTCAATCCGTCCCAGCCGCCCACCGTGACGCCCGCGGAGAAGAACGCGAAGACCGGCACCGCGAACCCGGCGGACAGGGGCCGGACGCGGTGCTCCAGGTGCTCGGCGAGCTCCACGGGCTCCCCGGAGGCCTTCCCCGCGAGAACAGGGACGGCGAAACCGAGCAGCACGCCGGCAACCGTGGCGTGGATCCCGGCCTCGTGGACCAGGGCCCACGTGATCACGGCCAGCGGCACCAGGATCACCCACGCGGCCCACGTGCGGTGCGCGAAGAAGCGGGGGAAGCGGTGTGCGAGCAGCCCGAACACGGCCAGCGGGACGAGCGCGAGCAGCAGCGGGAGCACGTGCACCTCATCCGTGTAGAAGATCGCGATGATGGTGATGGCCAGCAGGTCGTCCACCACCGCGAGCGTCAGCAGAAATAGGCGGAGCGCGCTGGGCAGGTGCGAGCCCACGATCGCGAGGACGGCCACCGCGAATGCGATGTCCGTGGCGGTGGGGATCGCCCAGCCGCCCAGGGTCTCGGGGCTGCCGAGGTTAACGCCCGCGTAGATCAGAGCCGGGAGGACGACGCCGCCCACCGCCGCCGCAATCGGCACCGCTGCCTTGCCGAGGTCCCGCAGATCACCCGCGACGAACTCGCGCTTGAGCTCCAGGCCCACGAGGAAGAAGAAGATCGCGAGCAGTCCGTCCGCGGCCCAGGCGCCGAGGCTGAGGTTCAAGTGCCACGGCTCGTAGCCGACCTCGAGGTCCCGCAGCGCGAAGTAGCTCTCCGCGAAGGGCGAGTTTGCCCAGACGATGGCGATGACGGCGGCGACCACCAGGAGGATGCCGGCCACGGTCTCGCGGCGCAGGACGTCCTGGAGGCGGGAGAGGACACCGCCCGAGGGGTGGTCGGGCTCGCACGGGAGCTCAGGATGGTTGAAGAAACCGGGCTCCGAGACGAAGCCGGAGGACTCTTCCCGCTCCACGGGCTCCGGCGATCCGGGCTCACGGTGGGCAGGGGTGGTCGTGTGGTGCTGGGGCATGGACTTCTCCAATGTCGACGGGCATCACGCTCATTACCGCCGACCAGACTTCCCGGCACACCAGCCAGCAAGGGTAGCAGGGCGCTTTTGCGCGGCGCACGCGGGGCGGCTTTCAAGAAGGTGGTCCCGCAGCAACCCACTCGGCTTCTCTGTCGCTGCGACCCGGGACACGAGACGATCTGGCAGTGACCTGCCTACGGTGGGGGCATGCTGAAACGGAATTCGGTGGGCTTGCTGATCCTGGGGTCCGCGATGGTGGCCCTCTTCGTGATCACCTTCATTGGAGCGCGGGAATCATGGCTGCTCATGACCCTGGAACTGCTTTTCGCCGTCATCTTTCTCACCAAGGCGGTGCAAGAACGGCGTGCAGAAGTCGCGGCACAGCGCCGTCGAGCGGCGCGCCGCCCCGCGAGCAACGGCCTGTCTTGACCGAGCTGCCACCGGCGGGACCGGTTATCCCGGACTGCGGTGCGGCTGTGGCTTGGAAACACGAGTCAACATCAGGCTGATTCCCCACAGGAACAGGACCAGCAGCGGTACGAGAGTCATCATGGACGGCTCGTCCACGACTGTCACGCCGCCCACGTTCTCCCAGGTGCATGTGTGGCCCAGTGGCACCCAGCTCCACCCCGGCTCACCGTAGATCGAGCTTCCGTCGCCCAGTTCGCAGGACAGGGATCCGGAGTACACGAGTCGCTCCGCCACAAGCCCTCCGATCCAGGCGAGTACCGCTGCGAGCCACAGCACCCATCCGACGTTCCTTGCCCGCGAAGCGGCTGTTGGGTGTGACATTCACCCGTCTCCGTTCTGGCTGCCGTGCCCCTCCGCCGAGCGCGCTGCCGGTTATTTGGTCTCGCCACTTTCCTATCAGGGTTCCCTGCGACCCCATCCTTCTCGGTCAATCCGCTCACTTGATCCTCGCCAAACCTCCTTGACTACACTGACCACCAGTGACACGGGGTGCCGCCACCCTCCCCCTTCTCGCCCACCTGGCACGGAGTGGGGGACCGCAGCGGCTGAGATGACACCCGTCGAACCTGTCCAGTTAGTACTGGCGAAGGGATGTCACGGTCGCACCGCGCAGGTGGCGCACCGCTTTCTTCGCCGTGAGCCACAGGAGTGAGCATGCGGATCGAGAACACCATCGTCCTGGTCACCGGCGGAGCCCGCGGGCTCGGGGAGCACCTCAGCCGGGCGTTCGCGCGGGAGGGCGCGCGCGTCGTCGTGAACTACCACTCCAGCGAGGAGCGGGCCCGCGCGCTGGTCAGCGAACTCGGGGAGGACAGGGCACTCGCGGTCCAGGCGGATGTGACCGACGCCCACCAGGTTCGGGACATGGTCGCCCGGGCCCGGGAGCACTTCGGCGCGCCCATCACCGTGGCCGTGAACAACGCCCTGGTGGACTTCAGCTTCAACGGGGACGCCCGACCCACCCTCGAGGACCTGACCGCCGAGAACCTTACGCAGCAGTTCCAGGGCGCCGTGGTGGGCGCTCTCAACGTGATGCAGGCGGTCACCCCGGGTATGATGGAGGCCGGTGAGGGGCGCATCATCAACATCGGCACCAACCTCTTCCAGAACCCCGTGGTCCCCTACCACGACTACACCGCCGCGAAGGCCGCCCTGCTCGCCCTCACCCGCACCGCCGCCAAAGATCTCGGCCCGCAGGGCATCACCGTCAACATGATCTCCGGCGGCCTGCTACGCACCACGGACGCGAGTGCCGCTACCCCGGCCGAAGTCTTCGACGCCATTGCCGCCGGTACGCCCTTGGGTCGGGTCACCAGCCCGGAGGAGTTCGCGGACACCGCCCTCTTCTTCGCCTCCGACTGGTCCCGCGGCGTCACCGGGCAGAACCTCGTGGTCGACGGTGGACTGGTGATGGACTGACATGGCCGCCCCGCACGACACCGCGCGGACCCCGTCCGCCGCCCCTGCGGCGTCCACCCGTCCCACCCAGGTGAACCAGCCGCCCGGGACACCCGCCCGGACGCTGCACCTCAACGCCTTCCTCTACGGCGCCGGCCACCACCAGGCCGCGTGGCGCGCGCCGGGCTCCCCGGTGCACCGCCTCACGGACATCGCCTACTACGAGGAGCTCGCGCGGACTGCCGAACGCGGTCTGTTCGACGCGGTGTTCTTCGCGGACGGGCACAGCGTGGGTGACGTCTCCGGCGGACCCCGCTGGAGCCTGGAACCCCTGACAGCGCTGTCCGCGATGGCGCGGGCCACCGAGCGCGTCGGCCTGGTGTGCACGGTGTCCACCACGTTCTTCACCCCGTTCCACGCGGCCAGGATGCTCGCGTCCTTGGACCACATCTCGGGCGGGCGAGCGGGGTGGAACGTGGTGACCTCCATGTGGGACTCCGAGGCCCGCAACCACGGCTACCGGGCCATGCCGACCAAGGATGAGCGCTACGAGCGCGCCCGCGAGTTCGTGGAGGTGGCCCGCGCCCTGTGGGCCAGCTGGGACGAGGACGCCGTCACCGCAGACCCGGAGGGCCGGTGGGCTGAGCCCTCCAAGCTGCACCGCCTGCACCACGAGGGCCGCCACTTCCTGGTGGATGGACCCCTCACGGTTCCGCCCTCCCCCCAGGGGGAGCCGGTCCTCTTCCAAGCGGGTGCCTCCGGGCCCGGCAAGGCACTCGCTGCCGACTTTGCAGAGGGGATCTACGCCGTGGCCTACGATCTGCCCGCCGCGCAGGAGTACTACGCGGCGGTGAAGGCCGAAGTGGCCCGCGCCGGGCGTGATCCCGGTTCCGTGATCGTGATGCCCGGTCTGGTCACGTACGTGGGCCGCACGCACGAAGAGGCCCTCGAGAAGCAGGCCAGCGTGGACCGTTTGCTCCCTGTGGAGCAGTCGCTCGCACAGCTCTCCACGTTCGTGGAGCAGGACTGCGCGCAGTGGGACCTAGATGCGCCCGTGCCCACGCTGCCGCCCCTGGAGGAGTTCACCGGTCCGCAGGGCCGCTACGGCACCATCCTGCGGATCATCGAGGCCGAGCGTCCCACGGTCCGCCAGTTGCTCGGCCGCCTCGCCGCCGGCGGGGGTCACTGCACGATGGTGGGCACCCCGGAGTCCATCGCGGATCGCATGCAGGAATGGTTCGACAACGCCGGCGCGGACGGCTTCAACCTCATGCCGCCCGTCCAGCCGGACTCCCTGGACGACTTCGTGGACCTCGTGGTCCCCGAACTCCAGCGCCGCGGCCTGTTCCGCACCGCGTACACCGCCACCACGCTGAGGGGTCACCTCACGCGGGGTTGAGGCCCCGCTGCGCAACCCCGCCACAGGACGACGACGCCGCCCCGCACGGCGGGCGGGGCGGCGTCGGCGGCGGCGCCAGCGGTGTCGTCGTCGATCGGGAGGGTCCGGTCAGAGGAACGGGCGCAGCGGTACCAGGATCGTCTCGGCGACCCGGGCCATGGGGTGGCGATCGCGCCATTGGGGCGAGGACAGCTCCTCACAGTGCTCGTAGTCGGCGAGGAAGACCTTCTCCATCTCGGCCGCGAAATCCGGGTCCACGATCTCCACGTTGGTCTCGTAGTTGAACGAGAGGGAGAGCCGGTCGATGTTGGCGGTGCCCACGGTGGACCACTCGCCGTCGATCGTGGCGGTCTTGGCGTGGATCATGCAGGCGGCGTACAGCAAGATGGTGACCCCACCCTCCAACAACTGGCCGTAGAACCCGCGGGACACCCAGTCCGCCAGGATGTGGTTCGAGTCCTTGGGGACCATGATCCGCACATCCACCCCGCGAGCGGCCGCGTCCAGGAGGCAGTCCAGGATCTGCTGGTCGGGGATGAAGTAGGGCGTGTTCACCCAGATGTGGTGCTGCGCCCTGTTGATCGCGTTCATGTACATCTCGCGGATGGGGTACACGAGCTGGATGGGCAGGTTCGCGGAGACCCGCACCTCCAGGTCCCAATTCTTGGGCGCCACCCAGTCGATGGCGTGTTCCGGGTCCCGGTCCTCGTTCCACACGCTCGCGATGGAGCTGCGTAACCCCCATACCGCAGGCCCGATCTCCCGGATATGCGTGTCCCGCCATTGCCGGGAATAGAGAGAACCGAAGTTGTAGCCCCCCACGAAACCGATGTTGTCGTCCACCACCAGGATCTTGGAATGGTTGAAGCCCGAGAACCGCAGGGGCCCCTTCCAGAACGGGCGGCGCACCACCGGCATCCGGTACACATGAACCCGGTCCGAGAAGTCGTAGAAGGAGGACGGGATCACGAGGTTCGCGAACCCGTCGTAGATGATGAACACCTCCACGCCCCGATCCGCGGCCCGGTTGAACGCGTCCAGGAAGCGCTGACCCGTCTCGTCGTTCTTCCAGATGAACGTCTCCATGTGGATGGAGTGCTGGGCGTTGTCGATGGCATCGAGCATGTCCTGGTACACCGCCTCACCCGACGTGTAGATGGTGATGTCCGAGTCCTGCACGTGCGCGTTGAACGTCCCGGGGTGCGGGGCGTCACGCTGCTGACGCCCGTGATGCTTCCACCAGTCGAGCCCGGCGAGCGAGGCGATCACCACGGCCTGCGCCCCCAGCAGGGCACCAGCACCCGCACCGGCCGCTTTCAGGAGGATACGGCGTTCTCTGATCTCGGCTAGCGCCCGCCTTGCGTCCATGACCTCACACTACTGCGGGGGCACATGGCGCGTCCCGGATCATGACCGGACCGGCCCTGGGAATTCACACCGCCCGTCCCGCGACCAGGGGCACTGAGGTGTTACGCGGCGGGAATCCGCCGAATGGCAATCCGCCCCGTCCCATAAGCCCTTGTGGAAGGACGGCCTCGTGGGCGACGCCGCCACACAGAACCCGGGCGCCGCCGCGTCCGTGGCCCCGGACGTCACCGCGAGCGAGGCCAGCCAGGACGCGAACGAGGCGCAGGACCAGGCTGGCGAAGCCATGGAGTCCGCTGCCCCGCAGGCCTGCGACAACACCGTCGGAACCGATCCGCTCGGTCCCTCGTACGAGAACCCGGGCCGTGCCCGCCCGCGGTTTCCCAGCGTGGGCCGCGGCTCGCTACGGTGGACCCCATGAGAATCGCCACGTGGAACGTGAACTCCATCCGCGCCCGCGCCGACCGCATCGAGGCGTGGCTCGACCGCTCGGACGTGGATGTCCTGGCCATCCAGGAGACCAAGGCCAAGGACGAGAACTTCCCATGGGAGCTGTTCGAGTTCGCGGGCTACGAAGTGGCGCATTTCGGCGTGAATCAGTGGAACGGCGTCGCCATCGCGTCCCGCGTGGGGCTCAAGGACGTGGAGCGCACGTTCCCCGGTCAGCCCACGTTCGGCAAACCCGGCCAGGAACCCGCCCAGGAGGCGCGCGCGATCGCCGCCACGTGCGACGGCGTGCGGATCTGGTCCCTCTACGTGCCCAACGGTCGCGGCCTGGAGGACCCCCACATGCCGTACAAGCTCGAGTGGCTGCGTGTCCTGGAGGGCCACGCCGAACAGTGGCTGCAGGAGGACCCGCAGGCCCAGATCGCACTTGTGGGTGACTGGAACGTGGCCCCGCGTGACGAGGACGTGTGGGACATCCAGCTCTTCCGCGACGGCGGGTACACCCATGTGAGCGAACCCGAGCGCGCAGCCTTCAACGCGTTCATCGAGGACGCCGGGTTCCAGGACGTGGTCCGCGAGCGCCACCCCGGACCGGGCGTGTACACGTACTGGGACTACACGCAGCTGCGCTTCCCCAAGAAGGAAGGCATGCGCATCGACTTCCAGCTGTGCTCCCCCGCGCTCGCGGCCCGTGTGCAGAACGCGTGGATCGATCGCGAGGAGCGCAAGGGCAAGGGCGCGTCCGACCACGCCCCGGTCGTCATCGAGATCGACTGAGCCATGCCCCTGATCAACGTGGGCAGCGCCTACCGCAGCATCACGGGCCCGCCCATGCGCTTCGCGCTGCGGATCTACGTGCCCCAGCAGGATCTCGACGCCGCCTACGCACCCGGCATCCCCCGCGCCCTGGACCCCTTTACCGCGGGCGTGCACGAACTTTCGGAGCAACTGGCCCGACTGTCCGACACCTCCCAGCCGTTGCTCCCACCCGCACGCGAGCCGCTGTGGACCATGCCGTTCTCCACCGCACCCGCCGGTTCGCGACGCCTGCCCGGACCCACCGGCGACTTCCCGGTCTTCCACCCCACGCAACGGCTGCGTCGATCCCTTCGCCTGTTCACAGCCGCGGAGAACGACGACAGCGCCCAGTTGCTGCCGCTACTCGTTCCGGAGAAGCAGGTCAGCGACGCTGCGAAGGCCACGTCCCGCGAGACGTTCGACCCCGTGTACACCCGTGAGTCCGCGTACGTGGTCCCGCTCGCGTGGTTCGCGGCCTTCGCCCCAGAGGACCACGTGACCTCCTACCACTCCGGGCACGAGGTGCACCGACTCATCGCCCCCGCGGACACCGCCGCGCGCCGGGTGATCCAGGCCGCCCAGACCGTGGAGGACGCCACTCAGCAAGCCTCGGGGGGCGCTGACGAGCACGACCTCCCGGACGAGGCGCGCCAGGCTGCGGCGTTCGCGCAGGACCTCACCCGCCTGGGGCGGTGGCTGGGCGCGTTCAGCGCTGCCTCCGTGGTGAGCCTGGACTACGGGTCCATCGCGGATCGGCTCCAGCCGGACGAAAGCCCCCGGGACATGGCGGACGCCGTGGAACTGCTGCGCGAAGGGGACCTGGCGGCGGCCACTGCGGCGCTGCGCCGGATCTTCATGCGCTGGGCCCCGTTGGCCCACTTGCAGCAGGCGAACTGAGGCGGGGAGGGGCGGGGGGCCGTCGTCCGACGCATCCGCGCCAACCCATCCCTGCGCTTTTACTCAGCTAAAGCAGCTCAGCGTCCGAAAATCTGCTTTAGCTGAGTAAAAGCGGGGGGACGTTCGGCGATGGGGGCGCGGTGGCTGCGAGGCCCCCGCGGGAGATGGGTAGCCTGGATCCCGTGACTTCCGACCCCTCAACGCACTCCGACCACCGCACCACGGCTCCCTCCGCCCGGTCCGACCAGACCGCCTCGGTCTCCACTGCCAGCGCCAGCGACACCAGTGCCCGTACCGCGACCGGCACCGAATGGTGGCGCGACGCCGTCATCTACCAGGTGTATCCCCGCTCCTTCAAGGACTCCAACGGGGACGGCATGGGGGACCTGGGCGGGGTCACCCAGAAGCTGCCATACCTCAAGCACCTGGGCGTGGACGCGGTGTGGCTCTCCCCGTTCTACCTCTCCCCGCAGCACGACGCCGGGTACGACGTCGCGGACTACCGCACCGTGGATCCGCGCTTCGGTTCACTCGAGGACTTCGACCGGATGCGGGAGGAAGCGCACCGGTTGGGCCTGAAGATCATCGTGGACCTGGTACCCAATCACACGTCCGAGGACCACGAGTGGTTCCGGGCCGCCCTGACCTCCGAGCCGGGCTCCCCGGAGCGGGACCGCTACATGTTCCGCGAGGGCAGGGGCGAGAACGGCGAGGAACCGCCCAACAATTGGAAGTCCTTGTTCGGGGGCCGGGCGTGGACCCGGGTGCCGGACGGGCAGTGGTATCTGCACCTGTTCGATTCTTCCCAACCAGACCTCAACTGGGAGAACCCGGAGGTGTGGGAGGAGTTCCGGGCGATCCTGCGGTTCTGGCTGGACCGCGGGGCGGACGGTTTCCGGGTGGACGTGGCCCACGGCATGATCAAGGCCCCGGGCCTGCCGGACTGGGACGAGCAGGTCCACATGGTCGAGGGCACGGATGCCCAGGGCGCCCAGGACGAGCCCGACGGCCCCAGCAAGACCATGGACACCGGCCCCTACTTCGACCAGGACGGGGTGCACGAGATCTACCGGGACTGGCACACGGTGCTTCAGGAGTACCCCGGTGATCGCATGCTCGTGGTGGAGGCATGGGTGGGCCCCGCCGAGCGCCTAGCTCGCTATGTGCGCCCGGACGAGGCGCAGCAGGCCTTCAACTTCGACTTCCTGGTGGCCGGGTGGCATCGCGACCGCATGCGGGACACCATCGAGATCTCCCTGCGCGCCAATGCGGCCGTGGGCGCGCCGTCCACGTGGGTGCTCTCCAATCACGACACGGTCCGCCACGCCTCGCGCTACGGGTTGAGCTCCCGCACGGCCTACCCCAACGGGATCGGCGCGCAGGACGAGCAACCGCACGCCGGTCAGGGGCTGCGCCGGGCGCGCGCCGCCGCCCTCGTGGAGCTCTCCCTCCCGGGTTCCGCGTACATCTACCAGGGTGACGAGCTCGGTCTGCCGGAGCACACCGAGTTGCCGGATGCCGCGCGGCAGGACCCCACCTTCCATCGCACCGCGGGTTCGGAGCTGGGGCGCGACGGCGCTCGCGTCCCCCTGCCGTGGGCTCCCGTGGGTGACGGGCTGGGTTTCGGTCCGGATCCGTGGTTGCCGCAGCCCGAATCCTTCGCTGGGATCACGGTGGACCACCAACTGGGTGACCCGCAGTCCACGCTCAACCTGTACCGCCGGGCTCTGGAACTCCGGCACGACCTGGAACTGGGCACGGCCGAGTTCGCGTGGCATCCTCTGAGCGAGGGTGACCAGGACGTCCTCGCCTACACCATGTCGTGCGGGACCGGCGAGACCATGCTGGTGGCCGCGAACCTCGGGGAGAGCGAGATCGGTTTCGACGAGCTCTCTCGCGGTGAGCTGCTTCTGGCAAGTGGCCAGAACGCCGTGGTCAACGACCGGTTGAGCGTGGACAGCGCGGTCTGGCTGCGCCTGACGTGATCCCCGCGCCGAGGCTGACCCCCGTCTAAAGGGCGAAGCCCGGGGCGAATGGCAAAACGGATCTCGGAACGGACCTCGGGATCAGTGGCGCGGTGTGCTCGCGCAATTAGCCCGCAACCACGACTCGGCCGGCTCCAACGCCCGGTGGATCCGCACGGCCTCCGAGGGCTGGAGGGTGGCGCCGGCGTCGTCGAGGATGTCCCGGACGTCGTCGAACGCCGGACGCACCTCGGCGGGGAGCTTCCCACGGAGTCGGCTGACGGACTCAAGGGCCTGTTCCAGGGTGTCCTCGTTCGCGTCCTCGTCCTCGCTGCGATCGGTGAGGGGCAGCAGCTCCAGCCCGCTGTAGACCTCGGCCACGTCGAAGCACGTCTGGGTGTCCGCGGGGCTCGCGGACGGCGCGCGGGGCGCGGCGCTCGCGGACGGCGTGATGGGTGAGAGTTCGATCGTGGTGGTCTGGCCCTGCCGCGCGCCACACGCCGTGAGGAGCACGATGAGACCGGCCCCCGCCAGCAGTGCGCGCACTTGGTGATTCACAGCTGATCCTTCCGATCCGGCCACCCGGGTCCGTCCGATCCGGCGTCGGGTCCCGCTGCGCTCGCTGACCCAGGGCTGCTGGACCGACGCAGCGGAACCGCGCAGTCCTTCCGCGGCGTCCGCGAACGGCCCACTCCACGCTAGGGTCCCAACCTCGGCGCACCCTGGAGGTCGGGTGCACGCCACCACCACGCCACCAACCCGCAGCAGTGCTGGTCGAAGATACCGCCCGGCCCATGCCGAGCTACTTCGAGGGACCCGCCCGGCGAACGTCGGGCCGCTCCGAGAAGCGGGAAGACATGAAGAAACCCCCGCGTGTAGAAGCCACGCGGGGGTTCAGTGGCTCCGACCGGCGTCGATCCGGTGACCTTACGATTTTCAGTCGTACGCTCTACCAACTGAGCTACAGAGCCAGGCACGTTCCCGGAGGCGACCTCCGGTGATATGCCGCAACGGCGTGAAAAGTTTCCTTTTCATCGCCGCCTGAGCGACCCTGACGGGACTTGAACCCGCGACCTCCGCCGTGACAGGGCGGCGCGCTAACCAACTGCGCTACAGGGCCTTGATTGTTTCCAACGAGTGAATATCCTACCAGGACGAACGACTCACTGTGCAAATCGCTCACCCCGCGGTACCTCGCACGGGAAAACGTACCCCCAACGGGATTCGAACCCGTGCCGCCGCCGTGAAAGGGCGGTGTCCTAGGCCGCTAGACGATGGGGGCCAGAACGCCGTCCGAGCATCACCAGCGGCAATATCGGACGATGGACCGTGAGTAGCTTAGAGGCAAACGGCTCGGTTGCACAAACCCGCGCGGTGTCCCGCGGGCCCGCGCACGCCGCGGAACGGCGGGGATGGCACCCCGGGGGGCGGCACCCCGATGGGGCACATCGATGGGGCACATCGCGTTCGACACCAGGCGTCGGCACCGAGCAGCGGCGCCGCCTCGATTCAGATCGCGACGTCCGGTCTGTCCGCGAGTCGCGGGTCCCGGATGCACGGCACAATCATGGCCGGCCCGGCACTGTTGTGCAGCACCCCTTGGGACGTGGAGCCCAACAGCATGCCCGCGAATCCGCCGCGACCGCGGGTCCCCGTGACCACCAGTTGGTTCTGGACCGAACGTTCCACGAGGACGTGGATGGGGGATCCGTCCACGAGCTCGCCGGTGATGTCCAGGTTCGGGAAGTGCCCGCGCAGCCACCGCACGCCGGCGTCGATCGCGGCCTGGATCTCCCCGCGCAGGTTGTCGAAGTCCACGGGCGAGGGCAGCCACGCGGAGGATCCGGAGTCCGACGGCGCGGCGCACACCACGGTCAGCGGCACCCCGAGCTGTTCGGCCTCCTCCGCGGCCCACAGCATCGCGGAACTCGCCTGTTGGGAACCATCCGAGCCCACGGTCACACCGTCCACGAACGCCTGACGGCGGCTCACGTTCTCGTGCAGTTGGTACTCCCTGCCCCACTGAAGGGGGATGATCCCCACGGGGCAGTGCGCGTGGGCGGGCACCGCGGTGGACACCGAACCCAGCAGGCGGCCGATCAACCCGCCCCGACCGCGGGAACCCAGGACCAGCAACTGGGCGTCCTCGCTCAGTTCGAGCAACACACTGGAGGGGTCCCCGGCCTGGACGGTGGACCGGACGTCCACGTCCAACTCGGCCACGCGGCGTCGTGCCTCGCCCACGAGGTCCTCCACGGCCCGGTTCATGGCGGCGTCGTCGAACGCGGCGTAGCCGACGTCGAAAGTGGAGCCCCCGATCATCGGCACCGAGTAGGCGGTCACCACGTGCAGCGGCGCCCCGCGGCGGTGGGCCTCCCGGGCGGCCCAGTGCAGGGCGGCCAAGCTCTGCTCGGAACCGTCCACACCCACGACGATCTCGGCCTCACGTGCGTTCATGGTGCTCCCTCCCTGGGCAGGATGTCCTGGTGCCAGCCTAGTCGTGTGCTCCCCCACACCGCGGAGGCGGTGAGATGATGGACGAGCCCCGGGGCGTGCTCCACGCAGCGCGTCCCGGAGGACGACATCGAGGGGCCGAGCCCCCGGAACGGAGGCGAGCCATGAGCGCAAGAGCCGAGCACCCCACCATGGCGGCGCAGGTCAGGGGCGGCACGTGGCGGTCGTGGGGCGGCAACCTCACCATCAAGCCGGCCGTGACCGTGCGCCCCACGGACTCAGACCAGGTGCTGCAGGTTCTCCAGGAGGCCGCCTCGCAGGGCGTGGCGGTGCGCCCGGCCGGGTCCGGGCGCAGCTGCTCCCCTCTGGTCCCCACCGAGGGCGTGCTGCTGGACACCTCGGCGCTTAAGGGTCTGGTGTCCGTGGACGAGGACCACCAGCGGGTCACGGTGTTTGCCGGGACCACGCTGCAGGAGCTGAACCTGGCCCTGGAGCAGCACGGGCTGGCGCTGGCCAACCTGCCCGACTCCTCGCACATGAGCGTGGGCGGAGCACTGGCCACGGGCACCCACGGCACGGGGCTGGGCCAGCCATCGCTGGGCGGGCAGGTGGTCGGGCTGAGCCTCGCAACCCCGGGGGGCGAGCTGATCTCCTGCTCCGATACCCACCGTCCCGAGCTGCTCGACGCCGCCCGGGTGAACCTGGGCGTGCTGGGCGTGGTGGTCTCCGTGACGTTCCAATGCGTCAACGCGTTCCGGCTGCACTGCGCCGAGTTCCGCGAGCCGATCGGATCCCTGCTGGACACCATGCAGGAGCGGATGTCCGCCGCGGACCACTTCGAGTTCTCGTGGATGCCGGGCACCACCGTGGCCCACACCCGCATCCTGAGCCGGTTGCACCGCCTCCCGGAGACCTACACGCGCCCCGCCTCGCTCATCTCCCGGGCGCTGCGACGCACGGACGACGCCGTCCTGCGCACCTCCCTGACCGCCGGGCTGGGCCGCGTAGGGAACCTGATCCCGCGTGCGGTGAGCCGGCTCAACCGGATCGAGTCCCTCGCGGAGAGCTCCCGGCGCTACACGGACGTGTCCTACCGCGTGTTCACGGTGGCCCGCCCGGTGCGCTACGTGGCCGCCGAGTACGCCCTACCGCTGGAGGCCACCGCCTCCGCGGTGCGCGAACTGCGCACCCTGGTGGACGCGCACGTGTACGACCTCGCGTTCCCCATGACCGTGCGCTGCTCCCCGCCGGACCAGGGGCACCTCTCCCCCGCGGGAGGCCGGTACACGGGGTGGATCAACCTGCGCCAGTACGGCCGGCGGCCCAGCCAGACCTTCCTCACCGCCGCCGAGCAGATCCTTGTGGACCACGGCGGCCGCCCCCACTGGGGCACACTGCACACCCGCACCGCCGAGGAACTCGCGCCCCTCTACACACAGTGGGACGAGTTCCTCACTCTGCGCGCCGCCATGGACCCCCAGGGCACCCTGCTCAACCCCCACCTCCGGAGGCTGCTGGGACTCTAGTGCCCGCTCGTTCCGCCCCTGCGCGGAGCCTGCACTGCTCAGAGCAGACCGTCGGCTTCGAGGAGCGGACGGACGCCCTCGCCGAACCAGTAGGCCTCCTCGAGGCACGGATATCCGGAGAGCACGAACTCGTCGATGCCCGCGGCAACATACTCCGCCATGAGGTCGGCCACCTCCCGGTGGGACCCCACCATGGCCGTCCCCGCTCCACCACGCAGTAGGCCCACTCCTGCCCACAGGCCGGGGTGGACCTGCAACTTGGTCGCGGAACCACCGTGCAGATCCAGCATCCGGCGCTGCCCCTCGGACTCGGAACGGCGCAGCGCTTCCTGCTGCTCCTGGATCATCCGTTCGTCCACGCCCGCGAGCATGCCCTCGGCCACCGCCCATGCCTGAGCCGACGTCTCCCGCGAAATGGTGTGCAGACGGATGCCAAAGCGCACGTCGCGTCCGCGTGCCCTGGCGAGTTCACGGATCCGGTCGATCTTCTCCTTTGCCTGTTGCGGTGGTTCGCCCCACGTGAGGAAGACATCCGCGTGTTCCGCAGCCACGGTGGCCGCAGCTGCGGAGGAACCCCCGAAGTACACCTGCGGACGGGGCGCAGGCGGGAAGTCCAGCCTGGCCTGCTCCACGGCGAGGTGCTCACCTCGGTAGTCGAAGGGTGGCTCGTGATCCCACAGACGGGACACGATGTCCAGGAACTCTCCGGTCCGAGCGTAGCGACCGTCTTTGTCCAAGAAGTCCCCGAAGGCGCGCTGCTCGGTGGACTCCCCGCCGGCCACCACGTTGACGTTGAGCCGTCCCCCCGTGAGGTCCTGGTACGTGGCCGCCATCTGGGCCGCCAGGGTGGGGGACATGGCTCCGGGACGCAACGCCACGAGGAACTTGAGTCTTTCCGTGTGCTGGGAGATGGCGGCCGTGGTCAACCAGGCGTCCTGGCACCACAGGCCCGTGGGCGAGAGCACGGATTCGAAACCGTTGTATTCCGCCGCCTGCGCCACCTGCACCAGATAGGGCAGACGCGGCCCACGCAGGGTCTCCGTGGCCTGAATCCTCGCCCCGTGGCCTCCGCCCACGATGCCGCGGGAATCCGACGCGGTAGGGAGGAACCAGTGGAGGGAAATCGGGGCCATGGGAAACACTCCTGTCGTAACTGTCCGGTCCAGGCCACGCTACGACTGACGGAGCTGAGGCTCACGCGTCACGTCACTCAAGGACACACAACCGATCCCATCCCGCGCCTGGGCAGGCGTCGACCCAAGGGCGTGCAGGGGAGGGGAGGACGACCCGATGGGCGCTACTGCTGGACAGCTCCGCGGGAGACCGCCACCATCTCGTCCCGCTCCACGACCTTGACGCGCTCGCGGGGGTTGCCTTCGGCATCGTGGGAGGACTGCCCCAGGCTCTGTTCGTACTCGTCCAGCACGAGCCAGCCGTCCCACGTGGTGTACTGCACACCCTTGTCCTCGAGCAGTTCCACCACGGCCTCGAGCTGCGGGTGATCCGGATCCGCGAGGGACGCGCGGTCCTCCATGATGTGGTTCACGGTCTCGAGGGCGTCCGACTTGGTGGCCCCGATCAGACCCACGGGGCCGCGCTTGATCCAGCCCGTGGCGTACACGCCGGGAACCGGGGAACCGTCTGCCTCGATCACGCGGCCCTCCTCGTTGAGGATCACACCGCGTTCGGGATCGAACGGCAGCTCGGGCAGGGGCGAGCCCAGGTACCCGATCGCGTGGTAGACGGCCTGCACGGGGAACTCGGTGTACTCGCCCGTGCCGGTCACGGAGGCGTCCCCGTTGAGCCGGGTGCGTTCCATGCGGATGGCGCGGACCTTGCCGTTCTCGTCCCCGAGGATCTCGTCCGGAGTCTGCAGGAAGTGCAGGTGCAGGCGGCGGGACGCCGTCTTGGGGGAATCGTCCTCGCGCCACTTCTGCAGCGTCTTCATCATGACCTTGATCTGGTT
Source organism: Kocuria sp. CPCC 205297 (assembly GCF_040981035.1). Taxonomy (NCBI): domain Bacteria; kingdom Bacillati; phylum Actinomycetota; class Actinomycetes; order Micrococcales; family Micrococcaceae; genus Kocuria; species Kocuria sp. CPCC 205297. The sequence goes on along the minus strand of NZ_JAVKPY010000002.1, from coordinate 199,589 downwards.
GTTCTCGGCCATGGCCTTCTCGGAGGCCTCGTCGAACTGGAAGTCGTCGTCGTAGACCACGATGTCCACGTCACGGGACTTAGCGAGCTCACGCAGTTCGAGCGGCGTGAACTTGATCTGGGCCGGACCGCGGCGGCCGAAGATGTGCACGTCCGTGACCGGGGACTTGCGCAGCCCCTGGTACACGTTGCCCGGGATCTCGGTCACGAGCATGTCCTCGGCGTGCTTGGACAGCACGCGAGCCACGTCCAGGGCCACGTTGCCGTTGCCGATCACCGCGATCTCCTTGGCCTCGAGCGGCCACGTGCGCGGGTAGTCGGGGTGGCCGTCGTACCACGCCACGAAACGGGCGGCGCCGTAGGAGCCGTCCAGGTCCGCGCCGGGGATCTGCAGCGGCGCGTCGTTGACCGCACCCGTGGCGAAGATCACGGCGTCGTAGTGGGTCAGGAACTCCCCGAGGGTGATGTCCTTGCCGTACTCCACGTTGCCGAAGAACCGGATGTCACCGCGGTCCAGGATGGAACGCAGCGCCGTGATGATGCCCTTGATCCGGGGGTGGTCCGGGGCCACGCCGTAGCGGATGAGCCCGAACGGGGTGGGGTAACGGTCGAACAGATCCACGCTGACCTCGAGCTCACCCTCACGGACCGCCTCGGTCTTGGTGAGCATGTCCGCGGCGTAGATGCCGGCCGGGCCTGCGCCGATCACGGCCACGCGCAGCGGACGTTGGGTGTTGGAAGTTGTCACGGAATTCCTTTCGACGCGCACGCGTGTCTCACGTGCTTGCAGGGACTTGGATCAACGGTAGTGAACGCGGGTCAGTCTTGCCTAACCACGCGGAGGAGCTCGCGTGGCCGCCCGCACCACATGCGCGCCCCGCCCTGCGGAACCGGCGGGGCAGCACGGTACGCGGGCGGCGGCGTCGTAGTATTTCTACACAAACATCCCCCACCCGTCCCGTTCGGCGCCCGAACGCGCCCACCCGTGAGGATCCCTATGTCGTCATCCACCCCGCCCGCTCAGCGCAGCGAGCCCCGAGGCGGGCTGGACCGCTTCTTCTCCATCACCCGGCGCGGTTCCACTGTGGGCCGGGAGGTCCGCGGTGGCGTGGCCACGTTCATCGCCATGAGCTACATCGTGGTGCTCAACCCGCTGGTACTCGGCTACGGCCAGGACGCGGCGGGCAACACCCTGGGTGGCGCGCGGGTGGCCGCCGTGACGGCCCTGGTGGCCGGCGTGATGACCATCGTCATGGGCGTGTGGGCCCGGTCCCCGTTCGGCATGGCCGCGGGGCTGGGCGTCAACGCGTTCCTCGCCGTCACCATCGCCACCAACCCAGGGCTCACGTGGCCCGAGGTGATGGGCCTGGTGATCTGGGCCGGCGTGATCATGGTGGTGCTGGTGCTCACCGGCTTCCGCACCGCCGTGTTCAACGCGGTGCCGGCGTCGCTGAAGACGGCCATCGTGGTGGGCATCGGACTGTTCATCGCCCTGATCGGCTTCGTCAACGCCGGGTTCGTGCGCCGCATGCCGGACGCCGCCGGGACCACCGTGCCCGTGCAGCTGGGCAGCGGGGGCCAGCTCTTCGGGTGGCCCACTCTGACCTTCGTGGTGGGGCTGCTGCTGACCGTGGCGCTGATGGTGCGCAATGTGAAGGGCGGAATCCTGATCTCGGTGGTGCTCACCACCGTCCTGGCGCACGTGCTGGAGGCGGTGGCACCCTCGGGATCCTCCACCGAGAACGCGTACGGCTGGTCGCTCGTGGTGCCCGCCACTCCGGACGGGTTCTTCGGCCTCCCGGACCTCTCCCTGATCGGCTCGGCGGCGCCCCTGGAGGCGTTCCAGCAGCTCGGGGCGATCTCCTGCCTGCTGCTGATCTTCACCATCCTGCTGTCCGTGTTCTTCGACGCGATGGGCACGATGGTCGGGCTCTCCCAGCAGGCCGGTCTTGTGGCCGAGGACGGCCAGATCGAGCACGTGGACCGTGTGCTGCTCGTGGACGCGCTGGGTGCCGTTGCCGGTGGCGCCGGGTCCGCGTCCTCCAACCAGATCTTCGTGGAGTCCTCCACGGGGATCGCCGACGGCGCCCGCACGGGTCTCGCGAACGTCGTCACGGGCGCACTGTTCCTGGCTGCGATGTTCCTGACGCCGCTGGTCAGCCTGGCCCCGTTCGAGGCGGTGGCGCCCGCCATGGTCGTCGTGGGCTTCCTGATGGCCCGCAACGTCGTCGACATCGACTGGCAGGACTGGGGCGTGGCCGTGCCCTCTTTCCTCACCTTCGCCGTCATGCCGTTCACCTACTCCATCGCGGACGGCATCGGTGCGGGCTTCGTCTCCTACGTCTTCATCCGTCTCGTCCAGGGCCGCGCAAAGGACATCCACCCGCTGATGTATGTGGTGGCGCTGGCCTTCGTGATGTTCTTCGGCGTGGGCGTCATTGAGGGCTGGGCGGCCTGACGCCCGTTCCCTGACGACGACGGCGCTACGCGGCGTCGTCTCCGCCCGTCACCGGCCCCTCCGGGATCGGGTCCGCCGGCTTGTCGTGCCACGGCTGGGTGCCGGCGGCCAGTTCGCGGCACCACGCGGTGTCCTTGTACTGGGCCGGCAGGGAACCGCCGAGCAGCTCGCGGGCCAGCGCGGCGGCGTCGGCGGAACCGGCCTGCGGCAGCGGTGCGTGGGAAGCGGCGAGCACCACGTTGCCGTAGCGGCGGCCCTTGAGCATCGCGGCGTCCGCCACGGCGGCCACGTGCTCGAAGACCTCGAGCAGCGCCGCGATCTCCGCGCGCGTCCCCTTGAGGTTGCGGGTGTCCCCCACGTTGAGCAGGTAGAGACCGGCCGGGGCCATCACCCGGTCCACGTGGTGCGCGAACTCCAGTGTGCGCAGGTGCCCAGGCGTCTGCTCACCGGCGAAGACGTCGCGGATCACCAGGTCCCGTGACCCCTCAGTGAGGGACTCGGTCACCGCGCGGGCCTCCCCCGCCCGGATCCGCAGCAGGGGCGCGCGGGGCAGCTCCAGCCACTCGCGCACCAGGCGGGCGAGGGCGGCGTCGAGTTCCACGACCACCTGCCGCGCCTGCGGGTAGCGCCACGCGAGGTAGCGGGCCATCGAGCACGCGCCGCCGCCCAGGTGCAGCACGCGTAGCGCGGTGGGATCCAGGCGGGAAGAGACGTGCTCCTCGGCCACCGTGGAGAACCAGCGCATGTACTCGAACTCCAGCTGCTCCGGGTGGTCCGGAACGATGTGCGAGGACGGCACCCCGTTCACGCGCAGCACCCACGCGCCGGGCACGTACGTGTCCTGCTGCAGCTCCACAGTGCCGGTGTCCGTGACCCAGGTGCGCTCCACGAGACCGGGGGCGTCCGACGACGTCACCCGCGCGGGTTCAGCAGCCTGCTTCCGGTTCTTCTTCTGGCCCTTCCTGCTCACAGAGCGCGGCGAGGGGTCACTGCCGGCCGTCCGCGGACGGTTCGCTCCGCTCGGCGGCGTGCTTGCCTGCAGTGCGTTGAGCCGCCGAATCCTGGCCGCCGGCATCCTGCCCGGCCGCGCCGTCGGAACCGCCTGCCGTGATCCCGCGGCGCTCCTTCGAGCGGCCAAGTTCGTGGCTGTGCAGCGCGGACTCCAGGCGCTCGAGCTTGCCCGTGAGCTCACCGGTGTGGCCGGGGCGGATGTCCGCCTTGAGCACCAGGGACACGCGCGGACCGTACTCGGCCACCGCGGCCGTGGCTTCCTTGACCACAGCCATGCACTCGTCCCATTCGCCCTCGATCGTGGTGAACATGGAATCGGTGCGGTTGGGCAGCCCCGACTCGCGCACCACGTGGACGGCCGCGGCGACGGCGTCGTGGACGGAGGCATCGGGATTGTCCCCACCGCTCGGGGAGACTGAGAAGGCAACCAGCATGTGACCAGTGTGGCACCGGCACTGCGCGGGCGCGACCCCCGCCCCGGTCCATAGACTGGAGGCACAGCCGACCGATCGCGAGGGAGCACGTTCCATGACGCAGGGCATCTACATTTCCGCCATGACACCGCGGAGCGGCAAGACGCTGGTGGCACTGGGCCTCGCGGACACCATGTTCAAGCGCACGGACGCCCTGGGTTTCTTCCGTCCGGTCTTCGACGGCGCGGCACCGGAAGACGACTCCGTCCTGCAGCTCATGAAGCGCACCTTCGACCTCCCGGACTCCCGGTGCCGGGGCGCGGTGTCTCTGGAGCGCTGCCGCGAGATCCTCGCCTCAGGTGAGCACGACGACCTCGACTCCGCCGCCATGGCCGTGTACTCCGAGATGGCGCTGGAGTGCGATGTGCTCGTCGTGGACGGCACCGACCTGCTGGCCCACAACGCGGTCACCGCCGAGTTCGACCTCAACGCCCGCCTGGCCAACAACATGGGCTGCTCAGTGGCCGCGGTGATCGGAGCCCACGAGTCCGGGCGTGTAAAGGACGTGCTCAACGCGATCGACGTGACCCGCACTGAGCTGCGCCAGGCCGGGTGCGACATCTACGCCGTGATCGTCAACCGCGCGGACCCGGAGCAGGCGGAGCAGATCCGCCGGGAGGCCAAGCCCGGCAACCACAACCTCCCCGCGTACGTGATCCCGGAGATTCCCGCGATCTCCAACCCCACCGTCGCCGAGCTCGTGGACGCCCAGGGCTACGGCACGGACTTCAACTCCGCGTCCCTGGACCGCGACATCAAGGCCGTGAAGGTGGCCGCGATGACCGCCGGGAACTTCCTGGACCAGATTGCGGACGGGGACCTGGTGATCACCCCCGGGGACCGGACGGACGTGGTCTCGGCAACCCTGGCGTCGTCGTTGGCGCCCACGCTGCCGGTGCCCGCCGGGATGCTGCTGACCGGAGGCTTCCGGCCCGCCGGCGCGGTGGGCTCGCTGCTGGGCGCGGCTCCATTCCCCGTGCTGACCACCGAGCAGGACACCTTCACCACCGCGCAGGCCGTGGCCGGCACGCGCGGCACCCTGGCCGGCGCGCACTCCCGCAAGATCGCCGCCGCGCGCGGCGCGTGGGCGGAGCACGTGGACAGCGACGAGCTCTCGGGGCGGCTCACCCTGCCGCGGCCCGTGCGGCGCACCCCCCTGCGGTTCCTGCACGAGCTCGTGGAGTCCGCGCGGGCGGACCGCAAGCGGATCGTGCTGCCCGAGGGAGACGACCCCCGCATCCTGCGCGCCGCGGAGCTCATCCACCGGCGCAACTTCTGCGACCTCACCGTGCTGGGCGATCCCGAGACGGTCCGATCGCTCGCGCAGTCCGAGGGCATTGAGCTCGACTTCGACGCCGACGGCCTGGACCTCGTGGACTTCCAGCACGACGCCGCACTGCGCGAGAAATACGCCGACGAGTACGTGAAACTGCGCTCCCACAAGGGTGTGAGCAAGGGACAGGCCCTCGAACGGATGACCGACGGTTCCTACTTCGGGACCATGATGGTGCAGATGGGGGACGTGGACGGAATGGTCTCCGGAGCGGCCCACACGACCGCCAACACCATCCGCCCCGCCCTGGAATTCGTGAAGACCCGGGAGGGCGTGAACATCGTCTCCTCGGTGTTCTTCATGCTGCTCGCGGACCGCGTGCTCGTCTACGGCGACTGCGCTGTGAACCCCAACCCGGACGAGCAGCAGCTCGCGGACATCGCCCTGGCCTCCGCGCAGACCGCCCGCGAGTTCGGCGTGGAGCCGCGCGTGGCCATGCTCTCCTACTCCACCGGCGGGTCCGGTTCCGGGGAGGACGTGGAGCGCGTACGCGCCGCGACCGACCTCGTGCGCGAGGCCCACCCCGATTTCGAGGTCGAGGGGCCCATCCAGTACGACGCCGCCGTGGATGCCTCGATCGCCAAGTCCAAGCTCCCGGGGTCGAACGTGGCCGGACAGGCCACCGTGTTCGTGTTCCCGGACCTGAACACGGGCAACAACACGTACAAGGCCGTGCAGCAGTCGGCGGGCGCGGTGGCCGTGGGGCCCGTGCTCCAGGGACTGCGCAAACCCGTGAACGACCTCTCGCGCGGGTGCACCGTGGACGACATCGTCAACACGGTCGCGATCACCGCGATCCAAGCACAAACACTGTGACGACACGGCGGCCCCGCGCGCGGGGCCGCCGTACCCGCGTTGGTGACGCAGCGGCGTCGTCAACCCCGAACTCCGCCACTGGCAACCGCGGCCCGCGCGCCGCCGAAGGGAAACCACCATGCTCGTACTGGTCGTCAACTGCGGCTCGTCCTCCATCAAGTACCAGGTGCGGGAGGTCGAACCGGCGGACGGGGAACCGCAAGCCTACACTTCCTCCATGCCCGCGATCGACGAGAACGTCCCCCTCGCCACGGCCACGGCGGGAATGGCCGGCGGCGAGGTGATCACCAAGGGGCTGATCGAGAACATCGGCACGTCGGAGATCCAGGACCACACCCAGGCCCTGAAAATCCTCGCCCAGCGTCTGGACGAAGAGCTCGGCGGGCGCACCATCGACGCCGCGGGCCACCGCGTGGTGCACGGCGGCGAGCGCTTCTCCGCCCCCGTGCTGGTGAACAACGAGATCATCCGGGCGATCGAGCGGCTGGCCCCGCTGGCACCGCTGCACAACCCCGCGCATGCCCTGGGACTGCGGGCCATCCAGAAGACCTATCCGGGGATGCCCCAGGTGTGCGTGTTCGACACCGCCTTCCACCGCACGATGCCCGAGAAGGCCTGGCGCTACGCCGTCCCCGAGCAGTGGTACGAGCTACACGGGATGCGCCGCTACGGTTTCCACGGCACCTCGCACGACTACGTGACCGGCAAGGCTTGCGAGTTCCTGGGCATCCCGCGGGAACAGTTCAACACCGTGGTGGCCCACCTGGGCAACGGCGCCTCGGCCACCGCCATCCGCGAGGGCCGCTCCTACGACACCTCCATGGGCTACACCCCCCTGGCCGGACTGGTCATGGGCACCCGTAGCGGGGACCTGGACCCCTCCGTGGTCACCGCCATGCTGGAGCGCAACCCCGGGATGAGCGCCCAGGACATGAACCGAATCCTCAACAACGAGTCCGGTCTGCAGGGCGTCTGCGGGGACTCGGACATGCGGGCCGTGGCGCAGCGGGCCAGCTCCGGGGACCGGCGGGCACAGCTCGCACTGGACATGGCCGCCTACCGCCTGGCGAAGTACATCGGCGGCTACCACGTGGCAGTCGGTGGAGCCCACGCGCTGATCTTCACCGCGGGCATCGGCGAAAACTCCCCCAAGTTCCGCGCCCTGGTGTGCGACCAGTTGGGCGCGCTCGGGATCACCCTGGACCCCACGCTCAACGAGGCCCCCCGGGGGGACGTGGCCCGCATCAGTGCGGAGACCTCCGCAATCGAGGTCCTCGTGGTGGCCACGGACGAGGAGCGGGCCATCGCGGAGGCCACGGCCGGGCTGGTGTGGGAGCGGGTCAAGAAGTAACACCTCGCGCACCAGACCCCCCCACGCCCCACCCCCCCCCGCAATCGCGTGCTTAACGGAGCAGGTGCCATCTACTGTTCGGTAGACGGCACCTGCTGAGTTTTTGCAGCGCGCGGGGCGGCGCCGACGGGCGGATCAGCCCTGCTTGGTCACCGGCTCCTGCGCGGACCACGGGAAGACAATCCACTCGTCCGTGGACTTCCAAGAGAAGTCCGGACGGACCTCCGAGCGGGACTTCTCGTAGACCACGGCGGAGCGGCACTCGGCGCCATAGCCGCGCAGCAGCTCCAACACGAGGGAAAGGGTGCGTCCGGAGTCCACGACGTCGTCCACGACCAGCACCTTCTTGTCGCTGATGGAGTCCGTGTCCAGCATGGGGGCGAGCAGCACCGGGTCCGGAAGGGTCTCGTGGACGTCCGTGTAGAACTCGACGTTCACGGCGTCAGAGAGCTTCACGCCCATGGCGTAGGACAGCGCCCCGGCGGGCAGCAGACCACCGCGCGCCACCGCGATGATGATGTCCGGGACGAATTCCGAGTCCACGATCTGCTGGGCGAGTTCCCGGGTGGCGGTCCCGAACCCCTCCCAGGTCAGGATTTCCTTGTTGTCCAGTTCGGTGGAGTCCGCGTGAAAGGCCATTCCCGTAGGGTAGTCGGTTTTGCGCGGCGGGCACTGCACGCGCCGCGCCCGCCTACACTTTCCGTGTCCCCTCACGACTGCCCCGATCGAGGATCCTCATGCCCAGCAGCGCATCACCCGCCCTTTCCCACGAGCGGGGGTCCCGCCCCGAGGACGAACGGCTGGGCGCCGGGCGCACCGTGGCGTACGCCGTGCAGCACATCCTCACCATGTACGGCGGTCTGATCGCCGTGCCGCTCGTGGTGGCCAGTGCCGCCGGGTACGACGCCGCCACCACCGCCCTGCTCGTAGCCGCCGCCCTGTTCGTGGGCGGGTTCGCCACGTTCCTGCAGGCGTGGGGGCTGCCGCGGATCGGTTCCCAGCTGCCGCTCGTGCAGGGGGTCTCCTTCACCGGGATCGCCACGATGCTGTCCGTGCTGGCCACGGGGGGCGGCATCCAGTCGGTGATGGGCTCCATCATGGTGGCCTCCGCCTTCGGGTTCCTGGTGGCGCCCTTCTTTGCCCGCGTGCTCCGCTTCTTTCCGCCCGTGGTCACGGGGTCCATCATCACGACCATTGGCATCACCCTGGTGCCCGTGGCGGCGTCGTGGTCCATGGGCGGGGACGAGAAGGCACCCGGCTACGGCTCGCTGGGCAACATCGCCCTGGCGGGGGTCACGCTGCTTGCCGTGCTGCTGCTGTCCAAGTTCGGCGGAGCGGTGCTGTCACGGCTGGCCATCCTGGTGGCGATCGTGGTGGGCACCGTGGTGGCGTGGGCCACCGGCATGGCGGACTTTTCGCACGTGGGGCAGGGGCCGTGGGTTGCGCTGCCCTCCCCGTTCCACTTCGGTGCACCCACGTTCCACATGGCGGCGATCGTGGCCATGGGCATTGTGATCCTGGTGAACATGGCGGAGACCACCGCTGACATCCTGGCCCTGTCCGAGATCACGGGCTCGCGCATCAACTCGGCACGCATCGCGGACGGGCTGCGCGCGGACATGCTGTCCTCCGCCGTGGCGCCGGTGTTCAACTCCTTCACGCAGACGGCGTTCGTGCAGAACGTGGGCCTGGTGGCGATCACCAAGGTCAAGAGCCGCTACGTGGTGGCCCTGGGTGGCGTGTTCATGGTGCTGCTGGGCATGCTGCCCGTGCTCGGCCAGGTCATCGCCGCCATCCCCCTGCCGGTGATGGGCGGTGCGGGCTTCGTGCTCTTCGGCACCGTGATGTCCTCGGGCATCCGCACGCTGGCCCGCGTGGACTACCGCGGCGGCATGAACCTGATCATCGTGGCCGTCTCCCTGTCCTTCGGCATGGTCCCGATCGTGGTCCCCACCTTCTACGACGCGTTCCCCGACTGGGTGGGCATCATCTTCTCTTCCGGTATCTCGTCCGCCGCCGTGGCCGCGCTGGTCATGAACTTCTTCTTCAACGAGATGGGCCGCAGCCGGCGCACCACCGAGGCCATGGGCATGAACACCGTGGGGCTGCGGGTGCTCTCCCCGCGCGAGGCCGGCGCACTGCAGGACGGCGACCAGTTCGTGGACGGCCGGCTGCTGGATGCCCAGGGGCAGGAGATCCCGTTCGCGTCCTCCCAGGAGCAATACGAGTCGGTGCGCGAACGCATCAACGCGGGCGAGCTGACTTCGCTGGAGGACATTCGCCGCGCGGTGGATAACTAACCCCGGACGACGTCGCCCCCCACCTGCGCGTCTCTCCTCCCCTTCTCCTCCGCGAGTCTCGGCCTGTGCACCGCCGGTGCTCCACCGCCGCGGATTTCTGCCCCTCCTCTGTTCCGAGGGAGCAGCCGTACGAGGGGACGCACACCGCTGCCGGGGTCACGCGCTGCCCCTCATCGGCGCACCCGGTGGTAGGCCGCCACCACGTCCTGTGCCCTGGGCAGCGCCAGATGTCCCGGGTGGCCCCTGTGGTGGGCCAGGGCGTCCAGTCCGTCCCGCACCACCCGCTCCAGGGCCGCGTCCACCAGCTCGGTCAGAAGAGTGCGGCCGTCGGCCGTGCGCTCGATCTCCTCCAGAAGCCGCGCAATCGCTTCCGTCTGCGAAGGGTCCACGAGCTGGCTCAGAGCGGAGAGGTCCACGTCCTCGCGGCCCCACTGGATGGTGTCGAGGCCGCGAGCGCGAGCGGGTTTGTCCCTGCCGCCCTGCTGGGTGGCGCCATGGCGCGGACCGGACCGGGAGGCATCGTGCCCCGCGGCACCGGGTCCGGACGGGGTGGTACCGCGTTCGGCCGGGACCGTGCCGGACGCTTCCGAGGCGCCGCCAGGAACGTGCGGGCGGATCTCCCCGAAGGACGCCGCAGGACGCATGTCCTCGGGGCGCGGGAAGTCCCGCACCACCTGCCGGGCGCGCTCAGTGACATCCACGGCGCGGTAGGCGTCCATGGCCACCACCAGGTCCGCGACGTCCAGGAACGCCCCGGAGCCACCCGTGACCAGGATCGAAGACACCCCACGCTCCGTGTAGAGGGCCCCCACGCGGTCCACGAATGGTGTGATGGGCTCGCGTTCGCCCGGAACCATGGCCCGCATCCGCTCGTCCCGCACCATGAGGTTGGTGGCGCACGTGTCCTCGTCCAGCAGGAGCACCCCCGCCTGCGCTTCGACGGCCTCCACAGTGGCGGCCGCCTGGGACGTGGAGCCGGAGGCGTTGGACGTGCTGAAGTCGCGGGTGTCCGCGCCGGTGGGCAGGTTGTTGATGAACGGCGAGACGTCCGTGTGGCTCACGGCCCGGCCGTCCTCCGCGCGCACGGACATGGCGCTCGGCAGGGTGACCACGCGTTCGCGGCCGTCGCCAGGCACGTGACTGTAGACCCCGCGCTCCAGAGCCTGCAGCAGCGTGGACTTGCCGTGGTAGCCGCCACCCACGACCACCGTGACGCCCTCGGGGATCCCCATGCCGCTCACGGTCGACCCGTCTTCGAGCTCGAGCTCCACGCGCAGCTCCGGAGGCGTCTCGAACAGGACGGCGCCTCGGGCCAGCGGTTCGTCCCGGTGCCCGGAGGCGCGCGGCAGCACGGCGCTGTCCGCGACGAACGCCACGAGTCCACGCTGCGGCAGCTGCTCCCGCAGGTGCTGGGCATCCAGGTGGGAGGTCACGTGGGCCTGCAGGGCGCGGGTGTCCAGGTTCTCGTACCGCAGCGCGCGCTCGACGACGCCCGGCAGCACCTCGGTGAGCAGCCGGTGCGCGGCATGGCCCTTAATGCGGCGGCCCGCGGCGGGCAGGGCGATCTCGCAGCGCACCTCCGCGTACGCATCCGCGGCCGCGGGGTCCGGCACCACGACGGACGAGCGCTCCAGGATCTCCTGGCCAGTGCTCTGCATGGAGATCCCGCCCGAGTCCTTGCCACCGCGAGGGCCCAGCTCACGGGCGGCACGGGAGAACTGCCGGGTGAGAAAGTCCCCGACCGCCACGCGTCGGTCCTTCGAGGCGATCAGCCCACTCGGGATCCCCGTGCTGCGCAGGGGCAGCCGCACGCGCGCGAGGGACGGCGGGGCGTACGGGTCCGACTGAACGCGGTCCAGGACGAGCTCCGCCTCCCCGAGCCGCCACGAGCCCTTGAGCTGCTTGTACGCGCTGTAGCTGCTGCCATCCAGGCGGGGGAGGGTCTGCGAGAGGTCCGTGCGAGGTGTGCTCATGGGTCCATCGCACCACATGTGCGGGGCCGGGCACGCGGCAGGGCCGCCTCCCCGTGCGGTTTCCCACAAGCAACGGGCCGGGGGACCAGGGCCAAGCGAGCGCTGCGCGCCCCGGGCCCCGTTCACATCTCAGGCTCTGCGTGCCTGCACCCGCCCGAGCACCAGCGCCGCCACAAAGCACAGCACGTATGCTCCGGCGACGGCGGCCCATCCGGCGGTGAACGCCCCCGTGAGGTCCACGAGCTGGCCCACCACCACGGGCCCGAGCGCGAAGCCCAGGTACATCCCGGTGGCCACCAGTCCGGACGCAACCCCGATCCGTTCCTTGGGCACGGCGGCCACGATGCCCGAGTTGATCACTACGTTCGCCGCCAGTGGCAAAGCGGCGTGGAAGGCGACGCCCAGCCACATGAGCCAGTGCTGCTGCGTCGTCTCCGCGAGCACGAGCAGCCCGAGCCCCACGATCCCGCCCAGGCTCATGACCTGGATCAGCGGTGCGGGTCTGCCGAGCCTGCCGGTCACCCGGCCCCACCCGATCCGGCTTCCGATCCCGATCACCCCCATCATGCCCAGCAGCAACCCGGCCACCGTGACGGTGTACCCCATGGCCCGCACCGCGAACAGGGACGCGTACACATTCACGCCCTGCGTGCCCACCGCGTTGAGGAAGGACGTCAGCGTCAGCAGCCACACCGCGGGCGGCAGCGCCCCCGACGACGCCGCGGCGGAGGGCGCGACGGGAGAGGGAGCGGGCGGCGTCGTCGGGGTGTTCTCTCGGGCGCGGCGCTGCAGCCGGGTGACCACGGTCCACCCCGTGACGAGCAGGGGAACGCACAGCAGCGCGCCGAACAGTGCGGCACCCCGCCACCCGAACGCCGCGCCCGCCACCGGGAACGTGAGGCCCGCGACCAGCAGACCCACCTGCACCCCGGACTGCTTCCACCCCATCCACGCGGAGCGCTGGGCCAGCGGCACGCGCTGCGCGACGATGCGGTTGGTCACCGGGTTGGAGAAGGACTGCGCAAGACCCGCAATCAGGGCCGCGACCATCAGCATGGCGTAGGACTGCCACGTGGCGCTGAGCAGGAACGCCACCAGCACACCCCCGAAGATCAGGGTGAGCTGCACGCGGGTGTCGATGCGGTCCGCGAGCACTCCCAGCAGCGGCGCCGCGAGACCCGCTACCACGAACACCGCCGTGATGATGAACCCATACTGCCCCTCGGTGATCCCGTAGCTCTCCACGATGGTGGCGCTCAGCGCACCCACCCCGTAGTTGAACACCGGCCCGGCGGCCATCGCGGCCATGAGCACCGCCAGCAGGATTCCGGGGGCCGTGCGCGTCGGCGAAGATGGGGTGCGGGTCACAGTCGATCACCCTAGCCCCGCACCGCGCCCTCGACCTCCCGTAGGCTTTCCCCACGACTGAGAAAGGCGGACGTCATGAGTGACTCACTGGATCCCGAGCTCGCCCGGGCCCTGCAGGAACCGGCGCGGCTGGTGCGCGCGGACCCTGCACTGCTGGACACGGTCCGCCAGGCGGGTTCCCCCGCCCAGGCGGAACTGATGCGCCGCGTTTCGGACGTGCGCACCGTGGAGGACCGGTATGCGGCGGCCGCCATGCTCGCCGCCCTCTTCGGCCACCGCGGCCCGCTGGACCAGGCCGCCCACGGCTACGGCAGCACCCCGCCACTCGAACTGCTCGCGCTCGCGGACGTCCCGGCGCTCCAGTCCGCCCTGCGGGAATCCCTGTCCTCCCCCGTCCGCACCGGCCTGCTGGAGTGGGCCACCACCGCAAACCCTTCTCACCCGCCCCTCGAACTCGCCATGGCGGCCCGGGATCTCGGGCTGTCCGACGCTGCAGTGCTGCGTTCCGTCGCGGATCGCGCGGACCAGGTCGCCCACGACGCGGCACCCGCGCAGCGGGAGCCACTGGCCCGTTTCTCGGAGGTGCTGCGCGCGGCGGCGGACAACCCCCGGGACGGCGGAGCGGCGGCGTCGTCCGCGCCCGGTTCGATGCCGACGCCGCAGGGTCCCGTCGGCTCGCAGGGCCCCGCGGTCACGACCACCGGCATCCCGGCCTCCGAGATGCTGGGCGAGGACGAGTTGGACGAGCCCTCCCGGCCCGGACATCGCTACCCGGGCGAGGGCGTGCCCGTGCGCGACTCGATCGCGGGCCCCGGCGCCAACGCACCGCGGCAGACCTGGGAGCCGGGCAGCCTCTCGGGACGTCCCATCGGCGGCGAGTCCCAGGACGAGAACGACGCCGCCCACCCGGCCGGTCCCTCGGACTCGCCCGACCGCCACGGACCGCCGGTGCCCCCGCGCGAACCGTCCACCAACGAGCTGTACTACGGCGTGGGCAGCGACCGGTACGCGGACCGGGACCCGGACAGCGAGCAGACCCGGGCCGAGGACCGCCACGTGGCCCGCAACTGGGCCATCGTGTTCGCAGTGATCGTGGCGGTCATCGTGGTGCTGGTGCTGCTGATCTGACCACGGTAGGACCGCCGACCCCCGCCGGGTCGGTAGGTTGGCCAGATCCGCCAGGCCCTGCCTGTTGCGCCACCCGATCGGGTCCAGCTGCCCGTCGGTGAGCGGCTCGGTCATCAGCGCGTAGTCGTAGACCGGGACGGTCTTGAGCCTGTCGCGCTCGAGCAGGGACGGGAACACGTTGGTGGCCAGCACGGCGCGAGGCGCCCGCACGAGCCCGGCGTCGGTGTGGGCCACCACGCCGTCACCCGAGGTGTCCCGCTCGGTTACGCGGCTGTATTCGTGGATCTCGCCACCCAGCTCCGCGACCACCCGGGCCAGTGTGGCGGGGTGGCCTATGGCACACGCCCGCTTCCTCCACCGCCCGGCGAGGTATGTGGGGAGTGGACCTGCCCACGCACCGCGCGCTCATCCAGGAAGACGCTGGAGCCGTCCTCAGCATGGGGTTTGTTCAGCCACTGCACCCGGTGAGGCTCCACGGCCGGGTTGAGAATACCCGTGCGCTCGAAGTCCACGTCCATCCCATGGTGCTCAATCGGGGCGAGTGCGGCCGCGCTCCGGGCCGCTCTGCGGGGCGTTCGAACAGCACTCGACCGCGCCCCGTGGTGATGGGCGGTCATGCGGCGCCCGCGGGGATGTCGACGGTGCTGAGGACGCTGTATGGCTGGTTGTCCCCCCATGCCGGACACCGCCGAAGGGCAGGCCCGCTCCGCCTGACGGAACCCCCGGGTAGCGTGGACCAGGTGACTACTGAACAGAACGACACCGCATCCTGGCAGCACGGCGTGGTGGTGCGCGGCGCGCGCCAGAACAACCTCCGGGACGTCTCCCTGGACCTGCCCCGGGACTCCATCGTGGTGTTCACGGGGGTGTCCGGCTCGGGGAAGTCGTCCCTCGCGTTCGGCACGCTGTTCGCGGAGTCGCAGCGACGCTACCTGGAGTCCGTGGCGCCGTACGCGCGCCGGCTGATCGACCAGGCGGGTGTCCCGGACGTGGACGTGATTGAGGGGCTGCCGCCCGCCGTCGCCCTCCAGCAGCAGCGCGGCGGGGGCGGAGCGCGCTCGGACGTGGCCACCGTGACCACGCTGTCGAGCCTGGTCCGGATGCTGTACTCGCGCGCCGGTTGGTACCCGCCGGAACAGGCCATGCTCTACGCGGAGGACTTCTCCGCGAACACCGTGCAGGGCGCCTGCCCCACCTGCCACGGGATCGGGCGGGTCTACGAGGTCACCGAGGACACCATGGTCCCGGACCCGTCGCTGACCATCCGTGAGCGCGCCGTCGCCTCCTGGCCCGTGGCGTGGGCGGGGCAGAACCAGCGGGACATCCTGGTCTCCCTGGGCTACGACGTGGACACCCCTTGGAAGGACCTGCCGAAGAAGGACCGGGACTGGATTCTCTACACCGAGGACCGCCCCACGGTGGGTGTGTACCGCGGGCTCACCCCGAACCAGACGCGCAGGGCCCAGCAGGAGGGTGTGGAGCCCACGTACCAGGGCACGTTCGTCGGAGCGCGGCGCTACGTGCTGGACACCTTCGCCAACGCGAAGAGCCCGAGCACCAAGAAGCGCGCGGCCCAGTACCTCACGAGCGAGCTGTGCCCGGAGTGCCACGGCAAGAAGATCAAGCACGAGTCCCTGTCCGTGACGTTCGAGGGCCTGGACATCGCCGAGTTCTCGCACCTGCCGCTCGCGCGCCTGGCGGAGATCGCGCGCTCCGTGACTGCCGAGGACTGGACCCCCGGCGAGGCGCAGCACCTGGATGACCACGTGCTCGACGCCGAGGCCCGCGCCGCCTCCACCGCCTCGCGCGTGGCGGAGGGCGGCGCCTCGCACGACGCCGCCCCGGACGTCCGGCGCACCCCGAACCTCTCCGTGGAGAAGCGGGCCGCCGCGCAGCGTCTCGCCGCGGACCTCGTGGCGCGGCTGCAGCCCATGATCGACCTGGGCCTGGGCTACCTCTCCCTGGACCGCACCACGCCCACACTCTCCGGGGGTGAGCGGCAGCGGCTGCGGCTGGCCACCCAGCTCTCGTCCCAGCTCTTCGGGGTGGTCTACGTGCTCGACGAGCCCTCCGCAGGTCTGCACCCCCGGGACCTGGACGCGCTCATCGGGATCCTGCACGGACTCAAGGACCGCGGCAACAGTCTGTTCGTGGTGGAGCACTCCCTGACCGTGATCCACGAGGCGGACTGGCTCGTGGACATCGGCCCGGACGCCGGCGAGCGCGGCGGGCGGGTGCTCTACAGCGGTAAGCCGAGCGGTCTCGCGGAAGTTCCCGAGTCTGCGACGCGCCGCTACCTCTTCGCCGAGCATGCGCCGTCGGCAGAGGCGCGCGAGCCCCGCACGCCGCAGGGGTGGCTGCAGCTCGAAGGCGTCACGCGCAACAACCTGCGCGGCCTGGACGTGAGCCTCCCCGCCGGGTGCCTCACCGCCGTCACCGGCATCTCCGGCTCGGGCAAGTCCAGCCTGGTCAGTCAGGCGCTGCCGGTGCTGGTGCGCGAGCGGCTGGGCCACGGCGGCCAGGAGGACACGGAGATCACCGGGGACCCGGAGGCGGACCTGCTGACCGCCGACGACGCCGCGGACGAGGTGCGCGGGCACGTCGTCTCCCTGCCGGGGAGCGTGCGGCGCGTCGTCGTGATCGACCAGAAGCCCATCGGGCGCACCCCGCGCTCCAACGTGGCCACCTACACCGGTCTGTTCGACGCCGTCCGCAAGCTCTACGCCGCCACGGACGAGGCGAAACGGCGCGGTTACAAGGCCGGACGGTTCTCGTTCAACGTGGCCGGTGGGCGCTGCCCCACGTGCGAGGGCGAGGGCAGTGTGATGGTGGAGCTGCTGTTCCTGCCGAGCATCTACGCGCCCTGCCCGGACTGCCACGGCACCCGCTACAAGGCCGAGACCCTGGAGGTGCTGTGGCGGGAGCGCTCCGTGGCGGATGTGCTGGCCATGAGCGTGGACGAGGCGCATACGTTCTTCGAGGGCGAGGACGCCGTCCACCACACCCTGGGCGTGCTGCGGGACGTGGGACTCGGCTACCTGCGGCTGGGCCAGCCCGCCACCGAGCTCTCCGGCGGGGAGGCGCAGCGGGTCAAGCTCGCCTCCGAGCTGCAGCGGGCCTCGCGCGGGGACACGCTCTACGTGCTGGACGAGCCCACCGCGGGACTGCACCCCGCGGACAGCGACCGGCTCATGAACCACCTGCAGGGGCTGGCAGACGCGGGCAACACGGTGGTCATGGCCGAGCTGGACATGCGCATGGTTGCCCAGGCCGATCACGTGATCGACATGGGCCCGGGTGCCGGCTCGGACGGCGGGCGGGTGGTTGTCGCGGGCACTCCCGCCGACGTCGCGGCGCACCCGGACAGCGCCACTGCACCGTACCTGCGGGCCGTGCTGGGCTGACCCGGCGGTCGGGCCGGGTGGTCTGCACGGGCAGGGGGATGGCCCGGCCCCAGCGGCGGCGCCAAACAGCGTCATGCCGCCGCGGCGTCGTCGAAACCTCGTAATGTTGTCCCCGGGGAAGACGTCGTGTGTGCCACCTCACCACGGCGTGGGGACGCACCGCGGCCGCATCACTGCGGGCAGCGGGCTGGCTGTGCACCACCGCCCGCAGGGGCCGTGACGCACGAGACGGGGGAACACCGAGATGACTGATCCTGGAACGCACCGGCACCGCGGAGCGCACCGCGCCGAACGCCGCGGGCCGAGCGGAACGCTGCTGACCTGGCTGGCCCTGGGCCTGGTGGCCGTCCTGCTGCTGCTCGCCGCCGTCTTCCTGATCCCGCGCGGGGACGACGCCGCGAGCGAGAAACCCTCGGACGCGGCCTCGAGCGCCGCGTCCGGTGACGCGAGTACGGCGGGTGGGGAGCCCGTCGTCGTCGCCCGCGCCAAGACCAGCGCGACCACCTGGTCCGCCGTGCTGCAGGACAGCAACGTGGAGCTGGGGCGCCCCCAGGAGGACGCCGGCACGCGCGAGCTGGTCTCCCGTGCGCTGGGCGAGGCCGAGAACGGGCGCGCCGATAAGGCCGCCACGGACGAGGCCCTGAAATTCCGTGCGCGCACGGAGGGCGACGCCGCGCCCGTGCGCAGTGCCGACGAGCGGCTCGAGCAGCTCGTCAAGCACTCCACCGCGGAGACCACCGCCAGCCCGAGCCCACTGAGCCCCGCCCTGGCCGCGGGCGCGGCCTCCGGCGCCCCGCCGCGCAGCGCGACCGTGGTTTCTCGCGCGGAGTGGGACGCCTACCACTCCCGTAACGCGGACACGGAGCTCGTGGCGAGCACCCCCGGTGACGACGCCCCCACCGCGGACGACGCCGCCCTGCAGCAGGCGCTCGCCCAGTGGCAGCACCTGGCGGAACCGTTCCACGCACTCGTGGCGATCGACGCCTCCGGGTCCATGGGCGAGAAGGTGGACCAGGACGGCTCCACCCGCATGGATCTGACGAAGGCCGCCGCCGCGACCGCCGTGGGGCTGTTCCCCGAGCACGACGCCCTCGGCCTGTGGACCTTCCAGCGGCACCTGGACGGGGACAAGGACTACCGTTCCCTCACCCCGGTGCGCGAGCTCTCCGCCTCGGTGGACGGCGGCACCCAGCGGGACCAGCTCTCCCGGGACGCGGAGTCCCTGACCTACGCCCCCGACGGCTACACCGGCCTGTACGACACCACCCTGGCCGCCTACCGCGAGGTGCTCCACGAAGACGCCCCCGGGCATCTGCGCACGGTGATCGTCCTGACCGACGGCATGAACCACGACCCCGGCTCCATCTCCCTCGACAACCTGCTCACCATGCTCAAGGACGAGCAGGACCCGGACAACCCCGTGCGCATCATCACCGTGGGCATCTCGAAGGACGCGGACGAGGACGTCCTGAAGCAGATCGCGGAGGCCACGGGCGGCTCCTCGCACGTCGCCCGCACCCCGGAGGATATCCAGGACGTGTTCGTCAAGGCGCTCACGAGCGAGTGACCCGGTCCTCCGGCAAGCGCCAATCCCCATAGGACGAACAGGGGATCCCACAGGAGGGCATGGCCGAGAACCGCGGAGTCGGCCCAGGTCGAGTGCCCGAGAACCACCGAGCCCCATGCGCCCGCCGTGCCGGCTCCACCCCGCAGGAGCACCGCGGCGGCCCCGAGCCACGAGACCAACCGGATCCAGGCATGCATGGGGGCAGTGCGGTGATCCACCCATGGAATCACTGCTGCGGCAATCTGGCGCCCGCAATAGCGCCGAGCATCATGTGAAACTGCGGCCCTCCTTCACGCTGCATCTCCACGGTGGCAGTCCCCCAAGAGTGGCCGTTCGGCCAATGCTCCCGTGCCCTGGCCCTCGGTACCGTGGAGACATGACTGCGCAGGTCTCACGACGGACCCGGCTCTACTTCCCCGGCGCCCTCCTGCTGGTGGCGGTGCTCGTGATGGTGGCCGGTGGGCTGACGTGGCGGCAGCAGAAGGAGAACACCAGGGGGCGGTGAATCTGAGGCGCGAAATGCCCCGGGGTCGGGAGCCGCACCGTGGGCCGGGGAGCGGCGCACCGGGACCGCCCCTCACGGCACGAGCCGCGCCACCGTGAATCGGGAGCGCGACTCGTGGTCGGTCAGGCGTCAGGGGCGACGCCACCGGGTCACCGCACCAGCTCGTCCACCACCCGCTGCATGGACTGGCTGTGGTTGCCGAAGCGGTGCATGGTGATGGACACGGCCTGCTCGGCCAGCATGTACATCATCTCCACGCGCCCGGCGCCCACCACGTCCTCGGTGATCAGGGCGATGTCCGGGTGCTCGGCGCGCATCGCGTAGAGGTCCTTGAGGTCCTCCTCGGAGCCGTCCCACGGGGAGATCACGCGGACGCGGGCGCCGTGGCGGACGTCGAGGGCGTCGTCGTCCAGGGCGCGCAGGTCCGAGAGCTGACCCAGCGGGCCCAGGGAACCGGTGCCCAGGGCGTGCGCGAACTCGGCGTCGGACGCCGGGTTCAGCACCGTGGCGAACAGCCCGTTCACGGCTGCGGGCAGCGAGTCCGCGGCGCTGAGGACCACCTGCGAACCCGAGCGCACGGCCGCGAGGCCCACGCGCAGGACGTCCGTGAGGGACGCCCCTTCCTGGGCGCGCACCACCACGGTGCGGGGGCGGTAGCGGAACATGTTGGCCTCGCTGAGCAGGGCCGTGGGGTCCTTGACCTGGCCGAACTCGCGCTGCCACTCGGACTGGTCGGACTGCGCGGCGCGGCGCAACCACACGAGGTCCTCGTCCGAGATCAGCGGGGTCACGGCGTCCAGTGCGCGGTGCACACGCGGGTCCAGAACCCACGCACCGGCCGCACCGCGGTCCGTGCTGGAGGACGAGAACCCGGCGCGCTTCCAGCGGCCCAGCGACGCCAGGTAGTTGGGGCCACCGGCCTTCGCGCCGAGACCCACGGAGGAGCGCTTCCAGCCGCCGAACGGCTGGCGCTGCACGATCGCACCCGTGATCCCGCGATTGACGTAGAGGTTGCCCGCCTGGACGGTGTCCACCCAGCGCAGGATCTCGTCCGCGTCCAGCGAGTGGATGCCCGCGGTGAGCCCGTAGTCCGTGGCGTTCTGCAGCTCCACGGCCTCCTCGAGGCTGTCCGCGGACATGAGCCCCAGGACGGGGCCGAAGCACTCGGTGAGGTGGAAGAAGGACCCCGGCTTCACACCGGTGCGGATCCCGGGACGCCACAACCGCCCGGTGTCGTCCAACTGCTTGGGCTCGATCAGCCATTCCTCGCCGGGTTCCAGCTGGGTCAGCGCCCGCAGTAGCTTGTCGCCGGGCTGTTCCACGGTGGGGCCCACGCTCGCCTGAAGGTTCACGGGCCAGTCCACCACCATGGAGGACGCCGCGTCCACGAGCTGACGGCGGAACCGCTCGGACGTGGCCACGGACCCCACGAGGATCCCGAGCGATGCCGCGGAGCACTTCTGCCCCGCGTGACCGAACGCGCTGGACACCAGGTCCCACACCGCCTGGTCACGGTCCGCGCTGGGCGTGATCACGAGCGCGTTCTTCCCGGAGGTCTCGGCCGTGAGGGGCCGTGCGGGATCCCACGACGCGAACAACTGCGCCGTCTCGTACGCGCCGGTGAGCACCACGCGCTCCACGTCCGGGTGGGAGATCAGCTGCTGACCGGCCTCCCCCTCCACGGGGGCCACGAGTTGCAGCACGTCCCGGGGCACACCGGCCTCCCACAGTGCTTCACACATGGCGGTGGAGCAGCGCCGCGATTCGGGGGAGGGCTTGTGGATCACGGCCGAGCCCGTGGCCAGGGGCGCCACCGTAGTGCCCGTGGGGATGGCCAGCGGGAAGTTCCACGGCGGGGTCACCACGGTCACGGCGTGCGGCACGAAGTCGCCACCGTCCACGAACTCCAGCTCCAGCACGCGGCGGGCGTAGTAGCGGCAGAAGTCCACGGCCTCGGAGACCTCGGGGTCGCTCTGCTCCAGCACCTTGCCGGTCTCCGCGCCGGCCACGGCCATGAGGTGACCGCGGCGCGCGGCCAGGATGTCCCCGGCGCGGTTGAGGATCTCGGCGCGCTCGCGAGCGGGCGTGGCGGCCCATCGCTGCCCCGCGGCCTTGGCGGTGGCGACGACGTCGTTCACGGCCTCGACCGCATCCCCCGAGTTCTCCTCGACGTCCCGCAGCAGCTCGGGGACCGCCAGCGATTCGTACCACTGTGGGTCCCCGATGCGTTCGGCGATCTCCTCCGCCCACTTCTGGTTGGCGGGGACGGAGACGTCCGTGTCCGGTTCGTTGCGGAACGGCTCGTCCAGGGGGATCGTGGGGGTCTCCCCCGCGGTTTCCGTGCGGCGGTCCTGCACGCGCCGCGGATCGAGCGCCTGGGGATCGTCCTCGAGGTCAGCGAGCGCCGCCCGGAACCGGGCCTCCTCGCGCTGGAAGACCCAGTTGTCCGGACCCAGGTCGAAGATCCCGGACATGAAGTTCTCGTTCGCGGAGTTCTCCTCGAGCCGCCGCACCAGGTAGGACACGGCGACGTCGAACTCCGCGGGCTTGACCGCCGGGACGTAGAGCAACAACTGGCCCACGTCCGTGGACACGGCCTCGCTCTGGGAGGTGGCCATGCCTTGGAGCATCTCGAACTCGATGCGGTCGGTGACACCGCGCTCCGCCGCGAGCAGGTGGGCGAACGCGATGTCGAAGAGGTTGTGCCCCGCGACCCCCAGGCGCATACCGCGCATGCGCTCGGGGTGGAACAGCCACGAGAGCACGCGCTTGTAGTTGGTGTCCGTGGCCTGCTTGGACTCCATGGTGGCCAGCGGCCAGCCGTGCATCTCCGCGTCCACGTTCTCCATGGCGAGGTTCGCGCCCTTGACCAGGCGGACCTTGATCTGTGCGCCGCCGTCCGCGACGCGCTGCCCGGACCACTCGGAGAGCCGCTGGATGGCGCCGAGGGCGTCTGGAAGATAGGCCTGGATGACGATGCCGGCCTCGAGGTTCTTCAGCTGGGGCTTGTTCAGCAGCCGCTGGAACACCTCGATGGTCAGCTCGAGGTCCGAGTAGACCTCCATGTCCAGGTTGATGAACATCTTGCCGGTGCCCTTGGTGGCCGCGGTCTCGTACAGCGGCAGCAACCGCTCGACCACGCGCTCGGCGGTGCGGTCGAAGCCCCAGTGGGACAGTTGCGGTACCACGGAGGAGACCTTGAGGGAGACGTAGTCCACGTCCTCGCGGCGCAGCAGACCCTCGGCGTCCGCGAGGTGCTTCTTGGCCTCGTCCTCACCGAGCACTTCCTCGCCCAGCAGGTTGATGTTGAGCCGGTGCCCGTGCAACCGCAGGGCCTTGACGGACTTGCCGAACGGGCCGGGGCGGGCGTCCACGACCATGTGTCCCACCATTTGCCGCAATCGGGTGCGTGCCGCGGGGACCACCACGGAGGGCAGCACCCCGGACAGCGCCGTGCCCGCCTGGATCTGGGCCCGGTCCGTGGCGGGCATGGACTGCGGGGTCAACGTCGCGATGTCCTGCAGGGCCTTTGCCGCGGCCTTGGTGTCCTCGGTGCGGACGACGCGATCCACGAATCCCACCGTGAACTCCAACCCGTTGGGGTCCTGGAGCACGGCGGCCAGACGGTCCTCCGCGGGGTTCTTCTGGGTGTTCT
The DNA here is from genome assembly GCF_040981035.1 of Kocuria sp. CPCC 205297. Classification (NCBI taxonomy): domain Bacteria; kingdom Bacillati; phylum Actinomycetota; class Actinomycetes; order Micrococcales; family Micrococcaceae; genus Kocuria; species Kocuria sp. CPCC 205297. Next base: position 176,248 of record NZ_JAVKPY010000002.1, on the reverse strand, counting down.
TCCGCTGGTTCTCCTGAGCCCTGAGCAGCCACGTGCGCACGAGGTCCACGGCGGGATCGGCGAGGGCGTGAGGATCGGTTCCGGTATTGACGGTGCGTGCCATTGCAACGCCTCCAAAGTCTCGGCCCGGGAAGGGTGCCGAGGCACTCCCTCGGCCACCAGCCGAGTCTCACCGGGCCCGGCGTGGCTGGTCCTCACACGCTATCGTGATCCCCGCCACGGCGAAGAATCGCCGGCCTACGACCGATCGAGCTCCGTCTCCAGGATGTCCAGCACCCGGATGAGGTTCAGGTGGGCCTCCACCTGCGGGAAGTTGCCGGTGGCCCGGCGCTGGGACGGCGAATAGGTGGAGGGCAACAGACCCAGCTCGTTGGCGGTGCCGAGCACGAGATCCGTGAGCCGCGTGGCGTCCCCCGTGTGACCGCACAGCGCCAGCTGCTCGGCCAACTGCAGGGTCGCGGACACGGACGGCACCGACTGCCCCGCGAAACCGTCCTGACCGATCGAGGACACGAACGCCTCGGCGTCGTCCAGGTCGGTGAGCTGCGGGAGGTTGCGGTAGCGGTGCAGCAGCCCCGATCGGTCCGTGAGCTCCTTGCGGATGCGCGCCACGGTGCCGAGCATGCGTTCGTCGTCGTAGGCCACGAAACCCACCGTGGGCAGCTGCAACAGGGAGGCGTCCACGTCCGTGGAGCCGTAGTACTGCACGAACGAACCCACCTGGGGGTCGTAGCCGTTGGTCCAGATCTCGTGCGCGAGCTGGTCCCGGTGTTCCTCCCACGTCTCCACGTCCCCGGGCAGCCCGTGGATCCGCACGGCGTCCACGCCGGCCTGCAGCGCGGCCCACATCATCACGCGCGAGTGCGTGTAGTACTGGGGTTCGCCGCGCATCTCCCAGACGCCCTGGTCCTTCTCCTCGTAGTTGGCCACGACGGCGCGCAGCAACGCCTGCTGCAACGGCCAGGACAGGTGGTCCTCCTGCACGCCGCGCCGGCGCAGCATCTCGAACACCCGCAGCACGTGACCGGCCACGTCCGCCTGGTAGTGGTTGCCGGATGCGTTGCCCTCGCGCACCGGGCGCGATCGCTCGTAACCCGGCAGGTCCACGAGGCGTTCGCGGATCTGTCCGGAGCCGTCCAGCGTGTAGATGTTGGAGGGGTTGTCCACGTCCCCGGCCACGGCGCGCAGCAACCAGTTGCGCAGTTGCGCGGCCTCCCGGTCGTGGCCGTGGTCCAGCATGATCTCCAGCGCGGAGGCCACGTCCCGGGGCCACGCGTGACGGTGGTCCCAGTTGCGTTCCCCGCCCAGCACCTCCGGCACGGACGTGGTGTCCGCGGCGATCAGTCCGCCCGTGGCCTGGTGCATGAGCCCGCGCACCACGAGCAGGCTGCGGCGGATGATGTCCTCGGGGGCATCCTGGCTGCTCGTGAAGTGCACCGTCTCCTGGGCGTCGGCGTCCGCCGGGCGGTCCCCGTGGCGCCCCACGTCCCGGCCGGACGCGGGCTCGCCCGCGTTTCTTCTTTCCGCCGACGACGCCGCCCACGCGCCGTCGTCCCCGTCCTCCGGGAGTTCGGGGTCCGCGGTGGGGTCCGTGAGCGGATCGTACGGTTCGTACAGATCCGTCCACTCCTGCCACAGGTTCAGCGTGGCCGTGAGGGTCTCATTGACGTCCACCGCTTCCGGCGGGACGCCGTGGGACGGGAACCACGTGAGCGTGAAGTCCCTGGTCTGGCCTGCGGCCACCGTGAAGGAGCCCGCATGGCGCCGCTTGCTGCGGTCCGGGTCCGCCTCCGGCAGCGGGTCACCGTGGAACACCACGGAATCGGGGCCGGCCATGCCCACGAGCACGGACTCCGCGACCGCGCCCTCCTCCGATTCCTCCTCGAGCACGTCGAAGCGGCTCAGCCACGGGACCGACGAGCCGTAGTTGAAGCGCAGCCGCAGGTCCTGGAACATCTCGACCTCGCCCGTGAGGCCCTCCACCCGGCGGATCAGTTCCGTGCGGGAGTTCAGGGGCATGAAGTCCGTGACCCGCACCGTGCCGGTGTCCGTGGTCCACACGGTGTGCAGCACGAACGTGTTCTCCGCGTAGAACCGCTCCACCGCGGTGACGCCGGGCAGGGAGAGGTCCACAGCGGCGTCATCGTTGACCGCGCAGTACGGCGCCAGCAACCAGCGGCCGTGGTCCGGGGTGCCCAGCAGCGCCGCGAACAGCGCGGGCGAATCGAAGCGCGGGACGCACCACCAGTCCACCGAGCCATGACGGGAGACCAACGGCCCGCTGCGCATGTTGGAGAGCAGGGCGTAGTCCTCGATCTTGGAAGCCATGGACCCAGAATCCCATAAACGCCCCCGGCGGCTCACGCCGCACGGAACTCTGGCCGTTCGGCCAGTGCCCGCTGGGCGGGTGCCCGATACCGTGGATGCTCCATCCGATTCCGTCCGACGGCTCCGGGGCCCGGGGCCCCCTCGACCCGGCGGACGCCACCGCGACCGATGCAGGAGGACACCACCCGTGACCATGCCCTACCAGCCAGCGTTTCGCGCCACCCAGCCCGGCGAGCGCGTGGGCCCCCTGAAGGCCCTGCGCAACTTCTTCGGCAGGGGCTTGCAGTTCTCCGGCCGCGCATCCCGTTCCGAATACTGGTGGATCGCCCTGTACGCCGCGCTGCTGTCCTGGGGCGGCCAGCATGCGGACGAGCACGATTACTTCAGCGGACCCCTGACCGACGGACCCGAGTGGATCGCCGTGATCTACCTCCTCCTGGCCCTCGCGCTGCTGGCTGCTGCGATCCTGTGCGTGGTCTTCGGGATCGCGCTGTCCGTCCGGCGACTGCACGACGCCAATCTCTCCGGGCTCTGGTACCTCCTGATCCTGGTCCCCTTCCTGGGCGCTCCGGCACTGCTCATCCTGGCGCTGCTGCCCCCGGACCCGCGGGGTGTGCGCTTCGACAACCAGCTCCTGCCGCAGGCACCGGGCGCGGGCTCTCGCTGAGCGGTTTCCTCAGCCACAGCACGTGGACGCGCACGGGCCCGGCAGCACCATGCGGTCAGTGCCTCCCCACTGCCACACGGTGGCGCCGCACCTCGCAGCGCGTGCCCAGCACCCGCCCCGCCCCTCAAGTTCGACGCACCGAATATGTACGATTCAACATGGCGGAGATCCACGACTACGAGCCCACCCTCACGGACGTGGGCAAGGCGTCCGGTGCCTAGCTGGTCCTGAACAACGGGCTCAGCCTGGAGGGCTGGCTCGGGCAGTTCGTGGCCTCGGCCAACGTGCCGCACGCGGTGGTCTCTGAGGGTGTTCCCACGGTGGACATCGCGGACCAGCCCGGAACACCCAATCCCCACCTGGATGAGCCCCACGAACGGGCAGCGCTACGTGGACACCATCGCGACCGCCCTGAGCGACCTCGATCCCGAGCACGCCGCGCAGTTCCGGGAGAACGGCGACAGGTACAAGGAGCAGCTGGACGAGGTCCGCGCGGACCTACGGGAACGGCTGGACCGGGTCCCCGCGAACCAGCGCGCACTGCTCACGTGCGAGGGCGCCTTCTCCTGCTTCGCGCGGGACGCCGGACCGAGCGAGCATTACCTCTGGCCCGTGAACTCCGAACAGGAGGCGGGTCCACAGGAACTGCACTCGGCGATCGACACCGTGCCGCAGAACCACGTCCCGGCGGTGTTCTGCGAGTCGACCGTCTCGGACCGCCAGATGCAGCAGGTGGTCGAGGCCACGGCCGAGGTGGTGACGGGGTCCTCGGACCACTCCCCCAGGTTCTAGATGGCCCGCAGGTAGTTCTGGTGGCTCACCGAGAGCTTCGCGACCGACATGGTGGGAGACTCTAGCAAGGCAGAGAACCTCTCACCGAGCAACCGGACGTCATGCAGGCGCTCCACGGTGCGTCCTGGCGCGGGAAGTTTATGTCGTGTGCATACACTCCGGTAGACCACCCGCTTGGGTGGACGTCACACTACCCTGTCACCGCCCCGCCAGGCGGTTTACAGGTGGAGCGGAGGGCCTGCCTGCTGCCCCCTCATGAACCGACGTCGAGCCCCCTCGGGACGACCGCCGTCGACCCCTCTTCCCCCGTTCCCGCCCGCGTACCGGGCGTGCCGCTCGACGCCGTGGCCCGCGCCGCCACGAGGGGCATCCAGATCTACCCCTCCGTGGCCTCCGCGCAGTTCAGCATCACTGGCAGCCCTCGGGCCCCCGAACTCACGGTCACGCTGGTCTTCACTCCCGCCCTGGAGAACCAGCGGATCAAGGACGAGATCCGCTACGAACTCATCCCGGGGCTGGAAGTCATCATCGGCGCCCCGTTCGCCCGGGTGACGCTGGACTACACGGATGCAGCGTCTGCCCTCACCCCGGCGCCCGAGACCACCGCCTGACGGAGTGGCGGGAGCCGCCCTTCGACCCTTTTCTCACGGTCACCGCACATGGTGCGATTCCTGCAGCTGATAGACGGGCGTGTCCATCCCCAGCTCCCGGGCCTTGAGCTGCAGCGCGAGGTACTTCGAGTAGTGGCGGGACTGGTGCAGATTGCCGCCATGAATCCACAACTGCGGCACCGCTGTGGGCTTCCACATGTTGCGCAGCTCCCCTTCCCAGGGACCGGGGTCGCGGGTCGTGTCCGAGCCGTACCCCCAGCACTTGCCCACCGCGTCGGCAACCTCCGGCGAGACGAGATCCGCGAGCCACGCGTTCATCGATCCGTACCCGGTCGCATAGACGAGCAGGTCCGCGGGAACCAGCCGGTCGCCGTCGATGACCACCCCCTCCGGCACGATCTTGGTGACCTGACCGCGCTCCAGCTGGATCCGGCCGTCGATGATCAGCTGCGATGCACCCACGTCGATGTAGTACCCGGATCCGCGCCGCAGGTACTTCAAGAACAGGCCTGAGCCGTCCTCGCCGAAGTCCAACTCGAAGCCGGCGTCGGTGAGCGCACGGTAGAAGTCCGCGTCCCGCTCAGCCATCTGCTCGTACACAGGAATCTGCGCAGCCGGCAGCAGCCGGTACGGCCACGAGGCGAAGAGCATGTCGGCCTTCTCCGTGGTCACCCCGTTCTCCAGGGCCTCCTCCGAGTAAAGCGCGCCCAGCGCCAGCTCCCGCAGGGAGTCGCTGCGGGAGATGTGCGTGGAGGAACGCTGGATCATCGTGACCTCGGCGCCCTTCTCCCACAGGGCTGCCGCGATGTCGTGGGCCGAGTTGTTCGACCCGATGACCACAGCGTGCCTGCCCTCGACATCCTCTTCACCACCCGTGAACTCGGAGGAGTGACCCTGCCACCCGGCGAAGTCGTCGGCGCCCTCGAAACGGGGGATGTTCGGGTAGCCGGAGACACCCAGCGCGAAGACGAGTTGGGTGGGGTGCAGGATGACCTCCTCGCCACGGCGGTCCACCCGCACGGTCCACGTGCCCGCGCCCTGGTCGAACTGCGCGCCCAGGCACCGTGTGCCAGCCCAGTAGTCGAGTTCCATGATGTCCACGTAGTGCTCGAGCCAGTCCCCCATCTTGTCCTTCGACGGGAAGATCGGCCAGTCGTCGGGGAAGGGCAGGTAGGGCATGTGGTCATACCAGACCGGGTCGTGCAGGTGCAGCGACTTGTAGCGTTTGCGCCACGAGTCACCCGCCCGCTCGTTCTTCTCGACGACAATCGTCGGCACGCCGACACGTCGCAGCCGCGCGGCGAGCCCGATGCCACCCTGACCCCCGCCGATGATCAGCACGTATGGCTGCTCGTCGAAACCGAGCCGGGCGTCCCGCTCCGCCCGGGACTCCTTCCACGTCTTGCGTCCCCGGGTGATCTCGTGGGTGACGCCGAGCTCACGGCGGGGGCCCTTCTTCTCCTCGTGCCCCGTCAGTTCCTGCAGGGTGGTCAGCAGTGTCCAGCAACGCCCCTCCACGAGCCTCAGGTGAGCCCAACCACGCCCGGCGGCGGTCATGAAGTTGAGCCATGCCTCTGCGTTCTCGGCCGTGCCCGATGCGGGCTCGGCGATCTGCCAATCGTGCGGATCGACCGTCGGCAGCTGGGCCTGGAGCATCGCCGCGATCTCATCGATGCCTTCGAGCGTCTTGAGGTTCCATGTGAATGCCACGAAGTCACGCCAGTAGCAGTCCTCGGCGAAGAGTTCCCGCAACGCGTCCTCGTCGTGCGCACGGAGGGCCCGGTCGAAGGCGGCGAGCCACTTCTCGACGGCGCTGCTGGCCGTCTGCGGATCGTCACTCCCTGCGGAGCTCTCGCCGGGATCGGTTGCATGATCGTGGGTCTGAGTCATGTCACTTCCTAATGTGGCTGAGCTATGATTTGTGTCACACTAGCGCGCTTCACCCGCCGACAACACCGGGCAGGACGAAAGCCCTGGGTCGCCACGATCTCCAGCGATCCGGTCTGCCGACCGCGCGTCCGGATCTGCGAGTGGATGACGACGCCGCCGCCCGCACCGTGAAGCCCCATGGCACCAAGGCGTGCAGAGGCCTGCCTCCCAGAACACGGGAGCCTCGAGGTTGGCCCGGGCGGCCCCCACTGCACGTCGGCACCGTTGACCGCCCCGGTAACGTGGGGGTTTTTTGCATAACGAGCCCCTCCGGCCCATCGGCAGGGAAGCGAGAGGCGGAACGGACAATGGTCGGCATCGTGCTGTACATCATCGAGGGCGCGCTCTTCTACTGCTCCAGCCGCCTCGTCATCGCGGCGATCGTGGCCACATACCGGCACAACGGGGCCGTCGTGCGACGAGATCACACGAAGGCCGGTGCGCCCCCGGCCTGACTCCGGCGGTCACGCCAACGACCCTCACGCCCGCCAGCCAACAGTCCCCCATGGACCCCGCCCGCCCTGAGACCCGCCGGGCGCGCGCGGCCACCGCCACGGCCAGCACAACCGAGATGACCGACCTGCTGCGCACCTCGATGCGCACCGTCCTGCACCCGCACGTGTCCACCACCACATTGCGACAATACCCCCATAGGGTATAATTTGGACCCATGAGCAGCCCCGAGACCCCCACCCGCGGGTACACCCAGGACAAGGCGGCCTACGCCCGGCGTCTCAAGCGCATCGAAGGTCAGGTGCGCGGTGTGCAGCGGATGATCGATGAGGACACCTACTGCATCGACGTCCTCACCCAGATCTCCGCCATCCAGTCCGCCCTGAAATCCGTGAGCCTGGGGCTCATGGAGGAGCACCTGGGTCACTGCGTCAAGCACGCCGTGGAGGCCGCCCACGACTCCGGGGACACCTCGGACATGGACGCCAAACTCGCGGAGGCCAACGCCGCGATCGCGCGGCTCGTCAAGAGCTGAGCGGGCGCCGTCGGCCCATGCCGCGGCTACCAGGACTTCGGGCCGTACAGCCCGGCAAGAGAATCACGAGCATCGAGGAGAATCCCATGAACACCACCGTCAACGTTTCCGGCATGACCTGCGGACACTGCGTCGCCTCCGTGAAGGAGGAACTGGCCGAGGTCCCCGGCGTCACCTCCGTGGCCGTGGACCTCAACGCCGGCGGCGTCTCCCCCGTGACCATCGAAAGCTCGCGCGAACTGACCTCGGACGAGATCTCCGCGGCTGTGGAAGAGGCCGGGTATGCCATCGTCTGAACCGGCCATTGCCGAGCCGCAGGTGCACGGGCCGCTGCGTGATCTGGATCTGCGGATTACGGGCATGACGTGCGCGTCCTGCGTTGGGCGGATCGAACGGAAGCTGCGCAAGATCGACGGCGTGGATCCCGCGGTCAACCTGGCCCTGGAGTCCGCGTCCGTCAAGGTCCCCGGAGACGTCTCCGACGAGCAGATCCTGGACACCATCCGCAACGCCGGTTACGGCGCCGAGATCACGGGTGGGGACCGCGTGCAGCGGGCCTCCGCTCCTGCCGAAACGCCCAGACAAGCCGACGACGCCGCTCACGCGGGTACGCGGGGCGGGGCGTCATCGGCACTCGGGACGACCGACGCATACCCCCGCGGGCATGCGTCCTCGGAGACAACCCCCGAGCGAACCGCCGAGGAGACCCTGCGGGCCGAGAACGAGCACCGGGATCCCGCGCTCGAGACCACCCCCGCGCAACGGCGGATGAGCGACCTCAAGAAGCGGTTCATCGTGGCCGCGGTCTTCTCCGTGCCGGTCTTCGTGATCTCCATGGTCCCCGGCGCGCAGTTCTCCCACTGGGGCTGGGTGGCCGCGCTGCTGACACTGCCCGTGGTCACGTGGGCGGCCTGGCCTTTCCACAAGGCCACCGCCGTGAACGCGCGCCACCTTTCCACGACCATGGACACCCTGGTGTCCCTGGGCGTGACCGCGGCCTACCTGTTCTCGCTGGGCCACCTGCTCGTGGAGCCGGACATGACCGCCCATGCCCATCCAGACATGGCCATGGACATGTCCAGCCACCAGTTGTACTTCGAGTCCGCGGCCATCATCACCACGTTCTTGTTGCTGGGCCGCTGGCTCGAAGCGCGCGCCAAATCCCGTTCGGGTGAGGCACTCAAGGCGTTGCTGGATCTCGGCGCGCAGCAAGCCACCGTGGTGGATGAGGACGGCACCGAACGCACGGTGCCCGTGTCCGAGCTGCGCGTGGGGGACACCTTCACGGTGCGCCCGGGCGAGAAGATCGCCACGGACGCCCTGGTCGTGGAGGGCGAGTCCGCCGTGGACGCCTCCATGCTCACCGGGGAATCCGTTCCCGTGGAGGTGGGCCCGGGGGATGAACTCACGGGTGCCACCGTGAACACCACGGGTCGTCTGCTGGCGCGGGCGACCCACGTGGGTGCGGACACCGTGCTCGCCTCCATGAGCCGAACCGTGGCGCGCGCGCAGGCCACCAAGGCCCCCGTGGCGCGTCTCGCGGACCGGATCTCTGCCGTGTTCGTGCCCGTGGTCATGGGTATCGCGGTGCTGACCTTCGCGATCTGGTGGCTCGTGTCCGGGGACCTGAATCAGGCGTTCGTCGCGGCGGTCTCCGTCCTGGTGATCGCGTGCCCGTGCGCCCTGGGCCTGGCCACTCCCACGGCCATGCTGACCGGCACCGGGCGCGGCGCTCAGCTGGGCATCCTGATCACCTCCGCGGAGGTACTGGAGGACACCCGCTCGGTGGACACCGTGGTGCTGGACAAGACCGGAACCGTGACCCACGGGGACATGGCGGTGACCGCCGTGACCCCGGTGAACTCGTGGTCGCGGGATCAGGTGCTGGACCTGGCCGCGGCCGTGGAGAGCTACTCCGAGCACCCGATTGCCCAGGCGATCACCGCAGCCACGCCCCACCGCTACGAGGTCTCCCACTTCGAGTCCGCCCCGGGCGGCGGCGTCAAGGGGTACGTCCCGGACGGCATGAACGCGCGCGCCGTCGTGGTGGGCCGGGAATCCTGGCTCGCCCAGAACGGGATCCGGCTGACCGCGGACGAGTCCGGGGCCCTGCGCCGCGCCCGCGAGGACGGTTTCACCACCATCCTCGTGGCCGTGGACGGGCGCGTGGCCGGGTTCATCGACCTGCAGGACACCGTGAAGGACGAGGCGCCGGCCGCGATCGCGGAACTCCAGCGGCTCGGGCTGCGCCCGGTGCTGCTCACGGGGGACAACGCCGCCGTGGCCCGTTCCGTGGCCGCCCACGTCGGGATCGCTCCGGAAGACGTGATCGCGGACGTCACCCCGGACGGCAAGGTCCAGGCCGTGGAAGAGCTACAGTCGCAGGGCCGCGTGGTGGCCATGGTGGGCGACGGCGTCAACGACGCCCCCGCCCTGACCCGCGCGGACCTGGGCATCGCCATGGGTTCCGGCACGGATGCCGCCATGCAGGCCGCGGACATCACCGTGGTGCGCAGTGACCTCACGGCCATCCCGCTGGCGATCAAGCTCTCCCGCCAGACGCTGCACATCATCAAGTCCAACCTGTTCTGGGCGTTTGCCTACAACACCGTGGCCATTCCGGTGGCGGCCCTGGGGTTGTTGAACCCCATGATCGCCGGCGCCGCCATGGCGTTCAGCTCGGTGTTCGTGGTGCTGAACTCATTGCGACTGAAGCGGTTCGCGCGCTGAGTGCGCTCGACGTGCCGAACGGCCGCACGGCACGGGTCAGGCGACCAGAGCCGCACGGCACGGGTGACACGACATGAGAGAGCGAGGCCCCGGGGAACCAGTGGTTCTCCGGGGCCTCGCTCTGTATGGGAGCCCTACATGCTGCGGTCAGCGAGCGCTCGAGCCCGGCTCCTCGCCCTTGGTGTCCGGGCGCACGCGCTGGCCGAACTGGGGTTCGTCGGTGGTTGCCGCCCCCGCAGCACCGCCGGTACCGGACGACGTCGTCCCCGAGCCTTCCCCGCGCGCCTGTTCGGCCTGCCGGCGGGCCTTGTTCTCCGCGTACAGCTTGGCGGAGGACCGGTTCACGCCCGTGCCCTGACCGAGCTCTTCCGCGTTGGGCTTCTCGAGCAGCATGAGGGTCGCGCACACCACCACGGAGGCGATGAACGCGATGCCCGCCGCGATCAGGCCCAGGCCCATCCGGGCGGCGTTGTCCGTGCCGCCCGCTGCTACCACGGACACCACCACGAAGGCCACGACCGCCAGAACGGCCGAGATGATCAGGGGCCCCTTGATATCGGTTCTGCGCCGGCCATTGTGCTCAGTGCGCTGGGCCACGTGATTCCTCCTGGCGGTGGTCGGGGTGTGGGGCGGGGGTAGGGGATCCGCCCGCGAGTTCAACGTGTCAGTCTACGCGTTCAGGCCGTACGGCCCGGGTCCGTCAGGGCCTTGTCCGCTGCGCGCGCATCGTGGCGCAGGCTCAGTGCGGCGATGAGCTGGGTGACGCCGACGATGATGGCCGCACCGCCCACCACACCAAGTTCTGCCTTGGTTCCGAGGGTCTCCACGAGCACCATACCCGTGGCCGCGAACACGGTCACCACGCCGCACAGCGTCCAGTCACGACCCAGCGGGAACTGGCCCCGGAAACGAATGCCCAACACCAGTTCGGTGATCCCGCACAGACCCAGGATCACGGCGGAGAACAGGACGAAGAGCCAGTCACTGCTCGCGACCACCGCGGTGAGCACCCCGCCCAGGACGTACAGCACACCGTAGGACTGCGGGATGTTCCGGCTCGGGCCCAGGTCCACGTCCTCGCGGCGGTTCAGCCGCAGCTGCAGGAAGATCGCGGAGATGCCCGTTCCCACCAGGAAGAACGCCATGACCCACCGGCCCGTCCCGAGGGACGGTTCCTGCCAGAAGACGGTCACCGCCGCGAAGATCAGCGCCACCACGGCGCGCAGCAGGGTGGGTCCCCACAGGTCGTGGCGCACGTCGGCCCCGCGGGACCTGCCGCGGTCCTGCCCGCCGTGCGGTGCGGAAATCTGTTGGGGCACGCCGAGAACTCCTGAATTTGCCGGGGATGTCCCGCCCAGTCTAACGAGCTTCCCTGGACGGGTTCAGGGCTCGCCCAGCACCTCCCGCAGCACCCGGGCACCGCGTTCCACGTCCCGGTCCGGCGCGGTCAGGCCCAGCACCACCCCGCCCCGTTCGTCGGGTCCCCGGTCCGCTTCCGTCAGCGACGACGACGCCCCTGCCCCACCACGTTCACCACCCTCGCGGCCCTGCCCCGTCCAGTACTCGCCCAGGGCACCCACGAGGACCCCGCGGCTTCGTGCGCGCTCGATCGTGGCGTCCTCGTCCGGAACGGCGAGCACCGCGTGGGCACCGCCGGCCATGGGCAGAACACTCACGTGCGGGAGGTCGCCGAGGACGTCGGAGAGCAGCGAGCGGCGTCGTCGGAAGGAGCGGCGCATCCTGGCCGTGTGGCGCTGGAACTCCCCCGAATTCACGAACCGCGCGAGCGCTTCCTGGGCGATGAGCGAGACGGGCGAACCCAGCTCCGCACGCGTGCGTGCGAGGTCCGGGAGCAGGGAATCCGGGGCCACGAGGTGCCCCACACCCACGGAACTGCCGAGCACCTTGGCGAAACTGCCCAGGGTCACCACGGTGTCCCGGGCGGTGTCCAATGCCCCGAGGGCGGGCAGGGGTTGGGCGCTGTGGCGCAGTTCGGAGTCGTAGTCGTCCTCGAGCACGAGCGCGCCGTGCTCACGGGCCCACGCGAGCAGTTCCATCCGGCGCGTCACGGGCATGGTCCCGCCCAGCGGGTACTGGTGTCCGGGCGTGAGCACGATGGCGTCCGGCGCGGGGGCGACGTCCCACCGCCCCGCCGCGCCCCACCACCCGCTGGGCAGATGCTCGGGCACGAGACCGTGCTCGTCCACCCCCACCGGCAGGGCGATGTGCCCGAGTGCGCGCACCACACGACGAAGCGCGGGGTACCCGGGATTCTCCACGGCCACGCGCAGCCTCCTGCCGTGTGCGAGCCCCAGCACCCGCAACGCGAGCTGCAACCCGTCCCGCACGCCCGCAGTGACGAGGATGTCCTCGGGAGAACGCACGATCCCGCGATTGAGCCGCAGGTAGTCCGCGAGGTGGTCCCGCAGATCGGTGCGAAGGGTGCGCCCCGTGGCGACGCCGCTCGCCGCGTCCCGCCACGCCCCGCGCCACGCGGGGGTGTCCAGGGACGTGATGGCGCTCTTCCCGGGGCGCAGGTCGATCATCTCGGGCCGCGCCGCGGACCGACGGGCCGTGCGCTGCGAAGGGAGCGCGGGCGACGTCGTCGGGGCGGGAATGCCCGCGGCCGGTATGCCAGCACGAGGCGACGTGGGGGTGGAATGCTGTCCGGCGCGGGGCGACGCCGCGGCGTCGCCCCCGGGCACCGGGCCGGACGGGCGGGCTCGAAGAGCATCGGCGGTCGCAGCGGCAGCACGGGCAACGGGCCCTGTATCGCGCCGCATGTCCAGATGCGGGGTGATCCGCGTGGCACCGCGATCGGCCACGAGGTAGCCCTCACCCGCGAGGACGTCCCACGCGGACGTGACCGTTCCGCGCGAGATTCCCAACCGGGCGGCCAGGGCCCGGGACGAGGGTAGGGGATCGCCTGGGCGCAGCACCCCGCGCGCCACGAGCTCGCGGATCTGCCGCACGAGCTGCTCCCCCAGACCCGTGCTCGCGGTGCGATCGACGGTCAGGGGGAGGTCGGTGTCCCTGGCGTGCCTCATTCCCGGGACTGCCGGGCGATGAAGCCGGCCATGCCGGGAACGGTGAACGCCACCTGACCGTGATCGGGAGCGTAGATCATCCCCTTCTGGATCAGTTGCGCTCTTGTAGGGCCCAGGCTGCTGGCCTTGGTACCGAGCCGGGCTGCGAGTTCACCCGTGCGGGAGGGGCCCGCACCGTCCACCGCCATGACGCTCATGTACTCGCGCTCCTTGGGCGTCGCCCTGCCCCAGCGGGCCGGGAAGAATCCGGAGTCCAGTTGCGCCCACCCCTTCTCGATGGCCACCCTCGAGTCCTCGACCGTGAACGGCGTGGTCGGCGCGACTTCCCACACTGCGTTCCCGAACTCCTGGATGAAGTACGGATAACCACCCGACGCCGCGACGATGGCGTTCAGCGCCTCGGTGTCGAATTCAGCGCCCACGTCCTTGGCCGGGCGTGCCACCGCGTATCGCGCTTGCTCCGGGTCCAGCGGTCCGATGACCCGGTAGTCGAAGAGTCTTTCCGCATAACTGCGTGTGGCGCTCAGGATCGTGGGAAGGTTCGGCAGACCGGCGCAGATCACGTAGAACGGCCAGTCACGCTGGCCCGCGATGTGCTGGACCGTGACGATTGCGCTCATCATGTCCGGGTCCAGGTCCTGCATCTCGTCGATGAACAGGCCGAATGCGCTGTGCTGTGCCTTCAGTGGTTCGCTGAGATCCTCGACCAGCTCTTCCACATCGATGTCGATCCGCCCGGACTGCGCGCGTACGGGATGAAGATCGACACTGGCCGAGACACCGCTCGTCCCCACGGAGGCACTGAAGGACTGGATGGTCGTGAGCGCATCAGCGAAGAACCGACCGGGGTGACGGCCGAGATGACGCCGAGCCGCCACCACGAGTTCCCGGGCGAACCTGTCTCTCACGTCCTGCCTGCCCCGAGCCTCCGGCCGCCCCTCCAGCTGGACGGTGAGCCAGCCGTGATTGTCCGCGTGCGCACGCAGGACGTTGAGCAGAACGGTCTTTCCGACTCCCCGTAGACCCGTGAGCACCATGCCCCTGTTGGGGCGGTGGAGCTTGGCGCGCGCGATCATGAGGTCGAAGGCGGAAATCTCTGCCTCCCGGCCACTGAGCACCTTGGGACGCAGCCCGGATCCGGGGCTGTAGGGGTTGGCTGCGAGGTCCATGTACCGAAGTGTAAAGCATTATATGAATATTTTTATACTTACTTAGATTTCGATAGCGTCTCGATCGACGGCTGCCAGAGGCCGCGGATTAAGTGCCGGTCGTTGCATAAGTGGACCACTTCATTTCGTCGATTTTGGCTCTGTCAATGGACCATCCACGCTGCCAGGATGGAGGCCATGACCGAAACCTTGCAGACCTCCGCCCAGAACCCCACCCCCGTGACCGGATCGCGCCTCGTCAAGCGCGGCCTGGCCGACATGCTCAAGGGCGGTGTGATCATGGACGTGGTCACCGCTGAGCAGGCCCGGATCGCCGAGGACTCCGGAGCCGTGGCCGTGATGGCGCTCGAGCGCGTTCCCGCGGACATCCGCTCCCAGGGTGGCGTGGCGCGCATGAGTGATCCCGATCTGATCGAGCAGATCATCGACTCGGTGTCCATCCCCGTGATGGCCAAGGCGCGGATCGGGCACTTCGTGGAGGCCCAGGTGCTCGAGCACCTCAAGGTGGACTACGTCGACGAGTCCGAGGTGCTCTCCCCCGCCGATTACGTCAACCACATCGACAAGCACCGCTTCAACGTCCCGTTCGTGTGCGGTGCGACCAACCTGGGTGAGGCGCTGCGCCGGATCACCGAGGGCGCGGCCATGATCCGCTCCAAGGGCGAGGCCGGCACGGGGGACGTCTCCGAGGCCACCAAGCACATCCGCACCATTCGCGCCCAGATCGCCGAGCTGCAGGGCCTCTACACCTCCACCCCGGACGCCCTCTACGTCAAGGCCAAGGAACTGTCCGCGCCGTACGAGCTGGTGGCGGAGGTCGCCCGCACGGGCAAGCTCCCCGTGGTGCTGTTCACCGCCGGGGGGATCGCGACCCCCGCGGACGCCGCCATGATGATGCAGCTCGGTGCGGACGGCGTGTTCGTGGGCTCGGGCATCTTCAAGTCCGGCAACCCCGCCGAGCGCGCCCGCGCCATCGTGGCCGCGACCGCCTACTACGACGATCCCGCCCGCATCGCGGAGGCCTCCCGCGGCCTGGGCGAGGCCATGGTCGGCATCAACGTGGCGGACCTGCCCGCACCCCACCGCCTCGCGGAGCGCGGCTGGTGAGCTCCGCCCCCACCGTCGGTGTCCTGGCGCTGCAGGGCGGGGTGGCCGAGCACCTGGCGATGCTCCACTCGCTGGGTGCCCGGGCGGTTCGCGTCCGTTCCGTCTCGGACCTGCTGGGCGACGACGGCGCTCCCGCCGTGGACGCGCTCGTCCTGCCCGGGGGTGAGTCCTCCACGATGGACCGGCTGTGCCGCACGTTCGGTCTGTTCGAGCCCCTCCAGCGGGTCATCCGCGCCGGCCTGCCCACTCTGGGCACGTGCGCGGGACTCATCATGCTGTCCACGCGGATTGCGGATCCCGCGCCGGGGCAGCAGAGCCTGGGTGTTCTGGACGTCACGGTGGACCGCAATGCGTTCGGCTCCCAGGTCGACTCCGCGGAAGTTTCGCTCCCGTGGGCCGGCACCGCTGGCCACGCGGAGACGGACGACGACACCGCGATGGCCCCGAGCGGCGTCGTCCGCGCGGCCTTCATCCGAGCACCCTCGGTGACCGAGGTGGGGGACGGTGTGCAGGTGCTGGCCCGCTACCGCGACACGGTGGTGGCCGTTCGCCAGGCCAATGTCCTGGGCATCAGTTTCCACCCCGAGCTCATGGGAGAGACCACCGTGCACGAGGAACTGCTGAGCATGGTCCGGACGGGCGCGAACGCATAGCGCGGGTCACGGCCCCGCGTTCGTCCCGCGGCGGCCGCTCGGAGTATCGAAGAGACGTTCCCGGAACGTCCCTGGTCAGAAACTCCCTGATGAACCCCCGCCGGTGAACCCGCCGCCCCCGCCGAAGGACGACGGGGACGAGCTCCCGAACGACGACCCCGCCGAGGATGCCGCCGAACCGTTGTACACCGCCGGGTACATCACGTAGAGCGGCAACCACGAGCGGAACGTGGGCGCGTACCGGATCTCGTGCTCGATGCCGTCCGCGTCCTTGGCCCGATTGGGTTTGTCGTTGAGCCCGGGGGCCTTGCGGTTCTGGAGGCGGTACTTATAGTACGCCTGGCGCATCCCGTCCGTGATCTCCTCGTCCGGATGCTCCCGCTGGAACTGCTCGATCTCGCCCTCCGCCTGCTCCCGGATCCGGTTGTTCTGCCGGTGATGGCGCCATGCCAGAAAAAGCCCCACCAGGACACCCGCTCCCACGAGGCCCAGAATCACGCGGAGCAAGGTGTTGCTCTTGGCTTCACGATCCGCGGCCGCTTGCGGATTCGCCTCGTCGTAGACCTCGGTGATGGTGTTCGTGAACGCTCCCGCGTAATCCTCTTTCTTGAACCCCGGTTCCAGCTCGTCCTGCATGATGTTCCGGGCGTCCCCGTCCGAGAGCACCTCGCGGGCCCCGTCCGCGACCTCGATGCGCAGCTCACGTTCGCCCATGTCCGCGACCACGAGCACCCCATTGTTGCGGCCGTCGTCTCCCACGCCCCAGTCCGTGGCCACCGTGCGGGAGTAGTCCTCGATGCTCTCTCCCTGGGTGTCGTCCACCGTGAGCACGGCCGCGCGGATGTACTCGTTCTCGGAGTTCTTCTCCCCGATCAATCGGTTCAGCTGTGCTTCCTGGTCCGGGGTCAGCAGGTCCGCCTGGTCCTGCACCGCACCCTCGGTGGGGCGGGGTGGCACGTCCAGGGCGCGGGGGGGCTCGGCGACTCCCGCGACGAGCACCGCCCCCAGCGCGCCGGTCGTGATGATGCGCCGCAGGGGCGCCATCCTGAGCGTCTCGGTGTCCACGGATCCTCCCGGGTTTCGTCACATGCTGGTCGGCACAGGTTCTCGTAGGCCAGGGTGCGGGTACGACGACGCCACGCGGCCCTGCGGTCCCGACGGCGCGTTGCTCTCGAGACCCAGTGGGTTTCGAGAGCGCCCGACTCAGCGGCGCGCGGTGGGGACCACCATCACGGGGCACTCGGCGTCCGCGAGGGCGGCCTGGGACACCGAACCCATGAGCAGACCGCGGAACCCGCCGTACCCGCGGGTGCCCATGACGAGCAGCTCGGCGGTGCGGGAGGCGTCCACGAGTGCGTCCGCGGGGCGGCCCTCCAGCACGCGGGTCTCGATCTCCAGGTCCGGGAAGTCCTTGCGCAGTTCCTCGGCCACGGAATCGGTGAGCTCCTTGGCCGGGGCCATGAGCTGTTCCTGCACGGCGCGATCCAGCTCGGCGGAGTTCATGGGCAGGTAGCTCGTGGTGGGGACCACGCTCACGATCGCGAGCCGCAGCCCGTGATCCGCGGCGTACCGGGCGGCCTGCGGGACCGCCTCGTTCTTGGCGCCGAGCTTGTCCACGCCCACGACCACGCGACCCTCGAAGCTCTCACCCTCGGGCCGGGTCTCACGTTCGTCAGGGCGCCACTCCTCCGGGAGGATCACCACGGGCGCGGCGGAGTGGGCGGCCACCGCGGCGGAGACCGAACCCACGCGCCCGCGCACCCCGTGGTGCCCGCGCTTGCCGAGGACCACCACGGAGGCGTCCTGGGCCTCGTAGACGATCACGCCGGCGGCGTCGCCGCGCTCGATGATGCCCTGCCCGGTGACGCCGCCCGCCTTGGCCTTCTCCACGGCGCGTGTGGCCAGCCGCTCCGATTCCTGGTGCAGCGCATCCGCGAAGGCTCCATAGATGGACTGGTCCAGGCCGGTCTGGCGGCCCGTGGAGAGCACGATCTTCAACGGCTCCTGCCGCTTCTGGGCCTCGAGGATCGCCCAGTCCAGGGCCCGCTCACTGTGATCGGAACCGTCGTATGCCACCACGATGTTCTGTGTCATCTGTCTGCACCTAGTTTCTTAACCGTGTTTCGAGGGGGAGTGCGGATCGGGACTCAGCGCCCGCTGGGGACCACCATCACGGGCCCGGCAGCGGAGCTCAGCACGGCCTGGGACACGGATCCGAGCAACAGACCCGTGAACCCACCGATGCCGCGGGAGCCCACGACCACAAGGTCCGCGGTCCGGGTGGCCTGCACGAGCACCCGGCCGGGGCGGCCCAGGAACGCGTGCTGAGTGACCCGCAACCGGGGTTCCCGCTCAGCAATGGTGCGCGCCAGTTCTGAGAGCCGTTCAAGCGATTCCTGGAAGTAGTAGGTCTGGTTGTACTGGTCCTGGAACCACTCCGGGGTCCCGGACAGGGCGCCGTTCACGGAGACGAGGCTCAGGGTCGCGTCATGGGACAGGGCGTACTGGATCGCGTGCGCTACCGCGGGGTTCTTCTCCCCCGCGCCGTCCACGCCCACGACCACGGAGCCGGAGAAGTCCATCTCGGAGGCAGGGGTGCGGGTTCCACCCTGGGCCTCGTCGTCGGAGACGCGCACGTCCTTGCCGTCCCGGCCCTCCTCGCGGGCGATTTCCGCGTCCGAGTCGTCCTCGTGGGTTCCGGGCGGGACCACGATCACGGGCACGGGGCTGTGGGCCGCCACGGCCGCGGAGACCGAACCCAGCCGACCCCGCAGGGCATCGCCCTTGCCGCGCTTGCCCATGACCACCAGGCACGCGTCCTTGGCGGCGTGCAGGACGGCCCGAGCGGCGTCGCCCTCGCCCAGGACCTTGCGGATCTCGACGTCCGGGGCGTGGGAGCGGGCGTACTCCCCGGCGGCCTCGAGATGGGATTCGCTCTCCGCCTTCACGGCGTCGTGGAAGCGCTGTTCCAGGCCTGGATCCCCCACGACCGCGACGGGGAACGCGCACAACAGGCGCACCGGGACTTTGCGGGCGGCCGCCTCCGTGAGGGCACGGTCGAGGGCGCGCAGCGCGATCTCGGAACCATCAATACCCACCAGGACGGGAGCGTTGGACGAGGTGTTCAGAACGTCGTTGTTCATACCTCCAGGATAGTCTCCGCACCCTGCAACGGCGCGGTCCACCACGCGATTTCAGGCCTGTGACGACGCCGCACGGAGCCTCCTGGCGCCGGGCCGGCTCCGCGGGCCGCTCACGCCATCGCGAACATCCACCTGTCCCCGCGGATGCGCAGACCCAGGGTCACGGCACGGGCGCCCATGTACCCGCCCGCGTACGCAACCCAGAGCCACGCCGCGCCCGCGGTGCCGCTCCCACCCCGTTCGAGAACGAGCCACAACAGGGGCGCGTACACGACCAGGTTGATGACCCCGGCCAGGGCGAGATAACGAGCGTCGCCGGCGCCGATCAGAACGCCGTCGAGCACGAACACGAATGCCGCGAGGGGCTGACCCACGGCCACGACGATCAACGCGACCCCGAAGATCACCTGGACGTCCCGCGACGAGGTGAAGAGGAAGCCCAGGTGCGGCCCGAGCAGACCCACGATCACGCCCGTGACCACGCCGAAGCCCAGACCCCACCGGATCAGTCGATGCATGAGCCTCCGGACATGTTCGCGTTCCGAGCGCCGTTGCAGGTCCCGGGCGCCGAGTTCCTTGCCCAGCAGCGCCTGGGCGGCGATGGCCAGGGCGTCCAGTGCGAAGGCCAGGAAGTTGAAGATCGTCATGGTCAGTTGGTAGGCCGCGAGGTTCTCGGCCCCCTGCGCCGTGGCCACCACCACGGTCACCAGGATCGCGGCGCGCAGGGACAGGGTGCGCAGCATGAGCCATGTCCCCACCGTGAGGTGCGTGCGCACCCCGGCCCAGGACGTCGCGAGGCTCACGCCGCGCCGTCGGAACTGCCGGGTGAGCATGATCAGGTACGTCACTGCCATGGCCCACTGCGTGATGCTCGTGCCGATCGCCGCGCCCGCGACGCCCAGCTGCGCGCCGTACACGAGCGCCACGTTCAGCCCCGCGTTCACGGCGGCGCCCACGCCCGCGATCACGAGCGGGGTGGTCGTGTCCTGCAGACCTCGCAGCACACCCACGGCGGCCAGCACGATCAGCATGGCCACGAGTCCGGGCAGGGACCACAGCGCGTACGACGTCGCGTGCTCCAGCACTTCGCCCTCCGCACCCAGGGCGCGCAGCAGGGGACGAACGGCCACGGCGCCCGCCGCGGCGAGCAGCACCCCGAGACCCGCGGCGGTCCACAGCCCGTCCCGACCCACGCGCAGGGCATCGGCGAGTCTGCCGCCACCCACGTGCCGGGCCACCGCGGGGGTGGTGCTGTAGGCCAGGAAGACCATGAGTCCCACGACCGTCTGCACCACCGTCGCGGCGATCCCTACCCCCGCGAGCTGCGCCGTGCCCAGGTGGCCGATGATCGCCGAGTCCGCTAGCAGGAACAGCGGCTCCGCGATCAGCGCTCCGAACGCCGGGACGGCGAGCGCGAGGATCTGGCGGTTCAGGCTCTTCCCGCCCGCGGTCTTGGACGGGGTCCCAGGATCCGACGGCGTTGCCGGACCCTCGGGCGTCACGGGCTCCTCGGAAGCTGCGGGGCCCCCGCGGTGGAGACCTCCGGGATCGGGCTCCGAGGGGCGGGCGTCTTGGGGCGCGCGGGGGTTCGGGTGTGAGCGGAAGGAAGGCACCGCACCAGGGTAAGGGGATCAGTCACCCGCCGAGGCGGGCAGGGTCAGCGTCCCGGAGCGGGTTTCACCGCGATCACGGGGACGGCGGATTCCAGGATGATCTGCTGCGCGGAAGAACCCAGGAAGATCTTGCCCGCGGGGGACCGCCGTCGGACCCCCACCACCACGGCGTCGATCTCCGCGCGGTTGGTGGCGTCCACCAGATCCCCCACGGCATTGCGGCTGCGGGCGGCGGCATGCTCCACGCTCGCGCGCTCATACGGGATCGCGGACAGATCCGGCTCGTTCCCGTCCACGGGGAACACCACGAGGTCGGTGTCGCGACGCCGGGCTTCCTGCACGGCGAAGTCGCGGGCGGCGTGACCGGCCGGAGTCTCGGCGGCGGCAAGGATGATGGCCATGGGTCCTCTTCTCTGTGCGCGATCCATCTGGGGGCAGGTTCCGGGGCGGGGCGAGATCACCCCCGGGCGGTGAACCGGTGCCGGCTCGGTGAATCCCGGGGTCCGCGTCGGTACCGCCTCCCACGTGGGGGTATGTGTATCCTCAGTCACACTTCTCGCGGCCCCGTGGGCGCGGGAATCCCCCTTACCGCGAATCCCGGGAGAATCCATGAGCTCCACCCACTCCCCCGACCGCCGCACGTTCCTGACCTACGGTCTCGGGGGACTCGTGGCCCTGGGGACCATCGGAACCGCGACGGCGGGGTCCATCGCATCGGCCTCCGGCGGCAACGACCTCCGTTCGTCGCTGACCATTATCGCCCCGGCGGCCGCGGGCGGCGGGTGGGACACCGTGGCCCGGGAGATGCAGCAGGCCCAACGGGCCAACGGCATCGTGAACAACACCCAGGTGGTGAACATCCCGGGTGCCGGCGGGACCATCGCGCTCGGGAACCTGGAGATCCTCTCCGGCAAGGCCAACAACCTCATGGTGGGTGGCACGGGTCAGTTGGCGGCCACCATCCAGTACGACTCCGCCACCACCTACGCGGACGTGAATCCCCTGGCCGTGGTGGTGGAGGAGTACGACGTGATCGTGGTCCCCGGCGATTCCCCGTACACGTCCCTGAAGGAACTCATGACGGCGTGGGCCAAGACCCCCGGCAAGGTCCCGTGGACCGGAGGCGGTTCCTTCGACCAGCTGGTCGTGACCGAGATGGCGATCAGTACCGGGTTGGCACCCAAGGACATGATCTACGTGTCCTCGGACGGCGGCGGTGAATCCACCCAGGCCCTGCTCAACGGCACGGCGGCCGCCGCGGCCAGCGGGTACCCGGATTCCATCGACCAGATCGAGTCCGGGCGGTTGCGGGCCCTGGGCATCGTGGCCCGCGGACCCGTGCCCGGGGTGGAGATCCCCACGACCGTGGAGCAGGGCTTCGACGTCACCCTGGCCAACTGGCGCTTGCTCGTGGCACCGGGTGGGATCACGCCGGAGGAGAAGACCGAGCTCGAGACCATCGTGCGGGAAACGATCGCCACACCGCAGTGGCGGGAGGCCATCGAACGCTTCAACTGGAACGAGAACGTGATCACGGGCGAGGAGCTCACCCGTTTCCTCGCGGACGAGAAGACCCGCATCCAGGGCCTCTACAAGGAGTTGGGACTGTGACATCACAGGTGACCGGGTCGACCCCGGCGTCCGCACCACCCCCGCAGGAGGCGCCGCCCTCCGCGCACCGGTCGCTGCTGTCCGAGCTGACCATGCCCTTGGTGCTCGCGGCTTTCGCGACGTACCTGCTGGTGGGCATGCTCAGCATGTCCGTCCCGGAGTCGGTGGACTTCCCCGGGCCCCGGTTCTTCCCGGCCGTGGTGACGGCCGTGATCTACGCCCTGGTGATCGTGGAGGTGCTCTCGATCCTGCGCCGCCGGTCCGCGGACCGTTCCCCTGGAGGCCACCCGACGACGTCGACGGGCAGCACCGCGCACACCTCCCCCGCCGATGACGACGCCGCACCCTCGGCGGACGATGCCGGCTACGAGTTCGTAGGTGCCTACGAGCCCGCCACGCCCCAATTCTCGTGGCGGTCCTTCGCCTGGGTGGTGGGCGGTTTCCTGGTGTTTGCACTACTGCTCGAGTTCCTGGGGTGGATCATCGGCGCCGCCGTACTGTTCTGGTGCGTGGCCCGCGGCTTCGGCTCCACCCGCCCGCTGTTCTCACTGGTCGTGGGGCTGACCGTGAGTTCCCTCGCGTACATCGCCTTCGACATGGCCCTGGGACTGTCCCTGCCCTCCGGCCTCCTGGGGGGTGGGTTCTAGATGGAGACCCTCTCGCTGTTGCTGGACGGTTTCGCCGGGGCGCTCACCCTGCAGAACCTCTTCTGGGTGGTGCTCGGATGCTTCCTGGGCACCGCCGTGGGTGTCATGCCCGGCCTGGGGTCCTCCATGGCCGTGGCGCTGCTGCTGCCCGTGACGTTCGCCCTGGATCCCACCGCGGCGTTCATCATGTTCTCCGGCGTGTATTTCGGCGGGCTGTTCGGGGATTCCACCATGGGCATCCTCATGAACACCCCGGGGCAGGCCTCGGCCATCGCGTCCACGTTCGAGGGCCACAAGATGGCGCTCACCGGCAGAGCCCCACAAGCGCTCGCCACGGCGGCCATCGGGGCGTTCATCGGTGGTTTCGTGGCGTCCGTGGTGGTCGTGTTCTTCGCACCCTTCCTGGCCGAGTTCTCCACCCAGTTCGGTCCGGCGGAGTTCTTCGCCCTGGCCCTGTTCGCGTTCGTGGCCACGTCCTCCGTGGTGACGGACTCCGCGGTCAAGGGTCTGCTGTCCCTCGCCCTGGGACTGGGGATCGCCGTGGTGGGTATCGACTCCGTGACCGGCATCCCGCGGTTCACCATGAACTCCCCCTACCTCTTCGACGGGATCTCCCTGGTGACCGTCACGGTCGCGGTGCTCGCGCTGGGTGAGGTGATCTATTTCGCCACGACCGCCCGGTTCCAGAGCCAGGGAAGGATGCTGAAGGCCCAGGGGCGGCCCTGGTTGAGCCGCAAGGAACTGCGGGAGGCCACCCCGGCATGGTTGCGCGGCACGGCCATCGGCTTGCCGTTCGGCGTGGTCCCGGCCGGCGGCGCGGAGATCCCCACGTTCCTGGCATTCGGCGCGGAACGCAAGCTGGATCGGCGTCGTCGCGACCCGCAATTCGGCAAGGGCGCCATTCGAGGTCTTGCCGCACCCGAGGCCGCGGGCAACGCCACCACCGGTATGGCCATGGGTGCGCTGCTCGCGCTGGGCCTGCCCATCTCCGCGACCGCCGCCATCATGCTCGCCGCGTTCCGGCAGTACGGGCTGCAACCGGGACCGCTGCTGTTCGAGCGCGCCCCTGATCTCGTGTGGGCGCTGTTGGCCAGCTTCTTCATCGCGATGATCGTGCTGCTGATCATCAACCTGCCGTTCGCGATGGTGTGGGCCAAGCTACTGCTCATCCCGCGCCCGTACCTGTACGCGGGCATCACGGTGTTCTGCGGCCTGGGCATCTACGCGACGTCCGGCTCAACCTTCGACCTGCTCATGCTCCTGGCGTGGGACTCGTCGGCTTCTTGATGCGTATGCATGATTACCTGCTCGCGCCGCTGATCATCGGGATGGTCCTGGGTCCGCTCGCGGAGACGAGCCTGCGGGACGCCCTGATCAGCGCGGACGGTGACGCCTCGGTCCTGGTGAGCGGTCCGATCGTGCTCGTGCTCTACGGGGTCCTGGTGATCATCCTGCTCCTGACACTGCGCAGCAAAGTCACGAGCCGCACCCGCAGGGACGTCTGAGCCGACTCGTCTCCGGGTAAACCCCACCCTCTCCCAAGTGCGGGTGCACTGATTTTGCTGAGCTAAAGCACGCAAACCCCCTCTCAGAGGGTGGTTCGCTGCTTTAGCTCAGCAAAATCACACGCCGTCGCGGTCCTCGGAGCCGGGCGGGATTGCCCGATCAGAACGGGTACTGCGGGATGTCCGGGCTGAGGGTGACCCATTGCAGCTCGGTGAACGCCTCGACGTTGGCGTCCGCCCCACCGAAGTGCACGCCCGTGCCGGAGGCCTTCATCCCACCCATGGGGGCGGTGGCCTCGTCCATCACGGTCATCTCGTTGATGTGGATCTTCCCGGCCGTGACGCGGTCCGCGACCTTCATGGCCTCCCCCACCTCGCCCAGGATCGACAGGGACAGCGCGTACTCGGAGGCGTTGGCCAGCGCCACGGCCTCGTCCACGGAGGACACCGCGATCACGGGTGCCACCGGGCCGAAGATCTCCTGGTTCCACGCCGGCATCTCAGGGGTGAGATCAGTTAGCACCGTGGGGCGATAGAACAACCCGTCGTGGGTGGCACCCGCCCGGATGGTGGCGCCGGCGATCACCGATTCCTGGACCTTGGAGTCCACGGACTTCAGCTGCTTCTCGTCGATGATCGGGCCCAGGTGGACCTGTCCCTCGGAGGGGTCGCCCACCACGAGGGCGTCCGCCTTGTCCGCGAGTCGCTGGACGTATTCCTCGTAGACGTCCCGGTGCACGATGTGCCGACCCGTGGTCATGCACACCTGACCCTGGTGGAAGAAGGTCCCCATAGCACCCACGCTCGCGGCCAGGTCCAGGTCGGCGGAGGGCAGCACGATCATCGCGTTGTTGCCACCGAGCTCCAGGTGCGTGCGCTTGAGATGCTGGGCACCGGCCGCGCCCACGTGCCGCCCCGCCTCGGTGGAACCCGTGAAGGACACGATCCGGACCTCGGGTGCGTCCACGGCGGCCGCACCGGCGTCCCCGCCGCCGGGCAGCACGTGCAGCACACCCTCGGGAAGCCCGGCCTCCTCGAAGATGCGTGCGATCAGCACTCCGCCGGTCACGGGCGTGCGCGGGTCCGGCTTGAGCAGCACCGCATTACCGAGCGCGAGCGCGGGTGCCACGGAACGGATCGAGAGGATCAGGGGGAAGTTGAACGGGGAGATCACCGACACCACCCCGGCGGGCAGACGCCGTGCGAGCGACCAGTGCGGGTCGTCCGAGGCCAGCACCTGGCCCTTCGCGTGCGTGGGCAGCGCGGACGCCTCGAAGCATTCCTGCGCGGCCACGTGGGCCTCCATCCCGGCCTTGGGCTGGATGGCGCCGGTCTCGCGCACGACCCAGTCCACGACCTCGGCAGCGTGCTCCTCGAACAACTGCCCCGCCCGGCGCAGCACGGCCGCGCGCTCGGTGGGCTTGAGCGCTGCCCAGGACTGCTGGGCCGACGACGCCGCGGACGCCGCCCGGTACACGTCCTCCGGCGTGGCCGCACCCACGTGACCCAGGACCGCTTCCGAGGCCGGGTTCAGCACCGTGATGGGCTCACCGGAACCCTCCGTCCACTCCCCGTCGAAGATCTTCCCGTCCCATCGGCCGTCCTCGAGAATCGCCATGTCCCTTACCTCCTGGTGTGCCACGTGATGGATCTCCATTGTGCGGGAGCCGGCCCCATCCAGACCACGGGCCGGGTGATATCCGCGGCCCGCGAACGGCATGGGAGTGAGCGGGCGACCCGAGGGTGCGCGAGCGGCATCGTCGTCCCCGAAGACGAGCCCCCTCGAGGAAGGCGCAGGCGGTCAGGGTTGCGGGTCGCGGGCGTCGTAGCGCATGAACCCGGGGAACATCCGCATGAGCAGCAGCACGAGCAGGAAGCAGATCACGGCACCCACCAGGGCGGCGAACCCGGGTCCGAGCCACTGGCCGCCGGCGCCCATGGCGGCGTCTCCCAGGCGAGGGCCGCCCGCAACCACCACGATGAAGATGCCCTGGAGCCTGCCGCGCAGCGAGTCGGGGGTGGCCGCCTGCAGGATGGTGGTGCGGAACAGCATGGACACCGAGTCCATGACCCCCGCAGCCACGAGCACCAGGCAGGACATGACGAGGGGCCACGCGGTGTCCCGGCCCCAGCCGCTGGAGGCCACCAGGATCACCGCACCGAACGCCATGATGCACACGGCCCACGCGGCCACGGCGGCGGCACACCCGCGACCGTGGTGATTGATGCGAATGAATGTTCCCGAGAAGACTCCCGCGAGGACGGATCCCGCCGCGAGCGCCGCGGTGAGCAGCCCCACCGTGAACTGGTCCCCGCCCAGCACGGACGCCCCCAGCACGGGGAACAGCGCGCGGGGCATGGCGAAGATCATGGCGGCCAGGTCCAGCAGGAACGTCATGCGCAGGTTGGGGCGGGTGGCCAGGAACCGGAACCCCTCCACGACGGAACGGAAACCGGCCTTGCTCGTGGCGCCGTCCTCCCCGGGGATGGGCGGCAGGGGTGGCAGTTTGTACATGGCCCACAGGCTCACGGCGAAGCTCAGGGCGTCCACCGTGTAGGCCCACCGGAAACCCAGTCCGGCCACCGTGAGCGCGCCCAGCAGCGGGCCCACCATGAGGCACGAGCCCATGGTCAGTTGGAACAGGGCGTTGGCGGCGGGCAGTTGTCGCATGGGGACCAGGCGCGGGACGATCGCACCGCGCACGGGCTGGTTCAGTCCCTGCGCGAAGGAGTGCAGGGCCACGATGCCGTAGAGCACCGCGACGCTCGCAATGTCCAGCCACGCGTGCGCGGCCAACGCCACGGTCATGATGAACAGGCCGAACGTGGTCCACAGGCCCGCCGAACGCCGGTCGGTGGCGTCCCCGATGCTGCCCCCGTAGAGACCTGCGATGATCAGGGGCACGAGCGCGAAGAAGCCCACCATCCCCACGGCGAACGTGGATCCGGTCAGCTCGAACACTTCCAGGCTGATCGCGATCACGGTGAACTGGCTTCCGAGCATCGACAGCGTGGACCCGATCCACAGTCGCCGGAAGGCGGGGATGTTCCGCACGGGGGCGATGTCGAGCAGGAAACGGGCCACGGGTCGATCCTAGGGGCAGGTGGGGGTGCGCACCTCACCCGTCACGATGCAAGTACGGCCCGTGCGTCCCACCCCTGAGTCCTCGTGCGTGTCCCCCGCACCACATACCCTGGGAGCACCCTTTTCCCCGGGATCACAGGAGTCCTCATGCGCACACGCGAACAGCGCCGGGCCGCGCGGTCGGCTCGCGGTTGGCCGCGGTTGCGCGTGCACGCCGTGCGCAACGGGGTGGGGGCCGTGATCCTCGGGGCGCTTCTCCTGTGGGTAACCCACGGACCCTTCCGTTTCGAGAACTTCCCGGCCGGGGACGTAGCCTGGGTCTGGCGTGTGATCGCCCTGGTCGTGGCGGTAATGCTGCCC
Organism: Kocuria sp. CPCC 205297; assembly: GCF_040981035.1. NCBI lineage: Bacteria > Bacillati > Actinomycetota > Actinomycetes > Micrococcales > Micrococcaceae > Kocuria > Kocuria sp. CPCC 205297. The sequence goes on along the minus strand of NZ_JAVKPY010000002.1, from coordinate 148,263 downwards.
TACGTGCTTCTGACCATGGGCGTGTATCTACTGGTCGCCGGCTTTCTGGCGACCAATAGGGCGGCGTTGGCCGCCGGGCGCGCCCGCACCGTGGTGCTCGAGCCCGAGGACCCGGAGGATCCCCCGGTCACCACGCACCGACTCTCGGAGCACACTCCCCCGGGCGTGAAGATCCGGGCCCACACGGTGCACGGTTGTCGTCACGACAACCGCTACACCCGTGATCTCCTGGGTTTACTGCCCGTTCAGTCGCCAGCGGCCCTCGCGCCCCTGGGGACGGGGATCGTGGCGCTCATCGCGGCCTCGATCTACTACTCCACGGGATACGCCGAACCCGCCGCCGTCCTGCTGCTGGGCGTGCTCTACCTCGGCTGGAAACTCTTCCGGGGTTGGCGCAGCCACCGCGTCTTCGCGGACACGCCGTGGCAGGCGCCGCGGGAAGTCGACACCGGTTCCGTCCCGCGTGTCACCCCGCTGCGGGACCAGGACACCGCACACCACCCCGTCACCCGGGTCTCCTACGTCACGGACGACGACGCCGCGGCGCCGCACGTACGGGAGCGAGCGGCGCCGTCGTCGTACGAGGTCGACGACCCGGAGGAGCCGTACGAGACCACCGACGAGCTGCCCGTGATCGAGAAGATCCGCGACCGGTATACCGAGCCCCGCCGGATGAGTGCGTCGCAGCGACGGTTGGCGGAGCGGGCGGAGCGCGAGGCGATCCGGCGGAGGCTCCCGCGCGTGGTCGAGGCCGAACGGGCGGACACGCACGCCACCGCCCCCCGGGTGGTACGTGATGCGCAGCGCACCGACCCGCGGGACGTCTATGAGACGGATCCGCAGGGGGAGGCCGCGGAGCAGGAACAGCAACGGCTCAACCAGAAGCGCTACGAGGACCACATGCAACGCCACCGCGACAAGCGGGAGGACCGGTTGCGCAATGCGGAGGCCCGGCAGCCCGAGGAGGCGCCCTCGCTGTGGGGGTACGCCAAGAACCGGCTCACGAGGCGCGGGGACGACTCCTAACGCTCAACGACCGCCACGGGGAGCTTCTCCGGCGTGTGGCTATCGTCGCGGGGATGACTTCTTATCTTCGGCGCTTGGCTCCTCCGCATTCAACACAGTGGCACCGGGCCGGGCCCCGGCCGCCGCGGGCGCACCCAGCTGCCAGATCCGCCGCACGGTCCAACCCAGGAGGATCACGAGCAGCACGTTACGCAGGGTCAGCACCCCGGCCATGACCGGGTTCGCGTGGATCAGCGGCGTGTAGAACAGCGGGTAGATCACGAACGTGGTCGCCGCGATGCCCAGGGTCAGTAAGGCCGGGATGCGCCACCGGACGCGATCGTGCAGCAGACCCACCATGATCACCGGGGCCAGCCAGATCATGAACTGCGGGGAGCCCACCTTGTTGAACACGATCAGCACGATGGTCAGCAGCAAGGATCCGGCGTGAACCAGGCGCGCCCTGTCCGCACCGCGCCGCAGTGCCCGGATGAGCAGCACCGCGGCAATGAGAACGGCCATGAGCAGCAGCGGCTGCATGAGGGAAGCCATGACCTCCACACCGGGACCGTAGACCTCGGTGGAGTTGATCGCGGTGTTGTCCGCGATCCGGGAGTCGGCGAGCCCCAGGAAAGCGGCCCACACCCACGGCGTGGAGAACGTGGCCTCGAGCTGCATCCCGCGGGAGCCTTGGTTGAGCAGGAAGTCCGCGATCCGCTCGATCCCGCCGAGCACCAGCACGCCCAGCACCACGAACAGCGTGACCACCACGCCCGCCGTGATGATGCGCACGCGCTGTTTGAGCGCGATGACCATGGCCAGCAGCACCGCGGCCGGCCACACCTTGATCCACGTGGCGATGCTCAGCAGCGTCGATCCCACCACCGGATGGCGCACGGCGTAGAGCAGGCCGATGAACACGATCGGCGCCGCCACACCCTCCACACGCGCGAAGCTGAGGTACCCCAGGAACACGGTGAAGACGACCCACCACCACCCGGCCAGTACACCGCTGCGCGGGGCGCGGTGAAGGAGGAACCACATGGCCACGGCGTTCAACGCGGTGATCATGAGCGTCCACGCCAGAAGGTAGAGGTCGTAGCCCGCGATCCTCGGGAACATGATGGGCACCTGCGCGAGCACGGGGTAGACCCACGGGCTGACGGAACCCTGGTCGGGCGCGTTGTACCCGGCCATCGCCCATTCGCGATACTGCTCGGTGTCACTGAACGCCCACCCGTGCAGGAAGAACGTGGCCATCCAGCACAGGAAGTACACGTGCACCACCGCGAAGCCCACCCACACGGCGGCGGGGCGGTTCAGCCACTCCTGCGGACGACGGCGCTGCGGCCCGGGCCGCGCGCCCGTCACCGAGTGAGCGGCGTCGTCGGCAGAGGCAGCCTCGGGGTGCGCCGTGGCTCCGCCAGTGGGTGCCGCGGGGGCACCCGTGCGCGGCACCGAGGTGCGGTGGGCGTCCCCGGGGGCGGGAGCCGCATCGTCATCAGGCGTGCGGGCCGGCAACCGGGCCTCCCTTCGCGGCGGAATTGGCGGGCCCGGTGGACCCCAGCCGGTACAGCCCGCGCGCGGACCACCACAGCAGGACTACGAGCAGCAGGTTGCGCAGGGTCAGCACGCCGGCCATGACGGGGTTGTTGTGGCTCAGCGCGGTGTAGAAGAGCGGGTAGACGAAGAACGTGGCGATCGCGATCAGCACCGCGAGGAACGCCGGGGTGCGCCACACCTTCCAGTTGTGCACCAGGCCCACCGCGATCACGGGGCCCAGCCACACCATGAACTGGGGCGAGCCCACCTTGTTGAACACGATGAAGGCCGTGACCATGGTCAGCGAACCCGCGAGGAACAGGGCCGTGCGGTCCAGGGCACCGGCGTGCACGCCGCGACGCAGCCCGCGGGCGATCAGCACCACGACCACCACGGCGGCCACCACGAACAGCGGCTGCATGAGCCGGGACATCACGTCCGAGCCGGGGCCGCTGACCTGCATCGAGTTGATGTCCGTGTTCATGTACATGCGGGAATCACCCACGCCCAGCACCGAGAGCCACAGCCACGGGGTGCTGAACGTGGCCTCGAGCTGCATGCCGCGGTCGCCCTGCTGGGTCATGAAGTCCGCGATCTGGCGCGGTGATCCGGACACGAACGCGGCCGCCGCGGCGAACAGCGTGACCAGGATCCCGGCGAGCAACACGGCGCCGCGGCGTCGTGCGGCGGTCAACAGGGCGATCACGACGGCGGCCGGCCAGACCTTGATCCACGTGGCCAGGCTGAGGATCGCGGAGGCCACGAACGGGCGGGACACCCCGTAGACCAGGCCCAGCAGCACGAGCGGGGCCGTGAGACCGTCCACGCGCGCAAAGCCCAGCCAGCCCATGAGCAGGATGAACACGAGCCACCACCAACCAGCGGGCAGGGCGGCGCGGTTACGACCCCAGTCGGTCAGCTTGCCCATGGCCACGGCGTTGAGCACCGCGATGATGAGCACCCACAGGAAGAAGTACGGGCCCGGGCCCGCAATGCCCGCGAGTCCCATGGGGATCTGCGCGAGCACGGGGTACACCCAGGGGCTGGGACCGTACGCGATGTTGCGGTCGTCGAAACCCGCTTCCGCCCACGCGCGGTAGATGTTGGTGTCGCTGAAGGCATTGCCCTGCAGCGAGACGATCAGGGCAAAAATCAGGAAGCCCACGTGCACCAGCAGGAACCCCACGAGCAGCGCGCCCGGTGTCATCAGACGATCCTGCGCGGCGCGGGGGAGCACGGCGTCCCGTGCCCGGGTGGCGGCCGTGAAATATCTCTCTGTGGGCACGGATGAGGTCCTTGTCCGAATGCGCGCGGGATTCTGTTCTGGTCCGGGGGTGTGCACTGGTCCTGTTCGGGGGCGTGCGGCGCCCGAGGATCCCGGCGCCTCGGACATACCGGTTCCGATTCTATGGGGAACCACTCCGGGGACCGCATACGGCGCCATGATGCGCTCACCCCGCCCCCAGGGAACCCCCAGAACGCGCACTGTTCGAGTGCAAACCGTCCTGTAAAGTCAGGGGTCGGAGCCGCTGGACACCTCGGCTCGCCCACCACTGGTTGGCTGAGGGGGCTGGAATCCATGACCGCGACCGGTTCTCGCCCCTCTCCCGCGCACACCGGTTCCACCGCCAAGAGTGATTCGCGCGCCCACATGGCGATCATCCAGGGCGTCATTGGTTCGCTCATGATGCTCGTGGGTTCCGTGGGGACCGGGTGGATCGCCAACGGCTCCCCCATGGTCCGGCACCCCCTGGTCATCGAACTGCGCGTGAACGTGTGGGGCGTGTACGGGTGCACCGTGCTGCTCACCGTGGGCGCCATGCTGCTCATCCGGTCGTGGTTGCGCCTCGGTCAACGCTTGCGGGGATGGCCGCACGGGTCGTTGCGCACCGTGATGATCGCCGTGATCGCATGGTCCCTGCCCCTGTTCCTCGCCGTTCCCATCTACTCGCGGGACGTGTACGCGTACATCGGTCAGGGCCGGTTGATGCTGGCCGGCAAGGACCCGTACGTGGAGGGGATCTCCTCGCTCGACAACTGGTTCATGCTGGGCGCGGATCCGGAATGGGCGGAGGCCCGCACCCCGTACGGCCCCTACTTCCTGTGGATCGCCGCCGGGGTCGTCCGGTTGACCAACGCCCAGCCGGACGCCTCCGTGATGCTGTTCCGGGCGGTGGCGTACGTGGGAGTGGTGCTGTGCATGATCTACGTGCCCAAGCTCGCGCGCCTGCACGGGATCAACGGGGCCCGGGCTCTCTGGATCGCCGTGGCCAACCCGCTGTTCCTCATCAGCTTCGTGGCCAGCGCCCACAACGACGCACTCATGGTGGGCCTCGCCGTGGCCGGCGTATACGCCGCGGCCACGAAATATCCCCTGCTGGGCATACTTCTGGTCACGGGATCCATCGGGATCAAACCCATCACCATCCTGCTGCTGCCGTTCATCGGTCTGCTCTGGGCGGGCAAGGGTGCCTCGTGGCCGCGGCGGTTCGTCATCTGGGCGGCCACCGCGCTCCTCAGTTTCGGGATCCTCGCGGTGAGCGGTTACGCGGATAACCTCGGTCTGGGCTGGGCCTGGGCCCTGTTGGACCCCACCCCGGGGTACACGGGGTACTCGCCGTCCGGGTTCCTGGGACAACAGGTGGAGCGCGTGGGAAACTTCTTCGGCCAACCGGGGGACGCCCTCGCATCGGTGTTCCGTCAGGTGCTGCAGTACGCGGCCATCGCCCTGGTCCTCGTGCTGATGTTCGTGGGCGGGGACCGCAGGATCGTGCGGCGGATGGCCCTCGCGTTCTCCGCCGTGGTGCTGCTGTCCCCCATCATCCAGCCCTGGTACATCCTGTGGCTCATCCCCCTGCTGGCCGCGACTGGCATCAAGGACAACTGGCAGATCCGCATCCTGTACATCGTGATCACGTTCTTCGTGGTCTTCGGTGCCCAGGACCAGCTGTCCGTGTGGCCGTTCATCGACCTCAGCGTGAGCGTGTCCCAGGTGGCGTTCGTGATCACGGTGGCCTTCACGCTCTACCTGGCGCTGATCGATCCCCGCACCCGCACCCTGCTGACCCACGGTGGGTTCCGGGGCTGGGTGGATCCCGGCCCCCCTCAGGTGGCCGCGGGTACGACGGCGCACAAGGACTAACGCAGGCCCCTGAGCCTTTCGAGCTCGCGGCGGTCCTTCTTGGTGGGCCGCCCCGCCCCACGGTCCCTGCGGGCCACCGGCACGCTGAGTTCCGCGGGCCGCGGCGGGGAGTGGTCGATGTAGCACTGGGCCGCCGCGGGGGCGCCCACACGCTTGACGATGAGCTTGGTGACCTGGAACTCCTGCTGCCACCCCGGGCGGCGCACACTCACCCGATCCCCCACCCGCACCGGCTGGGCGGCCTTCACGGGGGCGCCGTTGAGCCGCACGTGTCCCGCGCGGCACGCGGTCGTGGCGGCCGAGCGGGTCTTGAACAACCGGACCGACCACAACCACACATCCAGACGGGCGCTACCGGGTTCGTTGGCTGGGGCGTTCATGGGGTCCACGGTACTCGGGGACGACGATGTCGCCCCCGCCTGCCCCCAGTGGGGTCAAGGGATCACCCGGGTCCTGAACCATCACCAAACCGTCCCTGTGCTGGTTTCGTCGCGCACACGGGAACCCCCGGCTCTTTGTGAGCAATCTCATACCTCGGTCGGTACGGTGGGAGTGGGGCTTCACAAGGACGTGAGCCCCGAAGCCTCTGCGAAAGACGCAGAGGCAGTTGAGAACGGGGGTTGAGCACTCATGCTCAAGAACTTCATCAACAACACCTATGTGGAATCCGCATCCGAGGAATCCTTCGACCTGGTCAACCCGGCTACCGGTGAGGTGACGGAACAGTCTCCCAACTCGAACGAGCAAGATGTGAATGCCGCGTACGAGGCAGCCGCTAAAGCATCGAAGACATGGGGGCGCATGACCCCCGGTGCGCGACAACTCGCCATGCTGCGCATCGCCGACGCCCTCGAAGCACGGGGGTCCGAACTCGTGGACGCGCAATCTCGCAACACGGGCCAACCCAAGTACCTGATCCAGTCCGAGGAAGTCGATGTCTCCGCGGACCAGATCCGCTTCTTCGCCGGCGCAGCCCGCTTGATGGAGGGCCTCGCGAGTGGCGAATACATGGAGGGTCTCAACTCCGTGATCCGCCGGGAACCGATCGGCGTGGTGGGCCAGGTGACGCCGTGGAACTATCCCCTCATGATGGCCGTCTGGAAAGTGGGGCCAGCCCTGGCCGCAGGCAACACCATCGTGTTGAAACCATCGGACACGACTCCGGAGTCGACACTGCTGTTCGCTGAAATCGCCTCGGAGTTCCTTCCTGAAGGCACCTTCAACATCGTCCTGGGCGATGCCAAGACCGGGGAAACGGTCGTGTCACACCGCACGGCGGGACTCGTCTCCATCACCGGCTCGATCCGAGCCGGTCTGGCTGTCGCCGCATCCGCAGCGAAGAACCTCACGCGCGCTCACTTGGAACTGGGCGGAAAGGCGCCCTGCGTGGTGTTCGGGGACGCGGACCTGGACTCCGCCGCCTCCACGCTCGCAGAAGCCGGTTTCTTCAACGCCGGCCAGGACTGCACCGCCTCCACCCGCATCCTCGTGGAGGGATCGGTCCGTGACGAGTTCCTGGAGAAGATCACCCAAGCCGCGAAGGACACGGCATTCGGCACCCCGGACAAGGAGGACATCCTCTACGGCCCGCTCAACAACGCCAAGCAGCTCGAACAGGTGTCCGGGTTCATCGATCGTTTGCCGGAGCACGCCACCGTGACCACGGGTGGCAAGCAGGCGGACGGGCCCGGCTTCTTCTTCGAGCCGACCATCGTGGCGGATCTCGAGCAGGAGGACGAGGCCATTCAGAATGAGATCTTCGGTCCCGTCATCACCGTCCAGACCTTCTCCACGGAGGAGCAGGCCGTGGAGATGGCGAACGGGGTGGAATACGGATTGGCGTCGTCCGTGTGGACCAAGGATCACGGCCGCGCGTTGCGGATGTCCCGCGATCTGGACTACGGCTGCGTATGGATCAACACCCACATCCCGTTGGTCGCCGAGATGCCCCACGGCGGCTTCAAGCACTCCGGCTACGGCAAGGACCTCTCCAAGTACGCCGTGGAGGAGTACACCCGCGTCAAGCACGTGATGAGCTCGTTGGACTGACGGCGGGAACGAACGAGGGAAGGAGCGCATCATGACCGACATTCGAGAACTCGTGCTCACCGCTGACCGCGAGCTGTTCACCGAACACGACCTGAGCACCCTGGACCGCAATTTCGCCGAGGACTACGTGGAGCATTCGCCGCTCGTGGCCAACGGTAAGGAAGGCCTGCGGGAGCTGGTCACCGACGCGGGCGAGGGTCTGAGGCACGACGTCGCGCGCGTAGTCGTGGACGAAAAGGCCGGTTTGGTCGCGCTGCACGGTGCCTATCCCGGGTTGGATCCGGACACCGTGTTCGTGGGGTTCGACATCTACCGCGTGGCCGACGGCAAGATCGTGGAGCACTGGGACGGCCTGGTGGATCAGACACCACCCAACGAGTCGGGCCACACCCAGCTGGACGGCCCCACGGAGGTGGACACATCCGCCGACACCGAGGCCAACAGGGAGTTCGTCAAGCGGGCCTGGGCTACGTTCTTACAGGGCCAGGACTACGACGCCGCGGGCGATTTCACGCGTTCGGACGGGCGGTTCACGCAGCACTCGGGTGACATCGCCGACGGTGTGCAGAACATGGTCGACTTCTTGAAACACCTCAAGGAGGACGGTTCTGCACTGACCTACGACACATTGCACCGCACGGTGGCTGACGGGAACTTCGTCCTGACGTTCTCGGAAGGATCCATCGCCGGTGACCGCCACTTCTTCTGCGAACTGTGGCGCATCGAGGACGGCGCGTGGGTCGAACTGTGGGACGCCATCGGACCGGTTCCGTCGGATGACGAACTGGCGCACCCGCACGGTGCGTTCACGTCGGTAGCGGACTGAACCTGACCGAGACGACCTGACAATGCAGTGGCCCCGTGGACGCGTGATGGCGTCCACGGGGCCACTGCCCGATCTGTTCCAGTGATCGAGGAGCACATCATTCGGGACCGTCAGCGCCCGGGCCCGCCGTGACCTCCGGCGTCCGCAGGGGCACCCGCTGAGGGAGCGGCGTCGTCGTGGGCATGGTCGTGACCCTTGTGGGGAACGTGTCCGTGCGCCTTCTCCTCCCGCGCCGGAGCCTCCGGTTTGCCCGTCACCACCGCGAGTTCCACCGACGTCTGCGGCAGGTCGATGGTCTTGGCCACTTCACCCTTGGTCAGATCCACCACGTGCAGTTTCTTGTTCTGCGCGTCGGTCACGTAGGCGCTCGAGCCGGCCACCTTGATCGCGGGGCCCGCCTCCTGCCAGTCCGCCTTCTCCTCCCACGGCTGGATCACGTCGGTCTTCCGGACCACCTTTCCGGACTCCACGTCGATCACGTTGAGCTTGCCGTCGTACGTGAGCACCAAAGCCTCACCCTCCGGCCCGCGGGCCAGCGAACGGAACCAGTAGGACGAGCCCAAGTCCACCAGCCGGTGCGACCCGTCCCGGGTGTCGAAGAGGGCCACACACGTGGGGCGCTCCTGCTCGGCATCCTCGTCCACCTTGTAGTCGCCCAGCACGATCGGCGACCTCTCCGAACCTGCGAGGTTGCCCGAGCGCGCGTAGGCGTCCGCCACGGCCACCTTGTGGAACGTCCCGTCCCGATAGATCACGGGCCCGTTCTCGCAACCCGCCATCACGGTGTCGGTGCTCGCTCCCGGCGCGGCCGCCGCCTCACCGTGCACGCCCGGGCAGTCCGTCGTCTCGGCCTTGACGGCGCCGTCCTTGCCAAGCACGCGCACGGTGTGCCGTTCATCCTCCGTGCCCTGGGTCGTGAACAGCGTGCCGTCGGTCAGCTCGAGCGCCACCCCGTGGTGCGGGTGGTGAGCATGACTGCGGGAGGCTCCATGACCTACCCCCGTGCATAACCCAATCAATGGCCGACATTCCCCGTCCGCGTCGAAGAAGAAATACGAATGAAGTACCGTACTATTTTCATGAGGGTGATCCTGCTAGACTGAATCCCCATCAATACACATGACAATGGACTTCACGAGGCGCGAGAAGTGAATAATGGATCACCTGGCCATTCTTATCGGTTCGATATTGCTTATCCTTCTGGCTGCTGGCCTCATTTACTTTTTCGGAAGTGTCTTTAAATCCGCACTGTTCGGCGGCTCCAACCGGCCATCCGACCCGGATGATCCACGCCGGCGCCGATGACCAAGCGCTCGAGACGCCGGATATTGGGGCGCGGCCCCGCAATGCACGTAATGCACGTAATGCAGTCATAAATATCCCACCCATAAGGGCTGGATGCACCCTCGGCACCTCCCATGGCGATAACCCACTGCCACCCAGTTCCACCAAATCAAAGATTGCATAGAATTTTCCCGGCAGTACGACGCCCATCCTCATTTCGGTATTTCTGTTCGAGGTAATTCGCCCCCACCCCTGGACGCCGGCGCCAGCATTCGGGGCATGATGGGACCAACCGTCACCGTCGCGAGGAGCCGCAGCATGAGCCCGTCACCGCACACCGTGGGAATCATCGGTCTCGGATCCATGGGCAAGCCCATGGCCGGGCACATCATCAGCGCCGGGCACGACGTGGTGGTTCTGCATCGCAGCCTCCACAAGGCCCCGGGGGCCCGCGCGGTGGACACGCCGCGGCACATGGCGCGCCAGTGCGACATCGTGATCCTGTTGGTGCCCGGCGCCCCGGAAATCGACGGCGTGCTGGAAGAACTCGCTGAGGGCGCCCGCGAGCGCGACGCCGACCACGACCGCCTGGTCCTGGCGATCAGCTCCACCGTCTCTCCCGTGGACATCACCCGCTGGCACCGGGACAGCTCGGGTGTCGAGTTCGTGGACGCGCCCATAAGCGGCGGGGAGGCCGGGGCGATCCGCGGGGACCTGTCCGTCATGGTGGGCGGCGACGACGCCGCCGCCGGCCTGGTCTCGGACGTCCTGTCCTCGTGCGGTCGCCCCGTCCGCCTGGGGCCGCTGGGGGCCGGGCAGGTAGCGAAGGCGTGCAACCAGCTGATCTGCGCGGCGGAGATCGTGGCGATCTCCGAGGCCAGCGTGGTGGCCGAACGGGCCGGACTGGACCTGGCCACACTGCTGGACCTGCTCCAGGGCGGCTACGCGGGATCCACCATCCTGGCGGACAAGACTCCCAAGCTCGTGGGCCACGACTACTCGGTGTCCGCGCAGGCGGCCTTCGTGCACAAGGACGTCTCCGCGTACCTGGATGCCGCCCGCGCCACCGGAACCACGTCGGTGCTGGGCGGGCCCATCGCGGCCGCGGCGCAACAGCTCATCGACGCGGGACTGGGCGAGCAGGACTCCGCGGTGTTCCAGAAGTGGATCGCGGACAGAACCGAGAAGTGAACGACCTGGGACCCACCCCTGAGAACACCTGTGCCCCGATAATGCACGCCACAGCGTCGTAGCGTGCATTATCGGGGCAGGAATGTAGTGAGGGCCCTGAACCCTACTTGTAGAACCGGCTCAGGAAGCGCGCCACCACCGCGGGGCGCTCCTCCCCCTCGATCTCGATCGTCGCATCCGCCACGAGGTGCAGGCCGTTGCCCTTGACCTCCGAGACTTCCGCGATGGTCACGGTCATCCGGATGCGTGCGCCCACCTTCGCCGGTGAGGTGAAACGGACCTTGTCCACGCCGTAGCTGACCTTGGTCTTCACGTCGGACACGTCGAAGAGCTCGGACCACATGGGGATCAGCAGCGACAGGGTCAGGAACCCGTGTGCGATGGGCCCACCGAACGGACCGTCCGCGGCCTTCTCCGGATCGGCGTGAATCCACTGGTGGTCATCGGTGGCGTCCGCGAACAGGTTCACCTGGTCCTGGGTGATCTCGCGCCGCTCGGAGTAGCCCAAATCCTTCCCTGCGAGCTCGGCCACCTCGTCGAACAGAACAACGGTCTTGGCGGTCATGACATGTTCCCTCTGGGGTTCTGCTCCGGCGGTGATGGGCGTCACCACATGTTTCTTTCATGGGACCGATTTAATTGATATTGCCAACGGTTAAGATTATCCACGACGATCCTTCGGCGGACGGTCCCACCCCCGCCCACCGCACGGAGCACGTCACGACACGACACGACACCCAGGAGCAGCGACATGACCACCCCCCTTCCGCAGGACGCCCTTGGCCTGGCGCCGGACCTGAGGGCGAGTGATCTCGCATCCGAACCGGTGTTCCTCATGGCCCGCGCGAGTTCCCTGGGCTCCGCGTCCGCCAACCGGGCCCTGGGGGAACTGGACCTGAAGGTGCGCCACTACTCGGCCCTGTCCCTCGTGTGTTCGGACCTGCACCCGTCCCAGCGGGAGCTGAGCAGGTACCTGGTCCTGGACCCCAGCCAGATCGTGCTGATCGTGGATTCCCTCGAGCGTCGCGGGGCCGTGGTGCGGCGCACCGATCCCAATGATCGCCGCTCCAAGTTGATCGAGCCCACGGACGAGGGCCGCGAGCTCTACCGGCGTGCGCGCGCCGCGGTGGACCACTGCACGGACGGGACACTGGCACCCCTGAGCGAGGACGAACGGGCCACCTTGTTGGACTTGCTGCAGCGCGTGGCACTGGGCTGAGCGCACCGTCATACGGCCCCGCCCGCCCCGGGATTCCGGGTGTTCACGCCCGCGAACACGTATCATGGAACCAGCACACTCGACTCCCCCGCGCTCCCCCTACCGATCGAGGTCACGCACCATGCGCTCCGCCGCCCCCGCCACCTTTTCCGCCCTCTGCGCCATGCTGCTGCTCACCGGTTGCGGTTCCGGCGGCGACGCAGGGGGCGACGACACCGCGAACAGTACCGCAGCGACGTCGTCCACCGCGACCGAACAGCCCAGCGCGACACCCACGCCCACCCAGCCGCCAGAGCTGATCGGCGGGGGCACCACCCTGTTCCCCGAGCGCCGGTTCGTGGCGCTCTACGGACACCCGGGCACCCCGGGGCTGGGCGCGCTGGGTGAGCAGGGGCCGGAGGAATCCGCCGAGCGGGCGATCGAGCTGGCCAAGCAGTACGAGCCCTACAGCCAGGAGAAAGTGATCCCGGCGTTCGAGATCATCGCGACCACCGCCTCCTCCGACCCGGGACCGGACGGCGACTTCTCCAGCGAGGCTCCCGTGGAGCGCCTCATGCCGTACATCGAGGCCGCGCAGAAGCACGGGATCTACGTGGTCCTGGACCTGCAACCCGGCCGCTCGGACTTCCTGTCCCAGGCCAAGCGGTATGAGGAACTGCTGAAGCGCCCCAACGTGGGCCTGGCCCTGGACCCCGAGTGGCGGCTGGGGCCCGGGCAGTACCCGCTGCAGCAGATCGGGTCCGTGAGCGCTCAGGAGATCAACGAGACCACGCAGTGGCTCGCCCGGCTCACGACCGAGAACGGCCTGCCCCAGAAGACCCTGATCCTGCACCAGTTCTCCATGCCCATGATCCAGAACCGTGAGGCCATCACGACGGACCACCCCGAGCTCGCGTTCCTCCTGCACGCGGACGGACACGGCACCCCGGATCTGAAGATGTCCACGTGGGACGCTCTGCAGCACGAGCTGCCCCGGGGGATCCGCATGGCGTGGAAGAACTTCTACGACGAGGACACCCCCACGTTCACCCCCAAGCAGACCTTCGAGCTGACGCCCAAGCCGTGGTTCGTGTCCTACCAGTGAGCCGCTCGGGCTGGCGGAGTTTTTGGTTCGGCAGACACCGCGGTTCCGGTGACTCGCCCGGGCCGGCAGGCCCGCCACTCCCGAGGTTTTGAAGCGGGTGCTCCCAGGAAATTGTTCCGCGCCATGTCTTCCCCCGGCCGGGATGTCGGGTCTAGATTATGAGGACCTGTTCGCTCCACGGAAGGAAGTGCCTATGGGACTCGGTGACAAGATCAGTAATGCTGCGGAGAAGGCTTCCGGTTCCGCCAAGGAAAAGCTTGGTGACGCCACGGACAACGCAGATCTGCAAGCTGAGGGTGCCGGGGAGAAAGCTTCCGGTGGCGCCAAGCAGTCCGTGGAGAACATCAAAGACGCCGGCAAGAATCTGAAGGACGGGCTGGGCTGAGATCCGCACCCGCCACCTTTCGACCGGAGGGCCCTCGTCGTGAACACGACGGGGGCCTTTCGTCTGCCCGCCCCACCGCCGGCAACGGCGCCTGTCGTGCACTCCGCCCCACCACCCCCGCATCGCTTCCCGCCCCACTACCCCTGCATTAGTGGAGCAAAAGCAGCTTCGTGGCGCCGAATCCTGCTTCTACTCAGATAAAGCAGGGGCTGCAGTGGGTCCGGATCACCGCACCGCGAACCGCTTGCGCGCGATCAGCAGGCACACCAGGGATAGGGCCGCCACCACCGCGTAGTAGATGCTCGGTGAGGTCAGAGAGCCGGTGGAGCTCACGAGCCACGCGAGCACGAGGGGTGCGAATCCCCCGAACACCGTGACGCCCAGGTTGTAGGCCACGGACATCCCCGTGGTGCGGATCTGCGTGGGGAACATGTCGGTGAGCAGCGCGGGCATGGGGCCGAAGTACAGGGCCATGATCACGCCCAGCACCGCTTGCACCACGGTGAGGGTGGCCACCGTCGGAGCCGCGACCAACCACAGGAACAGCGGGTACACCACCACGATGCCCACCGCGGAGGCCACGAGCATGACCCGGGCAGGTCCCACGCGGTCCGCGAGGTGCCCCACGAACGGGGAGCCCACCAGGGTCACCGCGCCGGCCACCACACCGCCCAGGTACGCGGCCCACGAGGGCAGGTCAAAGTTCTGGATCGAGTACGTGGGCATGAACAGGATCGTGTACACGGACATGGACGCCAGGCCCACCACACCTGCGGCCGTGAGCCACCGGCCGGCGGAGTGGACGATGGTCTGCGCGAGGGGACCGCGCCCGAGGGGCGGGCGGGGCGGCGTCGTCGTACCCGTGTTCTCCGAGGGCGACGACGCCGCTCGCGCACGCTCGTCCTGCAACGCCCGGAAGTCTGGGGTCTCATCCATGCGCAAGCGGATGTAGAGGCCCACGGGGCCGATGAGCAGGCCGAAGAGGTAGGGGATGCGCCAGCCCCACGAGTACAGCGCGTCGTGGCTCAGCAGGGTGTGCAGCGCGAACCCGAAACCCGAGGCCATCAGGATCGCAAGGCCCTGGGTCGCCACTTGCCACGACCCGTAGAAGGCGCGCTTGTCTGGGGCGTTCTCGATCAGGAACGCGGTGGCCGTGCCGAACTCGCCACCGGCGGAGAAGCCCTGGATCAGGCGGGCGAGCAGGATGAGCAGCGCTGCCGCGGGGCCGATGACCGCCGCCGTGGGGGCGAGCAGCATGATGAGCGTGCCGAGCATCATCAGGGCAATCGTGATGGTCAGGGCCGGGCGGCGACCGTGGCGGTCCGCGTAGGAGCCCAGCACCAGGGCACCGAGCGGGCGGATCAGGTACGACAGCGCGAACGTACCGAACGTCAGCAGGGTGCCCGTGACCTGTCCGATCGAATCCGACTCGAAGAACAGCGCGGAAATCACGACCGCGAGGGACGAGTAGACGATGATGTCGAACCACTCGAGCGCGTTACCGATCGAGGACGCGACCACGGCGCGGCGAGCGGTGACACGCTGCTCGTGCGTGACGGGCAGATGGGTAGGTGCGCTACTCATGTCTGCACACTAGCCCACGGGTCGCTCCTCCCGCGGCCGCCGTGACGCCGCATGACGGCGAGCCGCCGACTTATACTGGGGCACGGCATGGAACCGGCACGGGACGTGTCACACCCCAGGACAGGAGCAGTGCAATGATCTTCATCGTGGTCAAGTTCGAGGTCAAGGACGAGTACGCCGAGCGTTGGCCCGAGATCGTCGCGGACTTCACTGCCGCGACCCGCCAGGAGCCGGGCAACAAGTGGTTCGACTGGTCCCGCAGCCTGGACAACCCCAACGAGTACGTGCTCGTGGAGGCCTTCGAGGACGACGCCGCCGAGGCCCACGTGAAGTCCGAGCACTTCACCGCCATGACCGAGAAGTTCCCGCCGTACCTCGTCCGCACCCCGCGTATCATCTCCCGCCAGATCGACGGTGATGGCTGGGATGAGATGGGTGAAGTCACCGTCGAGGGCTGAGGCATTGAGGACCGGGGAACCCGTGAACCCGTGAACCGGTTCCTCGTGGGCCTGGACATCGGCGGATCCCACACCCGCGGCGTACTGTTCCGCGGGGACTCCCCGGTGCGCGAAGCTCGTTCCGGCAGCGCGAACGTGCAGAACGTCAGCCGGGAGCGGGCCGCCCAGTCACTGCGGGAGATCTTCGCCCGCTTGGAACCGCCACCCGGCACCACGGTTCTCGCCGGCGCCGGCGGTGTGGACACCCCGCACGACGCCGCTGCGCTGACGCAGCTCATTCGCTCCGTGGCTGAGGCCGCAGCGGGCGCTGGCCCGGCGTCGGAGACGCCCGTGATCGCGGTGCATGACACCCGCCTGATCCTCGCCGCGGGCGGACACACCGAGGGCATCGCGGCGATCGCGGGAACCGGTTCCGTGGCGTGGGGTGTGAACGCTTCCGGCCACGGGACCCGCGCCGGGGGCTGGGGCTACCTGCTCGGCGACGAGGGCAGCGGGTACTGGCTCGGCCGGGAAGCGGTACGCCATGTGCTGCGGGACGCGCAGCACAGGGGAGCGAGCGACGAGACCCCCGCAGAGGACGACCGGTTCGCTCGGGCCGTGTTGGGACACGCCGGGGTCGACACGCCCACCGAGCTGATCGCGGCGTTCCACGACCGCCCCGACCGCACCCACTGGGCCGGTCTGGCCCGCACGGTGATCGAGCTGGCCCCGCACGACGACGCCGCTCGCGAGTTGGTCTCGGCGGCCGCCGCGCACCTCGCGGAGCTGATCATCACCGTGGCCAGGAACCTGGGCGAGCCCCTCCCCGTAGTGATGGGAGGCGGGCTCGCAACCACCTCGGTGGGCGTGGAGCTCAGGGAACGCCTGGGCGATCATGGACTGCGGGTCACGCTGTTGGACCGGGAACCCGTGCTGGGAGCACCCCTGCTCGCCCGCGCCACGGGGCTGTGGGACGGGCGAGCGGGTCGGGCGGGCTGAACACCCACGGGATCAGCGGAAGGCCGCCTCCCCGGTGAGCTGCTGGCCCAGGATGAGGGCGTGCACCTCATCCGTGCCCTCGTATGTGCGCACGGATTCCAGGTTGTTGGCGTGGCGCAGCGGGGAGTAGTCGAGGGTGACGCCGTTGCCGCCCAGGATCGTGCGGGCCTCGCGGGCAATCTTGATGGCCTCGCGGCAGTTGTTGAGCTTGCCCACCGAGATCTGGTGGTGCTGCAGTGTGCCGGCGTCCTTGAGGCGGCCGATCTGCAGCGCGAGCAGGAAGCCCTTGTCGATCTCGAGTGCCATGTCCGCGAGCTTCTGCTGCGTGAGCTGGTACCCGGCCAGCGGGCGATCGAACTGCATGCGCTCCTGGGAATACTTCAGGGCCACCTCGAACGAGTCGCGGGCGGCGCCCATGGCACCCCAGATGATCCCGTACCGGGCTTCGTTGAGACACGAGAACGGGCCGCGTAGCCCCTTGGCCTCGGGTAGCAGAGCGGATGCGGGAAGTCGCACGTCCGTGAGTTCGATCTCGCACTGGATCGAGGCCCGCATGGACAGCTTGGGCTGGATGGGCGTGGCCTTGAAGCCCGGGGTGTCGGTGGGCACCACGAAACCGCGTATGCCCTCGTCCGTCTGGGCCCAGATGACGGCCACCTTGGCCACGGTCGCCAGGCCGATCCACCGCTTGGCGCCGGAGATGACCCAGTCCTCGCCGTCGCGGCGCGCGAACGTCTTCATGGAACCGGGGTCGGAACCCGCGGTGGGCTCGGTGAGCCCGAAGCACCCGATGGCCTCACCGGCGGCCATGCGCGGGAGCCACTCCTGCTTCTGCTCCTCGGAGCCCCACTTGTAGATGGCGCTCATGGCCAGGGAGCCCTGCACGGACACGAACGTGCGCAGACCGGAATCCCCGGCTTCCAGCTCGGCGCCGGCCAGGCCGTATTCCACGGCGGAACGGCCCGCGCAGCCGTATCCCTTCAGGTGCATACCCAGCAGGCCCAGCTTGGCCATCTCCGGGACGATCTCCAGGGGGAAGACCGCTTTCTCGTACCACTCGGCGATGTTGGGGCGGATGGTGGCGTCCACGAACTCCCGCACGGTGGATCGCAGAGCGATCTCTTCCTCGTTCAGCAGGGAGTCGAAGCCCACCAGGTCCATGACGTTGACGGTGTTCTGTTGGCTCATGTCCTCACTGTACGGTGACGGGGTTCACGGAGCCACGCCACAATCGTTTCCGTGTCCTGCCCGAGCTGCGGCGGGGCGACCGTGGGGGATTCCAGGGGTGGGGTCCAGCGGGCCGGATGACGGAACTGCCGTCCCACGGTCCTGCCCTCCCGATCCTGGACGTCCACCGTGGGTTCCAGTCCGAGGTCCTCGGCCAGCGTGACGCCCTCGCCGATCCCGGCGACCTTGCCCGCAGGCACCCCTTCCTCGGTCAGCGCTTCCTGCCACTCGCGGGCGGTCCGGGCGGACAGCGCCTCCTCCAGAAGCGGCACGAGGTCGTCGCGGTGGGCCACGCGCGCCGAGTTCGTGGCGAACCGTTCGTCGTCCGCGACGTCGGGGATGCTCAGCACGGCCGTGAATCTGCGGAACTGCCCGTCGTTGCCCACGGTCACCGCGAGGGGCGCGTCCGCGCAGTGCAACAACTGGTAGGGGACGATGGACGGGTGGGCATTGCCCATGCGCTCGGGGACCTTACCGGCACCCAGGTACGCCTGGCCCTGGTTGACGAGGGCACCCTGCAGACTCGAGAGCAGACTGACGTCGATGTGCGCGCCGCGGCCCGTGCGGTGTCGCGCTTCGAGGGCCGCGAGCGCGCCGATCGTGGCGTCCTTGGCGGTCAGGACGTCCACCAGGGCCACGCCCACCTTGGTGGGCTCGCCGTCCGCGGCGCCCGTGATGCTCATGAGCCCACCCACGGCCTGGACCAGGAAGTCGTAACCGGCCAGGTGGGCGCCCTCGGCGGTGCCGAAACCGGACACGGACACGTAGACCACGCCGGGGTTCTCGCGCGAGATCTCCTGGTAGCCCAGGCCGAGCTTGGCCATCCCGCCGGGCTTGAAGTTCTCCACGACCACGTCCGCGCGCAGGGCGAGTTCGCGCGCGAGTTCCCGCCCGTCCTCGTCCCGCAGGTCCAGGCACACGGATTCCTTGTTGCGGTTCACGGACTCGAAGTACGTGGCACCGGTCTCGGAATAGGGCGGACCCCACGCGCGCGTGTCGTCACCGGTGTCCGGGCGCTCGACCTTGATCACGCGGGCACCGAGGTCCGCGAGCGTCATGGTGCACAGCGGCCCCGCGAGCACGCGCGAGAAATCGGCCACGAGCACACCGTCCAGGGGCAGCGCTTCGGTCACGGGGTCCTCCTCGGATCGACGATGTCCTCCACTCTAGGTGCGCCGCCGCGGCCCGACGACGTCGCTACGCCTCTGGGTCGCCGCCCGCCGCACGTCCGCGGGCGACGACGCTCGGCCGGGCGCGCTACCCGTCCAGTTCCCCCTGCGCCGCCCTTGTCAGGGTGGCCGTGAGCATGTCCAGTCCGGCGAGCATGTCCTGATCCGATGTGAACTCGTACTCGTTGTGGGTGATGCCCTTGTGGGAGTGCTCGCCGAGCACCTCGAACTCGTACTTGCGCGCACCCCACATGGCGTGGACCAGGCTGCCCATCATGGACGGCGTGAACCGGCAGCCCACCTCGTTGAACCAGTTCACCACGCACAGGTTGTCCGTCAGTTCCGTCTCCCCGGACGGCGCCGCTCGGTACAGCTCCGGGCACACGGTCGCCCCGGCAAGCACGCCGTAGGCGCCGTCGAACCGGCCGGCCCTGGGCTGGGAGTCCAGATGCGAGCCGACCATCACGTACGGGGCGCCCGGACACAGCTCGAAGAGGCCGAACTCGTTACCGATCGCGTCGTAGTACACCGTGGCACCGCGCGCGATCAACCACCCGACGAACCACTGCCGATTGAGCCCGTCCGCGGTGGTCGCCGCTTGGCACTCCACTCCCCCGGACTCGAGCCCGCGGTTGCGGGACATCCGCCGGAAATCCCGCAGGAGCGCCTGATGCAGTGCGGACATGAACCCTCCTGAGCCATGAACCAGTTGCGGCCACGGTAGGCACGGTCACATCACGAACGGTCCGCGCGGCGGTCCCCCCACGCCTTCTCCGCACCGCTGGCCAAGAGCACCCCGCAGCACATCCACACCGCGGCGGCCGGGCCCAGGGGTGCCGCGAAGACACCCGCAACCAGGGGGAGGATCACCTGCCCCAGGCGATTACCCGTCAACCGGACCGCCAGGGCGGAGCCGCGCCAGTTGCCCGGGACGGACGTGGTGATCATGGTCATGGTGAGTGGCTGACCCAGACCCAACAGGAATCCGCCCACGGCCAGGAAGAACGCCGCGACCCAGAAGTTCCCCAGCACGAGCGGTGGGATGACCAGCGTGATGCCGGCCCCGAACAAACATGTCAGCAGCAGACCCCGCCGCGAGAACCGCTGGGACAACCACGGCAGGAGCAACCGGGAGGCAATGGATGCGAAACCCCGGACGCCGAGCAACAGACCCACGACCGCGGGAGCCACACCGGCCTCCTCCCCGATGACCGGCAGGAACGCGGTGAGGATGTCGAGCATCGCGAGCAGGGACAATGCGGCGAGCATGTGGGACGCCACCCGTGGCACCCTGAGCACCCGAGCGATGGTGGGTTTGTCGACTGATTCGGAACGCGCCGCAGTACCGGAGGCCGCGCGGGACGGGGCGGCGTCCCCCGCGGGTGTCCCGGCGCGCAGGAGCAACAGCGGAACGGCCGCGAGCGAGATCGCGGCACCGATCCACAGTGCCTGGTTCACGTCCGCGAGGCGCTCCGGGGAGGTCGCGGACGAGCTGTGCCCCACGAGCCAACCGCCCAGGGCGGGGCCGATCATCTGCCCCGCGGAGAATGCTGCGGTGAACCACCCGAACCCCTTGTCCAGGTCCCGGTCCGCGGCGTAACGGGCGATCGCCGTCTGACCCCCGATCGTGAAGCTCAGGTGCCCCATGCCCAGCACGGCGCTCGCGGCCACGACCGCCCACACCGTGGGTGACAGCGCCAGCAGCGCCCCACCGGCGACCAGCAGAAACACCCCGGAAAGGGTCAGCACGCGCAATTGCCGGGTGCGGTCCGAGTACCGCCCGAGCCACACCGCGGTGAGCAGCGGGACCAGTGCGTACGCGGCCGTGGTCAACCCGATCGTGATCGAGTCCGCGTGCAGCGCGAGCAGTTTGTAGGACGTGACCGGTCGCAACAGGTTCACGGTGGCCTGGGTCAACACCCCGCACGCCACGAGCAGCCACAACCACGCGCCGGCGCGTGCCCCACGAACCGAATCAGTCAACGGCAGCCTTCCTCAGGCATACGCCCAGGGGCGTCCGAGGCGACGCGCTCCGACAGCCGGAATCGTTGCACGGTGCGGTGCAGGGCGCCACCGCTGCGGCCCTCGCCGAGCTCTGAGGACACCAGGGAGATCTCGCTGACGGTCCACGCGGGCCCCTCGTACACGGACAGCGCGTGCACTACATGCGCGAGCTCGGGCCCGGGGCGCGCCACGGTGCGTGAACTGCGGCGTCGTTCGCGAGCCTTGCGCGTGCGCTCGGCGCGGGACATGCGCGCGACCGTGAGGTGGGCGCGCTGTCTTGCGCGCTCCTCGGGGTCCAGCGAGCACGCGTGCATGAGCTCCACGAGCGCGTCCGAGGCACCACCCACGCCCATCCACAGGGTTGTGCCGGAGAAGGATCCCGCGCCTCGCAAGCACACGGTGAGCGGTGCGTGGTCCCGGGCGACGTCGCTCAGCAGCTCCCCGAGCTCCGGCACCGCAGCCTCGGGTTGCTCGCCATAGAACGCAAGGGTGACGTGCCACTGCTCGGGGTCGCCCCAGCGCAATGCGGTGCCGGTGAGTTCACGGACCTCACGCAATGCACCGACCAGGTGCTCACGTGCGGCCCGGGTGGGGTGAACAGCCGCGAACAGCCTCATGCGCCCACCCTAGACGGTGCGCGGCGGTAACCGGATCAGCTCCACGCTCGTGAGGGCACCCGCGTCAGCGACCGCGCGCATGTACGTGCAGTGTGGTTGGCGCCGCCGGTCGGTGGGGCTGCCGGGGTTGAGCAAGCGCATCCCGGAGGGCGCCACGGTGTCCCACGGGATGTGGCTATGGCCGAAGACCAGGACGTCGATGTCCGGGAACGCCCGGTCCATACGCCGCTCCCGTCCGCTTGAGGCGCCGGTCTCGTGCGTCATGGCGAACCGCACCCCCTCGAGTTCCCAGTATGCGGTTTCAGGCATGCGTTCGCGTAACTCGGGGCCGTCGTTGTTGCCCCACACCGCGATCAGCTTCCGGGAGCGCTGCTCGAGGGACTCGAACGTGGCCAGGTCCACCCAGTCACCGGCGTGGAGCACCACGTCCGCGGCGTCGACCTCGCGCCACACCTGGTCCGGGAGGGCCTTGGCCCGCTTGGGCAGGTGGGTGTCCGCGAGGAGGAGGATCGAGGTGCTCACGCCCCCATTGTGCCCGTCAGCACTCGATCACGTTGACCGCGAGGCCGCCGCGCGAGGTCTCCTTGTACTTGATCTTCATGTCCGCGCCGGTCTCCCGCATGGTCTTGACCACTTGATCCAGGGAGACCTTGTGGGTCCCGTCCCCCTGCATGGACAGCCGGGCGGAGTTGATGGCCTTGACGCTCGCGATCGCGTTGCGCTCGATGCACGGGATCTGCACGAGCCCGCCCACGGGGTCGCACGTGAGCCCGAGGTTGTGCTCGACCCCCATTTCCGCGGCGCACTCCACCTGCCGCGGGCTCCCGCCCAGCACGGCGCACAGGCCGGCGGCCGCCATGGAACACGCCGATCCCACCTCGCCCTGGCAACCCACCTCGGCGCCGGAGATCGAGGCGTTCTCCTTGATCACGATCCCGATCGCCGCGGCGGTGAGCAGGAAGTCGACGATCTTGTCGTCGCACACGTCCACCATGAACCGCGTGTAGAAATGCAGCACCGCGGGGATGATCCCCGCCGCACCGTTCGTGGGGGCGGTCACGATCCGCCCGCCGGACGCGTTCTCCTCGTTGACCGCGAGCGCGTACAGGTTGACCCAGTCCATGCCGTAGAGGGGGTCGTTGCCGGGTTCCTTGGCGAGCAGACGCTTGCGCATCTCCGGCGCACGACGGCGCACCTTCAGTCCCCCGGGCAGGGTCTTCTCCTCGCGCGTGCACCCGTTCTCCACACATTCCTGCATTACGGACCAGATGTGCAGCAGCTGCTCCCGGGTCTGTTCCGCGGGCCGCCACGACAGCTCGTTCGCGGCCATGATCTGGGCGATGTTCAGACCCTCGGTCTCGCAGATGGCCAACAATTCATCACCCGTGCTGAACGGGTAGGCCACGGGGGTGCTGTCCGCGACCACCTTGTCCGCACCGCTCGCGGACTCGTCCACCACGAAACCGCCGCCCACGGAGTAGTAGATCCGTTCGCGGATGACCTCGCCGGCGGCGTCGTAGGCGGTGAAGCTCATCCCGTTGGGGTGGGTGGGCAGGGACTTCCTGCGGTGCATGATCACGTCACGGGAACGGTCGAAGGTCACGGGGTGTGTGCCCCCGAGCAGCAGTTGCCCTTTCTCTCCCGCGAGCGCGACCTTCTGGTCCGCGAGGTCCGTGTCCACGGTCTCGGGGTCCTCGCCCATGAGCCCCAGCACCACGGCCTTGTCCGATCCGTGGCCCCACCCGGTGGCCCCCAAGGAGCCGAAGAGCTGGGAGTGGACCCGGGTCACGGACTCCAGCAGGGCGTCGGCGGCGAGCCCGGCCACGAAGAGCCGTGCGGCCCGCATGGGCCCCACCGTGTGGGAGGACGACGGTCCGATACCCACCGAGAACAAATCCAGAGCACTGAGTGCCACGTCGCGGTCTCCCCACTGTCGGGCTCCGGGAAGCGGCCTGGTGGGGCCGTGCGGAGCCGGGCGGCCGCGCGACGCGGATGGGTCGCGCGGAACACACCCAAGGTACGTGGGTCTCACATAGTGGGCAACTGTCGAAGGGGTGAGGAGCCCATGACGAGCGCGGCCGAGCCGCCGAACAAATAGGTGACACGTGTTTTTGAGAGTCTGGCCGTTTGGCCATTGTTCACTTGATAACGATCCGATTACGGTGAACTCGCATTCGAGAACCCGGCCTGGACGTGCGGAAACGGTCTTTCATGCGGTACTGGAATGCGCCCTCTGTCCCGCCGCCCCCGTTTCTCGTGCACGGGAAACGGCACTTTCTCGTCACTCTGGTCGTTCACGAAATCCACGGGCTCGTTTCCTCGGATCTCGGTTGCCCACCGAACGAAGGATTCCCTCCATGAGCAAGAGAAACGCATTCCTCGCCACGGCCGCCGCGGCCGCTGTCGTCCTGGGCACGGTCTCCCCGGGCATCGCGGCACCCGCCAACACCCCGGCGGAAAACGCGTCCGCGCAGAACTCCATCAACCAGGGGGGCCAAGGTCCTGGACGTGTCCGGCGGCGAGTACGTGGTCATGCTGGAACTGCCGGCCGCCAGCAAGGCACCCGCCGGTCCGGCGAGCAGGGCGGCCCGCACGGCCGTGGCCAAGGCCACCCAGAAGCAGGTGGACAAGTGGCAGTCCAAGGGCGTCAAGGTCAAGCAGCAGTTCAACACCATCGGTGGTTTCACCGCTGACCTGAGCCCCGCCCAGGTCAAGACCCTCAACGCGGACCCGGGCGTGGCGGTCGTGGAGAAGAACAAGACCGTCAAGGCCACCGCGTCCCAGTCCAACGCCACGTGGGGCCTGGACCGCTCCGACCAGAAGGACCTGCCGCTCAACGGGACCTACAACTACTCGGCCACCGGCGCGGGTGTCACGACCTACGTGATCGACACGGGCGTGCGCGCCACCCACTCCCAGTTCCGCGGCCGGGTCTCCCCCGGTGTGACCGCGATCGACGACGGTTACGGCAGCGGCGACTGCAACGGTCACGGCACCCACGTGGCCGGCACCGTGGGTGGGTCCACCTAGGGCGTGGCCAAGTCCACGAACATCATGCCCGTGCGCGTGCTGGGCTGTGACGGCATCGGCTCCACCGCCGGCATCGTGGCGGGCATGGACTGGGTCTCCTCCACCGTCAACGGTCCGGCCGTGGCCAACATGAGCCTGGGCGGTGGGGTCTCCACCGCCATGGACAGCGCGATCAACCGGATGATCAGCGCCGGCGTGGTGCCCCTCGTGGCCGCGGGCAATGACGCGAACAACGCGTGCAACTACTCCCCGGCCCGCGCGAGCGCCGCCATCACGGTGGGCTCCACGGATCGCCGCGACCAGCTCTCGAGCTTCTCGAACTGGGGCTCCTGTGTGGACATCCTGGACCCGGGCACGGACATCACCTCGGCCTGGCCGTCCAGTGACTCCGCGACCAATACGATCTCCGGGACCTCTATGGCCACCCCGCACGTGGCGGGCACGGCGGCGCTGTACCTCGAGCAGCACCCGAACGCCGGCGTGGCGGAGGTGGAGCGCGCGCTCAAGTCCAGCGCGATCCCCGGCACGATCGACAACGTGCACGGTTCGGCGAACCTCATGCTGAACACCTCGCTGCTCACCGGGGCTCGCTGACCCTCAGCCCGAGCTGATCGGCGTGAGCCGGCTCCGAACCTGAGCCGATCGTTCCGGGCCGCTCGACCCTGAGCCACCCCTGGTGGGCAGCTCCGCCCGAGGCCGCTCGGCCCGACTCCCCTCAGGAGTCGCGCTGAGCGGCCTCCAGCGCGTCCGCGGCGCGGATCAGTCCCAGGTGACTGAACGCCTGGGGGAAGTTGCCCGCCAGACGGTGCTGAGCGACGTCGTACTCCTCGGAGAGCAGACCCAGGTCCGAGGCGAAACCCACGGTGGTGCGCATCAACCGCTGGGCGTCCTCAATGCGCCCGGAGCGCGCGTACTGCTCCACGAGCCAGAACGTGCAGATCAGGAACGGGCACTCCCGCCCGGACAGCCCGTCCATGGACGTACCCGCGTCGGTGGTGCGGTAGCGCCACACCTGCCCCTCCTCGCCCTGCAACTCGTGCTCGATCCGCCCCACGGTGCGCAGCATCGCGGGGTGGTCGGGCGCGATGAACCCGGTCTGCGGAAGTTGCAGGAGGGAGGCGTCCACCTCCGTGTTGTCGTAGGTCTGGGTGAAGTACCCGAGGTCCCGGTTGTACCCTTTGTCCCAGATCTCGCGGTGCAGACGATCGCGCATCTCTTTCCAGTGCGCCACGTCCCCCGTGAGCCCGTGTTCGGTCACGGCCCGGATGCCCTCGTTGAACGCGGCCCACATCATCACGCGGCCGTGCGTGAAGAAATGCGTGTCCCCGCGCATCTCCCAGATCCCGTTGTCCGGCTCGTCCATGCGCAGCTCACAAAAGCCCAACAGGTTGCACTGCAGACCCCACGAGTAGTCGTTCTCCTCCACCCCGTTGTCCCGCAGGGTGGCCAGGACCATCATGACCTCGCCCGCAACATCCGCCTGGTACTGCGCCACCGCGCCGTTACCGATCCGCACGGGCCGCGAATTCTCGTAGCCGCTGAGGTGATCCAGCTCCCGTTCAGCGAGGTCCCGGCGCCCGTCCACGCCGTACATGATCTGCAGTTGTTGCGGGTCCCCGGCCACGGCGCGCAGCAACCAGTCACGCCACAGCAGCGCACCGTGCGTGTGCCGGTGTTCCACAAGGACCTCGATGGTCAGGGCGGCGTCCCGCAACCACGTGAAGCGGTAGTCCCAGTTGCGCTCGCCCCCGAAGTCCTCGGGCAACGCCGCGGTCGCCGCCGCCACGATCCCGCCGGTGCGGGCGTGGGTGAGTCCGCGCAACACGAGCAGGGAACGGGAGACCGCGCCGTCGAACTCGCCGCGGGACTCCACGTCCGAGGCCCAGCCGCGCCAGAAGTCCTCCGTGGCCCGTTGGGCGCTGTCCGGGTCCGCGGGGACGGGCAGCTCTTCGTACGAGTGGCTCCACGTGAGCACCCAGTCCATGCCCTCGCCCTCGTGCAGCGTGAACCGGCCACGGTGTCCCCGGCGGATCCCCTCCATCACCCGGATGTCGCTGCCGGGATCGTGCTCACGGTGCAGCACCTCCACGGGATTGCCCTCCGCGTCTTCCTCGTACGGCTCCAGGTCCGGGCCCGTGAGCAGCAGGGCGTCCGGGCCGGCCACGGCCAGCAGCCCGTGGTCCGCGCGAGACGTACTGAGCGCGATGCGCGCGGAGATCTCCCGTAGCAGCTTTTTGAAGTCCGGGTGCCGGCCGTGCCGCTCGCCGGCTGTCACCGTTTCCGGGTTCGACGCCGCACGGCCGGGTTCCTCGGACGTGCCCACCGGGTGGGGTTCGGTGGCGGAATCCCCCAACCGCGCCTCATCCGGGTGCCGGGGGCGTTGGTTGCCCAGTTGCACACGGCGCACCCACGGGATGACCTTGCCGTAGTCGAAGCGGAACCGCAGATCGTGCTCCACCTCCGCGGTACCCTCGAAGCACTTCACGCGCCGCACCAGATCCGCGTGGTCGTCACTGGGCGGCAGGAAGTCGGTCACGCGCACCCGTCCGGTGGGCGTCCGCCACTCGGTCTCCAGCACGAAGGTGTCCGGGACGTAGCGACGGGAGACCACGTGTCCGTCCACGGCGCTGAGTTTCCAGTGCCCGTTGCTCTCGTCCCCCAGCAGGGCGCAGAACACGGCGGGTGAATCGAAGCGCGGGAAGCACAACCAGTCCACGCTTCCGTCCCGGGACACCAACGGCCCGGTCTGCAGGTCCGCGAGCAGTGCGTAGTCCTCCAGAGGGGTACTCATGGGCCTATTCCATCATTACGGTCACGGGCCCCGTCCCTCGGTGATGTGCGGGGCCGGATGATGACGCCGCACCGAACACGCCCCGCCGCCGTCCCGGTACTCCTCGCCGGAGCCCCGTGCGCACACGTCAAATATTGACTTATTCACGAACCTGTCCCCCGATCGAATAGCCCGGCGCTTTCCGTACGCATTCTTCTGGTATCCAGGAATTGCCCAGGTGGGTTCTTGGGCTTTCATCGCGTGATTCTGGGGAGAAACGAATGCCTTCATCGGCGCACGACCCGGCGGGCAAGGCCCGCGAACCGGGTCCCGACGACACCGAAGAATTGTCCGCAACCACATCACCGGGAACCGCGCGGCATGACCCCGGAGTCCAGCATGACCTCGACGCTCAGCACGACGCCGCTGCTGCCCGGGGTGCGGGCCACCGGCCCCCGGCGGCGCTGCCCACGATGACCGCGCGACACTGGTGGGTTCCCGTGCTCGCGGGCGTGGGCGGCTACGTGGGAACCGTGGTGGGCATCGTGATCGCCCTGGTGTTGAGCATCCTGGGGCTCGCCCTCCAGGGGGACTCGGACGGGGGATCCACGACCGACCGCCTTAACGAGGAGATCAGCAACGCCACGGGCCTGGACACCGACACCTCCGGGCTGCGCTGGATCCTGTCCGTCCCGTTCCAGCTCGCGGCCATGGCGGCCCTGGTCCCGCTGCGGCTCATCCTCAGCTTCGGGGGCGAGGGAGTCTCCGCCGGGATCACCGTCCCCCAGTACTTCGCCCTGGCGTGCGGGATCCTCACCGCGTGGCTCATCGCACGCAAGCTCTCCACCCGCATGCGCGTGGAGACCCGCGGGGTGCAGTGGCTCATGGCCGCCGTGAGCGGACTGACGTGGGCCGCGCTGGCGCTGGTCGTCACCGCCCTCACGGTGCTGCGCCTGGACGTGCCGTTCTTCGCCTCGGACATCCGCGTGCGCCTCACGGCCCTGGGCGGGGGCCTCTTCCCGGTCCTGTTCCTCGTGGGCCTGCTGAGCGTGGCGGCCGCCCTGAACGCGCGCTCCACCCAAGTCTCCCCGGGACGCATCGTGGTCGGCGCCGAACGTTCGACCCCCGGCGTGCTGCAGGTGCTGCGGCCCATCGCCGTCCAGTTCTCGGTGTTCGGCACCGTGGCCGGACTCGGGCTGCTGATCTACGCGTTCGTCGAGGGTGGCGCCCCCGCCGGCTTCTCCGCCCTGTTCTGGTTGCCGATCGCGGTGGGCTGGCTATTCGTCCTCTCGCTGCTGTCCGCGCTCACAGCGGGCGGGGCGGCGACGTCGCTCACCGGACTGACCGGGCGCTCCGACGCGTTCTACCTGTGGTCGGAAGGTACCGTCCCCGTGTGGGCCGTGGTGCTGTGCATCCTGCTGGCCCTCGTGTCCGCGGTGTGTGCGGCCATCACGTGGGCGCACGTGCGTCCCCTGGACGAGCGTGTGGCGCGCACCCCGCTGGCGTGGACGGTGCTGCCCGTCACCTACTTCCTGCTGGGCCTGCTGGCCCCGTGGTTGCTGCGCGTGGGCGGATATGCCTCCGGGGGCATGGTCGGCTCGAGCAACGCGGTGTTCAGCCTGCGGCCGGCCGGCTGGACGTGTCTCGTGTTCTTGGTGTGGGGCGTGATCATCGAACTGCTCGCCCGCTTGGTGGTGCCCGCGTTCATGCACACCCTGCCGCGCCGGGTGACCCGCGGACTGCGCGGTTCGGAGCGCTCCCGGGGCCGGGCGGCCGTGGTGGCCTCCGCGGCCGCCATGGGTGGCGCGGGACTCGCGGGTGCGGGACTCGCCGGGGTCGGCACCCGGGCGACGCCCGCTCCGGAAGCCCCCGCAACGACGTCGTCAGCGCAGCACCCGAGCGCCGAACCGACGGCGACGACGGCCCTGCAGGACGCGACTGCGGCCTACTCCGGACCGCACGCCGGGAGCGGCGACGAGACCCGGGTGCTGCCGAGCTACGACGATCCCGGGGCGACCACGCGCATGCCGGCGCAGCGCGCCCCCATGGACCCCGCGACGAAGAAGCGGATCCGGTTGATCGCGATCATCGTGGGCACCCTGATCCTGCTGGCCGTGCTCGCGACCGTGGTGTTCTCCGTGCTGAGCCGCACCGTGTTCGGCCCGGACAACCAAGCCGAGGACCTGCTGCGCTCCGTTACGGATGGCAACGCCACCCACGCCGCGGAGATCGCGAATCCCAACGTCAGCAGCGGCCAGCGCGCCCTGCTCACCGACGACGTCTACGGCGCGGCGCAGAACCGGATCTCCTCGTACGAGATCAAGGACACGACCATCGACGGGGACCGCGCCACGGTCAACGCGACCGTGACCCAGGACGGCGTCACCACGCCCGTGGCGCTGCCCATGGTCAGTGACTCCCGGAACGGCCTGTTCAAGTCGTGGCGCGTGGACGAGAGCGCGGGGGTGCCTCTCTACCAGGCGCTCACCGTGGAGGTGCCCGCGGGAGTCGGTGAGCTCGACGTCAACGGGAAGAAGGTGTCCGTGGACACGCAGGGCCAGCCCCACACCGTGGAGTACACGGTGCTGCCCGGTGACTACGCCGTGGGTGTGAGCTCCTCGAGCAAGTACGTGACGTACGGCGGGAACCAGGTGGCGGAGATCCGCGCCGGTTCGCCGTCCTCCGCGCCCGTGATGTCCTTCCAGCCGTCCTTCACGCCCGCCCTGGAGGAGGACCTGACCAAGCAGCTCAACGCGACCCTGGACAGGTGCGCCCAGAGCACGGAGTTCGAGCCCGAGGGCTGCCCGTTCGGGTACTCGATCTACGGTGACGACGAGGACTACCGCAATCCCCGGTGGAGCATCCAGCGCTACCCCACCTACTCGGTGTCCTCGTACGGGAACCAGGCGACCTTCACGACCGACCGCTCCGGCGAGGTGCGGCTGGACTACCAGTACAACGAGGAGTACGACGACGAGCCCGCCGACTGGACTGACCGGGACACCACCTCGAGCGTCTCCGGTTACGGGACCGTGAGCGTGTCCGGGAACGAGCTCACGATCAACGCCAACGACTGAGCAGTGACCTCCACTGGAACGGCGCCCCCTTCCCACGCGTTTCCACACGTCGGGAAGGGGCGCCGTTCACGCAGGGCCGATATGCCGGGCCTCACAGGTCCTGCGGGCCCAGCGGCAGACCCAGCAGGTACCACACGATGAACAGCAGGAACCAGCCGATGAGCATGGCGATCGAGACCGGCAGCACCAGGGAGATGAGCGTGCCCACGCCCGCTTCCTTCTGGTAGCGGCGCAGGTACCCGAGGACCAGGGCGAAGTACGGGCTCACGGGGCTGATCACATTGGTGGGGGAATCCCCGATCCGGAACAACGCCTGGGTCATCTCCGGTGAGACGTCGAGCAGCATGAGCATGGGCACCATCACCGGGGCCAGCAGGGTCCACTGCGCCGAGCCCGAGGTGATGAGCAGGTTCATCACGGCCACGATCGCCACGATCCCGGTGAACGTGAGGATGGGGTGCAGCCCCAGCGAGCCGATGAAGTCCGCGCCGTAGATCGCCAGGACGGGACCGATCCCGGACCACTGGAAGTACGCTGTGAACTGGGCCGCGGCGAAGAACAGCACCAGCACGGGGGTCACGGTGGTCAGTCCCGTGGCCATGGCCTCGGGGATCTGTCGCGCCTCGGTCATGGTCCCGGCGGCCCGTCCGTAGATCCAGCCGACGACGGCGAACATCACCGCGATCACGATGCCCACGTTGAGCAGCAGCGGGGACATCAGCACGGAACCGTCCTCCGCGCGCAGGGGTGAGCCGGGGATCAGCAGGACCGCGAGATAGATCACGAGCATGATCGCGAACGCGATGCCGGCGTTGCGCAGACCCCGCTTCTCTCGGGGCTTCAGGCGCATGTCCTCGAAGTCCCCCATGTTCTGCTGCTTGGTATCCGTGTCCTCCTCGAGCGCCGCACCGCGTTTGGCGAGCACGGTCTCCGTGACCAGGGTGATGATCGCCGCGAGCACGAGCGACGACACGAAGGTGAAGAAGTAATTGGAGACCGGGGTGACGATCACGCTGTCGTCGATCAGCCCCGCGGCGGCGGTGGTGATGCCACCCAGGAGGGCGTCCGACGCCGTCGGCAACAGGGACGCGTTGAAGCCCGCCGCGACCGAGCAGAACGCCACCACGAGCCCCACGACCGGGGACCGGCCGGCGGCCTTGAACGCGAGCGCACCCAGGGGGATCAGCACCACGTACATCGCGTCCGAGGCGATGGACCCCATGATGCCCGTGAGTGCCAGGACGAAGGTCAGCCACTTGGGACCCACGCGGGACACCGAGCCGCGCAGCGCCGCGGAGAGCATTCCGGACTGTTCGGCCACGGCCACGCCCAACAGGATCACGACCACGAGCCCCAGGGGCGGGAACTCCACGAAGTTCGTGACCGCTTCCGCGACCATCTTGCGCAGCCCGTCCGGGGCCAACAGGTTGGTGACCGCCACCGTCTCGCCCGTGGCGGGGTTGACCGCGCTGAGTCCCACGGCGGAGAGGATCCAGCTGAGCAGGATCACGACCCCCGCGAGCAGGAGGAACAGCCAGAACGGGTCGGGAAGCTTGTTGCCCACCCACTCGATCCAGTTCAGGACCCGGAGCAGACCACCGGTCCCCTTCTGTGTGCCGTGCGAGCGGGCACGGGGCGTGGACGAGGACATCTCTGGTTCCGTTCTGCCGGCGGAGTCGTGCTGCGCCCAACGTACGCAATCGCGGGGCCATGACACGTGATTACGGCGCAGCAGTGGTGACGTGGCGCACCTTTGTCACCGATACACCGACGTCCTGTTCCGCCGGCGCACCTGCATCCTGGCGCGCACCCCGTTCATCCTCGCCCCACGAGCCGGGGCGGGTACGCGCCCGGTGTAATCTCCTAGAGGCCCGGATCCGGCCGCCCCTGGTGCGCGGTGCCCCGGCCACCACCTGGTAACCCTCGAGAAGGACCGCCCGTGAGCGAATTCCCCGCCGCCCTCAAACGCGGACTGACCGTGCGCCACATCCGCTTCATGGCCCTCGGCTCGGCGATCGGGACGGGGCTGTTCTACGGCTCGGCCTCGGCCATCCAGACCGCGGGCCCCGCGGTGCTGTTCGCGTACATCGTGGGCGGGGCCGTGGTGTTCCTGGTGATGCGTGCGCTCGGTGAGATGGCCGTGCTCCACCCCGTCTCGGGGTCCTTCGGTCAGTACGCCGGCCGCTACCTGGGTCCCCTGGCCGGTTTCATCACAGGGTGGACGTTCGTGTTCGAGATGGCGATCGTGGCCCTCGCGGACGTCACGGCGTTCGGCATCTACATGCAGTTCTGGTTCCCGGACACACCCCAGTGGATCTGGGTGCTGGCCATCGTGCTGCTGATCACCGGGCTGAACCTTCTCAACGTCAAGATCTTCGGTGAGCTGGAGTTCTGGCTCTCGGTCGTGAAGGTCACGGCCATCATCCTCATGATCGTGGGCGGTTTCGCGATCCTGCTCTTCGGATTCGCCGTCCCCTCCGACACCCCGCCCGGGCTGCACAACCTGGTGGATCACGGCGGTCTCTTCCCCAACGGGTTCACGAGTCTGCTGCTGTCCTTCTCCGTGGTGATGTTCGCGTTCGGCGGGATCGAGACCATCGGCATCACCGCCGGTGAGGCCCGGATCCCCGCCAAGACCATCCCCGCCGCGATCAACACGGTGCCCGTGCGGATCCTGCTGTTCTACGTGCTGACCCTGTTCGTGCTCATGAGCCTCTTCCCGTGGAACGAGGTCACCGGCGAGGTCAGCCCCTTCGTGCAGATCTTCGACTCCCTGGGCATCCCGTTCGCACCCCACATCCTCAACGCGGTGATCATCACCGCGGCAATCTCCGCGATCAACTCGGACATCTTCGGTTCCGGGCGCATGGTCTACGGGCTCGCGCAGCAGGGTCACGCGCCGCGCGCGTTCACCCATGTGGGCCGCAGCGGCGTGCCCACCCTCACCGTGGCGCTCATGGCCGTGGTGCTGTTGATCGGTGTGGTGCTCAACGCGGTGATCCCGGAGAACGTGTTCCTGATCATCGCGTCCCTGGCCACGTTCGCGACCGTGTGGGTGTGGATCATGATCCTGGTCTCCCACCTGGGCATGTCCCGCGAGCGCGCCCGCGCCGGCGCCCCGCACAGTTCCTACCCCCTGCCCGGCGGTCGCGTGAGCACGTACGCGGCACTCGCGTTCATGGCGTTCGTGATCGTGCTGCTCGCCTTCACCCCGGACACCCGCATCGCCCTGAGCGCCGGGCTCGCGTGGCTCGTGATCATGACGGCGGTGTTCTTCGCGTTCGTGCGCGGCAAGGGCCGCGAGCGCACGGTCCTGCCCGACGACGCCGCTGCGGTCACCACGGATCCCGTGGCCACCGGTTCCAGGTAACCCGGTTCAGCCGGCCGGGTCGATCAGTGGGCGGATCACCACGCCCGCTTCCGCGGCCGACTCCGGCCCGGCGGAGGCGGGCTCACCCCGCCACCACGCCGTGAACTCCCGGGCGGTGAACACCGGCTTGCCCCACTTCGCGGCGTTCTTGGCCTTGTTCGACTGCGAGCCGTCCTCCGCGGTGACCAGGACGTCGCAGCGGGTCTTGGTCACGTTGGCCACCGGCTGCAGCCCACGCTCCACGGCCATGTCCTCGAGGTCCTCCCGGTAGACCTCCCGCCCGTCGGGGCCGATCACCGTTCCGGTGAAACAGATCCGCGCACCCGGCACCAGGACGGCCTCGATCCCCTGAGCCGCATCGGCCGACCCGTCCAGGATGTACTCACCCGTGTGCTCCTCCACGGCGCGCACCACCGCGAGGCTCTGCGCGGAGAGCCGCCCGCGCTCCCCGGCCTCCCGCAACTTCTCGGCGAGTACCGCACCCGGGTGCCCCGCGGTATCCGCACTGCACCGCACGGTGAACCCGGTGACACCGTCCGGCCGGGGCATGAGATAGCCCGACCGGTCCTGAGCTTCGGGGAACGGATCGGCCAGTCCCTCCGCGACGCCCGACGAAGCCGCGATCTCACGCACCGCACGGGCCCGTTCGAGCGCCGTCGCCGCCCCGAGACCGCGGCGCTGCTGGGCGGAGACCCGCCCCGCGGCGACGTCGTACCCCAGGGGCATGTGCGTGACGTACCCCGTGCGTTTGAGCTCGTGATCGAGGTACCCGAGCTGGCGGTCGATGTCCGCGCCCACGGGGACGCGACCCGCGAGGTGCGGGGCGAGCGCGGCCCACGCGTCCGTGAGCAGGGGCGCGAGCTGGACCTGGCCCGCGGTGATCCCGTATGCGCTGCGCGCGTCCCCCATGTCCCGCGTGGGGTTGACCAGGGTGCTCAGCTCCAGGCCGTCGGCGAACGTGCCCCCGGTCAGGTCCACCACCACATTGTCGAGCGTCTGTCCCTGGCTCTTGTGGATGGTCACCGCCCACGCGAGACGGAACGGCAGCTGCGTGTACCTCCCGATCACGTCGTGGCGCAGCGTTCCGTGTTCGACGGCGGGCCGCGTCACCTCCCACAGGTTGGGTTCGACCTTGGCCAGGTGACCGTCGGGGAGCTCGATGTACACGATGAGCTCGCCGTCCTCCCAGAAGTGGTCGGCCACCTTGGCGATCGTGCCGTTGACCCACCGGTCGGAGGGATCGTTGGTGAGCATCATGACCTGCGCGCCGCGTTTGAACACGAGCTCCCGGTCCACGGGGATCTCGAACCCGTCCAGCTGCCCCGTGAGGATCGCGGAGTGGTGCACGGCCGGCTCGGGGATCTGCTCGAGCATCCCGCGGTTGCGGGACGTGGCCATCCGGTTGGTCGTGGTCAGGGTCAGCCAGAACTCGTCGATGGGCGGGGTGAAGTCCGGGTCGGTGCGGGCGTTGAGCTCCCGGCGGGCCTCCTCGAGCAGCGCACCCTCCCGCACGGCATTGAGGATGTCCACGAGACGGTCGTCCCCGAGCTGACGGAACACTGTGGTCAGTTCCACCGTGGCGAAGTCGTCCCGGTGGTAGGTGTCCGCGGAGAAGAAGTACGGGGTGGAGTAGCGGGTCGCGAAGTACTCGCGTTCGTGATCTGTGACCACGGGCGGCAACTGGTAGAGGTCCCCCACCAACACCAGCTGCACACCGCCGTACTTGCGCCCGGGTTTGGGGCCGAAACGTTCCAGGGCGGCCACGAGGCAGTCGAAGAGATCCGCACGGACCATGGACGCCTCGTCCACGATCAGCGTGTGCAACTCGCGCAGGGTGGCCGCGAACCGGCCGGGGTAGTACCGCCCGCGCCGCACCTCCTCCGGGGACATCCCCGGGGCCAACGAGAGCAACCGGTGGATCGTGTACCCGCCCACGTTCAACGCCGCGATACCCGTGGGTGCCACGACCACCACGTTGCGCCGGGTGTGGGCCATGAACTCCCAGATCAGGGTGGACTTACCGGTCCCGGCCTTGCCCGTGAGGAACACGCTCTCCCCGTGGTGCAGCCGCTGCAGGGCCTCCCGGAACTCGCCGGTGAGAACCAACTCGGAGGGATTGGTCGCGTTCACCCGGGCATATCCTTTCCATGCGGCGGTGCACGTGTGACCCTACCGCGCCCACTGCGGGGTCCGGCCTCCCCGCCCTGAATGAGGCTGACCAGCGGCACCCACCATCAGCAACACCCACCACCGGCCACATCCATCACCCGCGAGTCCGAGGACGGTCCACCCGTGAGCACCCAGCACACATCCCAGTCCCACGGCCCCGGGACGGACGTGCTCGCCGTGGACTTCGCGGCACGGATCACCGCCGCCGTGGTGGCCAACGGCGGAATGGTTGTTGAAGCAGTCCGCTACGGTCGCGAGATCCTCTCCCGGGCCGGCGTCGAACACTCGGACCTGGACGCCAGCTACGGCGCGGTGGGGCCACCTCCAACGCGACGGACTCGACGGCCGTGGGGGACGACGGCAACCGCGACGGCACACGGTAGCAGGCATCCCGAGCGTTCGACCCCTCGCCCCGACGGCGTCGGCGACGGCGCGCGGCAAGCCGGGCCCGCCGACACACTCCCGCACCCGATGGTCTCCTGGCATCCCCGGGGAACGGGACCCCCGCTCGGTGGACCGCCCTGCTCCCTGCTGGGTGAAGCATCCCGTCGCACTTATGGTCATAACGACTTTAGCAAGTTAGAGTCATCTTGACACTAACGATCCGGCCCCGCGGGGCGTCGAAGACCGGGGAGCCGCCATGACCGATCAGCGCGTGCTGCTGGCCGTGTCCACGGTGATCTTCACGGTCCGCCCCACGGGCGAGAACAGTGCCCACGAGCTGTGGTTACCCCTGGTCCGCCGGATTCGCGATCCCTACCGCGGCATGTGGGCTTTGCCGGGCGGTCCATTGCGATCCACTGAAGATCTCGAGGACTCCGCCCTGCGCAGCCTCACCCTGACCACCGGGTTGGCCCCCACCCACCTGGAACAACTGGCCACGTTCGGCGGGCTGACCCGCTCCGCCGGGGCCGAAGAACGCCAGGTCACCGTGGTCTACTGGGCCTCCCTCCCGCCACAAGAGGCCGCGATGGGCGAGAACGACCTCAACGTCACGTGGCTGCGCGTCACCGACCTGCCGGACCTCGCGTTCGACCACTCACTCATCGTGGCCCACGCCCTGGAACACCTGCGCGGTCGCATCGCCGAGCCAACCGTGGCCCGGGCGTTCCTGCCGGAGACGTTCACGATCGCGGCCCTGCGCGAGGTGCACGAAGCCATCATCAGCAAAGCCCTGGATCCCCCCAATTTCCGGCGCCACGTCCTGTCCTCCGGCCAGCTCCGAGACACCGGCGAGCGCCTCGCCGGCGCCCGGCACCGCCCTCCCACGCTGTACCGCTTCGCGGCGGCCGAACCGCCCGGACTCTTCCGCCCATCCCCGTCAAACCGTACCGAGGAGACCCCATGACCTCCGTGGCCACCCGACTCACGCTGCTACCCACCCGCCCATCCGGCACCGCGGCGACCCTTGAGGGCGGTTCGTGCAACGCCGCTCTCACCCAGGACCCGTGGGAGTTCCCCGCCCCGCTCTCGGCGGGTTACGGCCCGGGTGCTTCCCAGGACGACGCCGCTCCGGCCGGCTCCCCCGCGCAGCCCACCATTCCGCAGCGCTACCGGGATGCCTCCCCCGAGGAACTGGACGCCATGATCACGGCGGCCAAGAAGACTCTGGGTGAGCGCGCCGTCGTCATGGGGCACTTCTACCAGCGGGACGAAGTGGTCAACCACGCGGACTTCATCGGTGATTCGTTCCAGCTCGCGCAGCAGGCCAAGGCGCACCCGGAGGCGGAAGCCATCGTGTTCTGCGGTGTGCACTTCATGGCCGAGACGGCGGACATCCTCTCCCGGGGCGGCCAGTCCGTGATCCTTCCCAATCCCGCTGCGGGGTGCTCCATGGCGGACATGGCGGACGCGGATTCCGTGGAGGAGTGCTGGGCGGATCTCATGGACGTGTTCGGCCCCCACGCCACGGACGCCCACGGCCGGACGATCATGGGCGAGGACGGCGAGCCGCTCGCCTCCGTGATCCCCGTGACCTACATGAACTCGTCCGCCGCGCTCAAGGCGTTCTGCGGTCGCAACGGCGGAATCGTGTGCACGTCCTCGAACGCGCGGACCGTGCTGGACTGGGCCTTCGGCCGCGGCCAGCGCGTGCTGTTCTTCCCGGACCAGCACCTGGGTCGCAACACCGCCAAGGCCATGGGTGTGCCGCTGGAGCACATGCCCCTGTGGGATCCCCGCAGGGAGCTGGGCGGCAACACCGCGCAGGTCCTCCAGGATTCCCGCGTGATCCTGTGGCACGGCTTCTGCTCCGTCCACAAGCGCTTCACCGTGGGCCAGATCGAGAAGGCCCGCGCGGAATACCCCGGCTGCACCGTGATCGTGCACCCCGAGTCCCCCATGGAGGTCGTGGACGCCGCCGATTCCTCGGGCTCCACCGACCACATCCGCAAGGCCGTGGAGGCCGCGGAGCCGGGGCAGACGTTCGCGATCGGTACCGAGATCAACATGGTCAACCGTTTGGCCGCGGAGCATCCCGAGCACACGATCTTCTGCCTGGATCCCGTGATCTGCCCGTGCTCCACGATGTACCGCATCCACCCGGGCTACCTCGCGTGGGTCCTGGAGGAACTCGTGGCCGGTCGCGTGATCAATCAGGTGTCCGTGGCCGAGGACGTCGCACGGGAGGCGTCCGTGGCTCTCGAACGCATGCTCGCCGCCGTCCCGAGGGCGTGAGTCATGACTGACGTCCTGGTCATCGGCACCGGGGTCGCCGGTCTCAGCGCGGCCTTGTCCGCGGCGGAGGCCGGTGCCCGCGTCACCGTGGTCACCAAGGCCGCACTCACCCACACCGCGACCGATCGCGCCCAAGGTGGGATGGCCGCGATGACCGGCTCCCTCCCCGGCGGAAACCCAGCGGATTCGGTACGGCTGCACGTCCAGGACACCCTGGTGGCCGGTGCGGGCTTGTGTGATCCGCTGGTGGTGCACGGGGTCGTCCGGGACTCCGCCGCGGCTGTTCGCGACCTCACAGACCACGGCGTCGCCTTCGACCACGTGGCCGGCCCCGACTCCCCGTGGGTGCAGGGCCTGGAGGCTGCGCACAGCATCTCGCGCATCCTGCATGCCGGGGGCGACGCCACGGGGCACGCGATCCAGGAGGCTCTGTCCGCTCGGGCACGCGAGATGGCCCGCGGGGGACATATCCGTCTGCGCGAATACACCCTGGTCACGGACGTCATCGTGGTCGGTGACCGGGTCGTGGGCTGCACCGTCCGCCCGGTTCTCCACGGCGGAGAGCTGGGCGACGAGGAGTTCCTCCCCGCGGACCACGTGGTGCTCGCCACGGGTGGCGCGGGTCAGCTGTATCCGTGGACGACCAATCCCCAGGTGGCCACCGGGGACGGCATCGCACTGGCCCTGCGCGCCGGTGCCCAGGTGCGTGACCTGGAGTTCTTCCAGTTCCACCCCACCGCAATGGCCGCTCCGGGTTCGTTCCTGATCTCCGAGGCGGTCCGCGGTGAGGGAGCGGTACTGCGCGATCAGCACGGCCACCGCTTCATGACCGATGTGGACCCCCGCGCGGAACTCGCTCCCCGGGACGTGGTGGCGCGCGCGGTCTTCGCGGCGCGCACGGCATCCGACGACGGCGCCGCATACCTGGACTGCTCCACGATCCCCGTCCCGCCCGGGCTGACCCGCGCCGAGTTCCTGGCCCGCCGGTTCCCGTCCATCCACGCCGAACTCACGAGGCGAGGCATCGACTGGTCCACCGAGTGGGTCCCCGTGAGCCCCGCCGCGCACTACCTCATGGGTGGCATCGCCACCGATGCGCTGGGCCGCACCACTGTTCCCGGACTGTGGGCCGCCGGGGAATGTGCCCGCACCGGCATGCACGGGGCCAACCGCCTGGCCTCGAATTCCCTGCTGGAAGCCACGGTCCTCGGCCGCAGTATCGGCGAACTGCTCGCCGGTCCGGGGGAACCCGCGGACGCGTCGCCCGTGGCCCTCTGCAACGAACCGGAGCCGCGCGTGCTCGATGAGGCAACGGCCCACGTCCAGCCCCGCCTGGCAGACCGAAACGACCCGCTGCTCAGCACCAGGCCGTATTCCACGGGAAGGGCACCGTCCTCGACGGACTCGGCCGGCACCGAACCGTTCTCCCGCGCTGGCCTGCAGCAAGCCATGTGGCAGGGCGCCGGGGTGTTCCGCACCGCCGAGGGCCTCAAACGGGCGAAGGCGCGGCTGGAAGGCTGGCTCGCGGCGTCGTCGTCGGACGAGGAGGATACGGCGGCGGCCCCTGGAACCCTGGCTGAAGCGGAGGACCGGAACCTCCTGACCGTGGGGCACGCGCTCGTATGCGCCTCGTTGGCTCGCACCGAATCCCGCGGAGCCCATCAGCGCGTGGACCATCCGGCCACCGACCCCCGCCTGGCCACGAGCACCGCATGGATTGCCTCCGGATCCGCAGCACCCACCCCCGAAAGGACAGACCATGCTGACTCGCTCAGCCGTTGAAGTCGTGATGCGTGCGAGCCTGGCCGAGGATGCGCCGTGGGGTGACATCACCTCCGAGCTCGTGATCCCTGCCGCGGCGACCGCCACCACCACGATCACCTCGCGGGAAGCAGGAATTTTTGCGGGAGAAGAGATCATCCGGACCGGCTTCGCCACGGCGGACTCGGGCCTGGAGGTCACGCTCCACGTATGCGATGGTGACCCGCTGACCCCCGGAACCGCCATCGCGACCATCACCGGCCCGGCGCGACCACTGCTGAGCGCCGAACGCACCGTGCTGAACCTCGTGCAGCGGATGTCCGGGATCGCGACGCTCACCGCCCGGTACGTGGCCGAGGTCGAGAAGGCCGTGGCAGAGGTGGAACGCGCCAACAACCTGCCCGCCGGGACCATCACGCGCACCCGCGTGACCGACACCCGCAAGACCACCCCCGGACTACGAGCGTTGGAGAAGCACGCGGTGACGTGCGGCGGCGGCAACAATCATCGATTCGGCCTCTCGGACGCCGTGATGCTCAAGGACAACCACCTGGCCGTGCTCACCGCGGACGGTACCTCCGTGACCCACGCGCTGCGCGAACTGCGCAAGAAGCTGCCGCACACCACGCACGTTGAGGTGGAGGTGGACCGGCTCGATCAGATCGAGGACGTCCTGGCCGGCGGGGTGGACACCATCATGCTGGACAACTTCGCCCACTCGGACCTGATCAGCGGCGTGGCCGTGGTGGACGGTCGCGCCATCGTGGAGGCATCCGGTGGCATCACGCTGGAGACCATCGGCAGGGTGGCCTCCACCGGCGTGGATGTCATCTCCGTGGGCGCGCTCACCCATTCGGTGCGCGCATTGGACCTGGGTCTGGACGTGGCCGTGGACTAGCCCTTGTTCACGAGCGTCAGCAGCACCACGGAGTCCTCGGGCGCGTGCAGAGAGTGACGCTGCTGCGGGATCACGGCGTACTGGGCAGGACCGAGCTGCACGGATTCGTCGCCGGCGACGAGCTCCACCCGGCCCGTGATCACCTGGATCGTGGCCTCGCCCGGGTTCTCGTGTTCCTTGAGGTCCTGGCCCTCGGCCAGCGCGATCATGGTCTGCTGCAGCGTGTGCTCGCGGCCGCCGTTGAGGTGGTGGGCGGAACGCCCGCTGGACGCCTCGCGCGCCTCGGTGAGCATGTCCTGGGCAATGGTGGTCAGCGTGTTTTCTTCCATGGTTCATCTTTACAGTCCGGCTCATCGCCCGTCACGGGCACGACATGTCCGTCATCACGAGAGGTCACATCATGATCTACCTGGATCACGCGGCGACCACCGCCCCGCGCCGCGAAGTGCTCGAGGCCATGTGGCCGTGGTTGACCGGCGGGTTCGGTAACGCGTCCAGTCATCACGAGCGCGGCCAGCGCGCCGCCCGCGCCCTCGAGGACGCCCGCCAGCGCGTTGCCGCGGTCCTCGGGGCCCGCCCGGGTGAGATCATCTTCACCTCCGGCGGTACCGAGGCGGACAACCTGGCGGTCAAGGGCATCGCCCTGGCCCGCCGGGAGCGGCAGCCTTCGCGTCACCGCGTGCTGGTCAGCGCCATCGAGCACGACGCCGTCCTGGAATCCGCCCGCGCACTCGCCCGGCACGACGGTTTCGAGACGCTCGAACTGCCCGTCGATCCCTCCGGTGCGCTCTCCCCCGACACCTTCCGCGCCGCCCTCGTGTCCGACGACGCCGCTCGCACCCTCCCCGACCGTGCCGCCCCTTCCCGCGGCGTCGCCTCCCATGCCCCTCCCGGGAGCAGCAGCGCCTCCGATCCGACCACCGTGGCCGTGGCGTCGGTGATGCTCGCCAACAACGAGGTGGGGACCGTCCAGGACATCCGCGCCCTGGCGGAGATCGCGGCGGAGTACGGGGTTCCACTGCACACGGACGCCGTGCAAGCGACCGGCACTCTGCCGCTGAACGTCGAAGACCTGGGAGTGGCCGCGCTGACGCTGGCGGGACACAAGATCGGCACGCCGCCAGGGATCGGCCTGCTGTGGCTCAAGCGCGGCACCCCGCTGCGCCCGCTGCTGAACGGCGGCGGTCACGAGCGCGGGCGCCGTTCAGGAACCTCCACCGTGGCCGGCGCCGTGAGCCTGGCGGTGGCGCTGGAGCTGGCCGAGCGAGAACGGGTGGCCTACGCGGCCCGCTCGACAGCCCTGCGTGACCGACTGATCTCGGGCATCTTGAACTCCGTACCAGACGCAATCCTGACCGGCCAGGATCCTCGGAACGTTGTGGGCGGCCTCGGCAATGGCGGTGCCACCCCGGCCACTCCGGACGGCCCGGCTGCGTCCGCGGAACCGGCCGTTTCCGTCGACCCGCCAGCCTCGATCACCTCCGACGGCCTCATCCCGCCGGCCGGCCGTGCGACAGCAACCATCGGAGCGACGTCGGGACGGAACGGGATCACGCGACTACCGACCAATGCGTCCTTCTGCTTCCCGGGCGTCAATGGCGAAACCGTCCTGGTGGACCTCCAGAACCGGGGGGTGCTCGTGTCCTCGGGCTCGGCGTGCGCGGCCGGTTCCAGCGAGCCCTCCCACGTGCTCACGGCCCTGGGGATCCCCGCGGAGCTCGCCACCACGTCGGTGCGGTTCAGCCTGGGCCGCGAGACGACCGAGGCCCACGTGGACAGCGCCGTCCGCGCCACCGCGCAAGTGATTGCCCACCTCCGCGGCGAGCACGCACTTTGACCGGTGTTCCCACCCGCGGCCACACCGATGTCGGCGTGACGCAGGGCCGCTCGTGGTGAGTTCACGCTCCGCGCGACGCCCCGAGGGGGCGGGACGCTACGGCGTCACCTCGTACGGCGGCTTCTCACCGCGGGCCATGGCCACGGCGTTCTCCGCGGCCTTGCGAGCCATCCCCGCCCGTGAGCTCACTTCTGCGGAGCCCACGTGCGGCAGCAAGAACGCGTTGGGCAGATCGGCCAGCCCGTCCGCGAGCTCGGGTTCGTTCTCGAACACGTCCAGACCGGCCGCGAAGATCTCCCCATCCCGCAGCGCCGAAACCAATGCATTTTCATCAACCACGGGGCCGCGGGCGGTGTTCACGAGCACCGCGGTGGACTTCATCCGCCGCAACACGTCCGCGTCGACCAGGTGCGTGGTGTCCTCGGTGAGCGGGACGTGCAGCGAGAGGTAGTCACTCGTCTCGACCAGTTCGTCCCACGGCACCTGGCGCACCCGCCCGGCCAGGTCGTCCAGCTCGTCGTCGGAGACCGCGCGGTCCTCGGGCGGGCGCTGCGTGAAGATCACCGTCATGTCGAAACCCAGTGCCCTGCGGGCCACGGCCTTGCCGATCCTGCCCATGCCCGCAATCCCCAGGGTGGCCCCGGTGACGTCCTGACCAACCAGCAGTTTGGGTCCGATCCCCGTGAACTTCCCGTCCCGCAGGTACTCGGCGGCCTCGTGGGCACGCCGCGCGGCGCCGAGCAGGAGCAACATGGCGGTGTTGGCGGTCGCGTCATTGAGGACGTCCGGAGTGTTTCCCACGGCGATCCCGTGTTCGGCGGCCGCCGCGACGTCGATGTTGTTGTACCCCACCGCGTAGTTCGCGATCCCCCGGATCCGCGCCTCGCTCAGCAGCTCTGAGTTGAACCGGTCGGAGACCTGCGAGACCACCACGTCGTACTCGCCACCGGTCACTGCCTCGCGCAGTTCGTCCG
Source organism: Kocuria sp. CPCC 205297 (assembly GCF_040981035.1). Taxonomy (NCBI): domain Bacteria; kingdom Bacillati; phylum Actinomycetota; class Actinomycetes; order Micrococcales; family Micrococcaceae; genus Kocuria; species Kocuria sp. CPCC 205297. Next base: position 103,937 of record NZ_JAVKPY010000002.1, on the reverse strand, counting down.
CGCTCATCCCGTCCCGGATCTCGACGTCGCCCGCGTCCTCCAGGATGGACGGCCCCGGTTCGGGGATCTCACGGGTGACCAGGAAACGCGGTGTCTTCATGAACTCTCCTCGGGTACGACACGCACCGACTCATGCGGCACGGACCGGGCGGGCGGGCTTGGGAGGTGGGGAGCGGCGTCGGCGGCGGCCGCCCGGAGGAACACGAAACCCCGCGCGGCCACGAGAACTGCCGTGCGGGGTTCCGAGGCACCCCGTGGGGTGCGGACTTCACATTCGGATCAGATGAGGGACTTGGCGCCGCCGCGAGCCTTCTCGAAGCGCTCGGCCACGTCCGCCCAGTTGACGATGTTCCAGAACGCCTTGACGTAGTCGGCCTTCACGTTCTGGTAGTCCAGGTAGAAGGCGTGCTCCCACATGTCCAGCTGCAGCAGCGGGATGGTGGCCACGGGCACACCGTTCTGCTGGTCGTACATTTGCTCAATCACCAGGTTGCCGGCGATGGGCTCGTACGCCAGGATGGCCCAGCCGGAGCCCTGGATGGTGGTGGCCACCGCGGTGAACTGGTCGCGGAAGGCGTCGAAGGAACCGAAGAAGTTGTCGATCGCCGCGGCGAGCTCACCCTCGGGCTTGTCGCCACCCTCCGGGGAGAGGTTCTTCCAGAAGATGGAGTGGTTAATGTGGCCGCCCAGGTTGAACTGGAGGTCCTTGGAGAGCTTGGCGGCACCGGCGGCGTCGCCGTTGGCGCGGGCCTCCTCCATCTTCTCGAGCGCGGTGTTGGCACCGGTCACGTAGGTGTTGTGGTGCTTGTCGTGGTGCAGCTGCATGATCTGGGCCGAGATGTGCGGCTCGAGCGCTGCGTAGTCGTAGGGAAGATCGGGGAGAGTGAACTTTTCAGCCACGGTGAATCATCCTTCCTTTGCGGGTGCGTGATGCTTCAACTGTCCGTCGCTGCGGTTCGGCGGGTCAAGGACGTTCAGCCACTAGCGTATGTTTCACGGAGCCCGTCATCTTCCGTCACAACCGGTGCGTTGCCGCCCGGGCCGTGACCTATCCTCGGGCCCATGTCCACCCTTGATACCGCCCTGGAGGTCACCGCGACCGCGACCGGTTCCGGCGGCGCCACCGCGAGCGCCCACACGCCGTCGGCGGCCCGAACCGGCGAGGGCGACCCTGCGGGCCTCGAGATCGCGCGCGCGCAGGCTGTGCACGCGCAGGGCATCGTGAACCTGCGGGACCGTCTGGCGCGGTGGTTGCAGGGCCGGGGCATCGACCAGTGGCGCGAGGGCGAGTTCGACCCCGCCGAGGTGCGCCGCGAAATCGACCGCGGCGAGTGGTGGGTCATGGAATCCCCGGTGCAGCCCGGCCTGATCCTGGCGAGCACCCGTGTGATCTGGGCGGATCCTGAGATCTGGGGCGAGCAGCCGGAGCCCGCCGGTTACACCCACGGGGTCGCGGTGGACCGCTCGCTCGCGGGCACCGGCACGGGTGCCCGTCTGATCCGCACCGCAGAACGGGTGATCGTCGAGTCCGGACGGAGCGTCTCCCGCCTGGACTGCGATGACGACAACCCGGTGCTCAAGCGTTTCTACACAGGTCTGGGCTACACGCCCCGCGGTGCCGTGGATTTCGCCGTCCCCCGGTTGGATTACCGGGTCACGGTCATGCGCATGGAGCGCCGCCTCAGCCCGTAATCCGGTGCCCACGCGCGCCGCGGGACGCCCCCCCCTTGGTCCCGGTGGCGTCCGCGCAGCTCTCAGTAGTAAGCGCGTTTCGAGCGGTTCACGCGCGTTGCGCGCGACGCCGCCCCGTGGCCTTGTGGTGCGTTCCCGCGTGCCTGCCGTGGGCAGCAGCCCGCACGCCGTGGCCGGTGCCGCGAGAGGGATGCTCGGTCGACGACGTCGCCAGCTCCCCCGGCTGCCCCGCGGCCAGATCCCGCCGCATCCGTTCCAGCCCCTGGGCAAGTCGGCGATGGGCCATCATCCGGGCCCACGGGCGCTTCCACCACAACCCCCCGCGCAGTCGGAAATCCGCGCGCAGCTGGACGGTCACCCCCGAGCTCGTGGGCTGCCACGCGTACTCCATGATCACGTCCGCGAACCCCTTGGTGGTGCGCAGCATGAGCGATTCACCGGGCACGCGGTCCGCGACGATCATGACGTAGTCGAACGTGAACGGCCCCACCGGGGCGTCGAACTCGATTGCCGAGCCCACGTGCAGTTGATTGTCCAGGGACGTGGGCCACGTGACGTGGATCCCGAACCATCGGCCCATCCCCCTGGGCCTGCCCAGGGCCAGATCGAACTCCTGGGCGGTGACCGCCACGTCCTGCTCCACGAGTAGCGAGAATCCGTGGTCGGTGGAATCGACCTCGGAGATGCGAACAGACATGTTTCCCCCTTGGTGCGTGCTTCCCCCCATGGCGTTCGTCCCACCGAACACCAACTACACGCGAGTAACTTACGACGCTCAGTCTGATGCAAAGACGACAAGCCGTCACTCCGCCGGGGGAAGTGTGACGCGTCCACAAGAGGTGGAGAAAAGTTATCCACAGGGGTGGAAAAGTCTGTGCACAATTCGAACACAGTTTCGACGCACACACCCTGGGCGGGCGCGGTAACGGCAGGAAATGACGCATGACCAGGGTAAATACCGAACAAGCATCTGGCCAACCGGGTCGAATGACAGTCATGTGACTTATCCACTCCTGTGGAGAAGCGTTGTGGATAACGCTCACTGTCCGCTTATCTGCGTTGAGTTACCCCCTTTTAGGGGGCAGTTATGTGACGCTGTGATTTCCGCGGTGTCAGGAGGTGGGAATCACGCGCAGCCACCGAAAACCGTGAGCCTCCACCAGGATCCCCCCGCGCAGGTCCACCCGCTCGTTCTCGTGCAGCATGGTCGCCGAGGGCAGGAAACCGCTCAGCGTCTCACCCGTGACGAACTGGGGCCAGTCGCTGAAGTTCGCCAGGCACAGCACCACGCTGTGCTCGCCGGGACGCTGATAGCCCAGGACATGGCGGTTGTGCGTGATGAACGGGATGAGCGCGGTGCCCTCGAACTCCGGGGTGGCACGGCGCACCGAGATCATCCCCCGGATCCCGCCGAAGATCCGCCCCTGCACTGAGAACAGGTCGTGGCGGCGTTCGTAGTCGTCGCGGGGGTAGCGCGGGCGATGGACCCAGCGGGCGTCGTCCGCGGCGTCCGGGTTTTCGTCCCAATGGACGTCGTTGCGCTGACCCACCTCGTCACCCAGGTAAAGCAGGGGGACTCCGCCGGTGCTCATGGCCAGCGAATGCGCCAGCAGGATCCGGTCCACGGCCGGACCCGGCTCGGTCTCCAGACCCAACAGGGACGCGGTGGTGCCGCAGATCCGGCAATCGCCCGTGCGGGGGTTGCCCTGGAACGCCACGCCGTGCGCGAAGCTACCGGGGTGGCGCCCGGTGTAGAAGGCGTTAAGGAAGCGACGGTGGTCGTGGCCATCGACACCCAGGCGAGCGGCGTCGTCGTCGGAGAACGTCCACCCGATGTCGTCATGGCCGCGCACGTAGTTGACCCACGCGGTGCCCGCTGGCGTCTCGTGACGTTCGGTGAGCGCGGCGGAGAGCAGGGAGACATCCCGGGTGGCCATGGCCTCCCATGTGAGGGCCATCTGCAGGGGGTTGTAGGACAGCGCACACTGGTCCGGGTGGACGTAGCGGATGACCTCGTCCGGGTGGACGATCGCCTCCGACTTGAACTCCACGGCCGGGGCGGCCAGGGCCGTCACGGCGTTGAACGCGCGCAGCAGATCGTGGACCTGTGGCTGGGACTCGCACGAGGTGCCGAGTTGCTTCCAGATGAACGCCACGGCGTCCAGGCGCAGCACCTGGGCCCCCTGGTTGGCCAGGAACAGCATTTCCGCGGCCATGGCGTGGAAGACGTGTGGGTTGGAGTAGTTGAGGTCCCACTGGAAGCGGTGGAACGTGGTCCATACCCACCGGGGATCCGGGTCGTAGGGGCTCGCGTCCCGTCCCGCCGGCGTGCTGTCCACGCGCGTGAACACCCCGGGGTGGTCGTCCGGGAAGATCTCCCGCGCGGTGCGCTCGAACTCGTCCGGCACGGTGCGCTCCGAGTACATCCAGTAGAAGCGTTCGTAGAACGGGTCCCCGGCGGCCGCGGCCCGGGCCCACTCATGCTCGTTGGAGGTGTGGTTGAACACGAAGTCCAGCACCAGGGCGATCCCCTGGGCCCGCAGTTCGGCCGCCAGGTCCGCGAGCTCCGCCATGGTCCCCAGCTCCGGGTCCACCCGGCGGTAGGAGGACACCGCGTACCCCCCCGTCCGAGTTGCCGGCGGGGCTCTCGTAGAGGGGCATGAGGTGCAGGTAGGTCAGCCCGAGTTCTTCGAAGTACGGGATCTTCTCCCGGATCCCCGCGAGGTCCCCGCCGTAGCGGTCCACGTAACACACCCCGCCCACGGCCTCCCGGGACGTGAACCACGGCAGTTGGTCCTCGCGGCGGCGGTCCAGGTCCTTGAGGTCCCGGGGGCGCTGCACATAGGCCTCCCACGCGGTGAGGACGGCGCGGGTCACGGTGTCCCAGATACCGAGCCCGGGTCCGTAGACCGCGTGCAAGGAGGTGATCAGACGGTCCAGCTGACGGCTGAGCCGACCAAGGAAGACGGTGCGTTCCTCGGGGGTCGCGCGCGTATCCAGCGCGAGATGCTCCCGCACCGATTCGAGTACGTGTTCGCGATCGGTGGTGTCCCGGGGGATCGAGGGTTCGGACAGCACGGGAATGCCTCCTCGGTTGACGCACGTCACGTGCGTGGGGAGTCATGGTGCCCGGGATCCCCCTTGATGCCGAGCTCGGATCGACCGCCTCCGCGTTCCCGCGGGCCGGTTTCGTCCAGGATACGGGCGCGGTTGCACTCGGCGCTCAGGTGACGTCCGCGTGACTCGTCCCCGCGCCCCGTATTCACCCCACAGGTTGTGCACAGAGTTATCCACAAGTGTGGAAACCATGGCGCGTTCCCGGGTGAGCCACGTGGGGCGATACCTCTGAAACCCCAGGTCAGAGCGATATGACGCGAATCGCCAGCGGGTGTGGACAAGCCTGTGCAGAACCGCGCACACGGCCGTGGAGAACGCGCTCGGCCGGACGCGGATGAACGGAACATGACGAACGCCCGGTGCTTCCCCATGCGGGGAGCACCGGGCGCTCCCACCCCGTGGGGTGGATTCCGGACGTCACCAGGTGACCCTGACGGCGGTTCGTCGGCCGACGTCGCTGCGGGTGTCGCGGATCAGGAGGCCTTCTCGTACCCGTGGTCGGAGAGCCACTGCTTGGCGGCCTCCGCGGGGTTCTGCTGCTGGTCCCCGCTAACCTTGCGGTTGAGGTCGATCAGGTCCTGGGTGGTCAGCTTGGTGGAGAACTCGTTCAGCGCGTCCACCGCGTTCTGCGGCAAGCGGTCCGGGGCGGTGAGCGGGAGCACCTGCTGGGCGATGAAGTTGTTCTTGGGGTCCTCGAGCACCGTGAGGTGCTGGTCCTGGATGGCCGGGGTGGTGGTGAAGATGTCCGCCACCTGGGCGTCGTCCTGGGTCAGGGCCTGCACGGTGAGGGGGCCGCCGCCGTCGTTGATGGGCTGGAAGGATTTGAAGGAGCAGTCGTACTTCTGCTTCAACCCGTCCACGCCGTAGGCGCGTTCCTGGAACTCCGGCGGGCCAGCCATGATCAGGTCCCCGCACACCGAGGAGAGGTCCTCGATGGACGTCAGACCGTACTTCTCCGCGGTGGCCTGTGTGACCACCAGGGCGTCCTTGTTCTCCGCGCGGGAGGGGTCGAGCACCGAGAGCTGCTGGCCCTCCAACGCGGAAGGCAGTGCCTTCATGATGTCCTCGGCGGAGGCCGCGGTGGCGTCCTTGTCCGCGAAGAGCAACAGGTTCCCGGAGTAGTCCGGGACCACGTCCACGGAACCGTCCTTGACGGCACCCACGTAGGCCTCGCGCGCGCCGATGCCCGGCTTGGTCTCCACCGTGACGCCCGCGTCCCGCAGCACCCCGGCGTAGAGCTCGGCGATGACCTGCGACTCGGGGAAATCCGCAGAGCCCACGGTGACGGCGTCCGAGGAGCCGCCTGAGGCGGCGTCGCCCGAGTTCTCCGCGAGCGGGTCGGAACCGCCGCCACACGCGGTGAGGGCGAACACGGCCGTGGCGGTCATGGCCGCCCACGCGGCGGGGCGGAGGGCGCGGCGCGCAGCGCGCGTGCGCTGCGTAGAGGGGGACGGTGTCATGGTCGATCTCCTGCCAGTCTGAGGCCCGGCGACGTCACCAGGCGTTGTACGAGAGTGAGTACTGCATCCGCGGCCAGTGCGAGCACGGCCACGAGTACCACGGACGCGAGCATGCGCGCGTAGTCGCGCACCGCGAGCCCGTCGATCAGATAGCGGCCCAGACCGCCCAGGTTGATGTACGCCACGATGGTCACGGTCGCGAGCACCTGCAACGCGGCGTTACGGATCCCGCCCAGGATCACCGGCAGCGCCACGGGGATCTCCACGCGCGTGAGTACCTGACCCTCGGTCATGCCCATGGAACGAGCGGCGTCCACGAGCGCCGGGGAGACCGCGGCGACCCCCGAGTACGTGCCCGAAAGGATGGGCGGGATGGCCAGCAGCACGAGCGCCAGGATGGGGGGCATGAGCCCCAGCCCCATGAGCAGCGTGAACAGGCTCAGCAGACCCAGGGTGGGCAGCGAGCGCAATGCGCCGGCCAGGCCCACGATCACGCCGCCGCCGCGGCGTGTGTGGCCCACCCACAGGCCCAGGGGCACGGCGATCGCGAGCGCGATCCCCATGGTCAGCACGCTGTAGCCCACGTGTTCGAGCAAACGCTGCGGGATCCCGGTGGCTCCGCTCCAGTTGGCGGGGTCGGTCAGGAACTGCGCGGCTTCCGAGAACAGGTTCACGCGCAATCACCCCGGGCTTCCACCGCGGCGACGGCGCCCGCGCCGCCGGGCGCACCGGCCACGGAATCGCGGCCCTCGGGGCCCCCGCCCCCGGGTCGGTCGACTCGGCCGTTAGCGCTGTCGTGCCGCGCCGCGCCGGCACGACGCCGCTCGCGCGCCGTCGTGGTCCCCGTACGCTGCCAGCGGGTCAGGACATGGCCGAGTAGACGCAAGAGCTGATCCAGCACGATCGCGATCAGCACGGTGGCCACGATGCCCACCACGATCTCCGAGACGATTGAGCGGCGCAGCCCGTCCGTGAACAGGGTGCCCAGGGACTGGATGCCGATCACGGCGCCCACGGAGACCATGGAGATGTTGGAGACCGTGGCCACGCGCAGCCCCGCGATCATCACGGGCACCGCCAGCGGCAGTTCCACCCCGAAGAAGCGGCGCACGGGTTTGTACCCCAGCGAGGTGGCGGCCTGGAGGACATCTCGGTCCAGGGACTCGAACGCGTCCACGCACGAGCGCACCAGGATTGCGATCACGTACAGGGTCAGCGCCACAATCACGTTGACCACGGACGTGATACCCGTGCCCAGGATCAGCGGCAGGACCACGAACAGGGTCAGCGAGGGGATCGTGTACAGCAGTGACGAGCCCGTGACGAACACCGGGCGCAACCAGCGTCTGCTCGTGGCCAACCGCGCAAGCGGGACGCTGACCAGCAGGCCCACGACCACGGGCACGATGGACTGGATCAGATGCGCGCCGGCGAGGTCCAGGACCGTGGACCAGTTGTTCGACAGCCAGTTCACGAGCGTTCCGACCTGTCGTAGCGCGCCGAGCGCTGCTCTTCGATCGTACGCATCACGTCTTCGCCGGGCACTACGCCCGCCACGGAGCCGTCGCGGTGCACGGCCACGGCCTGCCCGGACGGGGAGGACAGGGCGGCGTCGAGCGCGGTGCGCAACGACCCGCCGTCGTGCCACAGGGTCCCTCCCACACGCAGTTCCTCGCGCGCGGCCGGTTCTCCGGACGCCGTCACGGGCAGCCAGCCCAGCGGGTGGCGGCGCTCGTCCACCGCGAGCACCCAGTCCGACGGCGACACCGCCCCCGCCGCCTGCCACGGCGCGGGGTCCTCGCTGCCGGGGCCCACCAGGAAGCGCTCGCCGGTGTCCACGACCAGGACCGTGACGGGCTGCAGTGCCACGGAGGCGTTGTCGAAGCTCAGCGAACGGAACCCGCGGTCACGGCCGATGAAGTCCGCGACGAAGTCGTCCGCGGGGGCTCGCAGCAGTTCCTCCGGGGTCGCGTACTGCGCGAGCCTGCCCCCGCGCGCGAACACGGCCACGCGGTTGCCCAGCAGGATCGCCTCGTCGATGTCGTGGGTCACGAAGATGATGGTGCGGTGCAACCGCTTCTGCAGGTCCAACAATTCGCTCTGCAGGTCCTGGCGCACCACGGGGTCCACGGCGGAGAACGGTTCGTCCATGAGCAGGATGGGCGGATCCGAGGCCAGCGCACGTGCCACGCCCACGCGTTGTTGCTGACCTCCGGACAACTGCGCCGGGTACCGGGTGGCCACGGACTCGTCCAATCCCACCGAGCCCAGCAACTGCCGGGCGTGCGCGCGGGACTCCCGTTTGGACACCCCGTTCAGCCGGGGGACCGTGGCGATGTTGTCCTCCACGGTCTTGTGGGGCAGCAGACCCGATTGCTGCATCACGTACCCCATGGAGCGGCGCAGCTTGGCGGCCGGGATGCTCGCGACGTCCTGACCGTTGACCTCCACCGTCCCCGAGGAGGGCTCCACCATGCGGTTGAGCATCCGCAGGGACGTGGTCTTGCCGCAGCCGGATGGGCCCACGAACACCGTGAGGGAACCCGCGGGAACGTCCAGGTCCAAGTTATCCACCGCGGCCGTACCGTCCGAATAGACTTTGCTCACCCCGCGGTAGCGGATCGCCAGATCGGTCATGGGGCCGTATCCCTTCGTAGCCGTGGTTTCATCCTAACGGCGCAAAACCATCGGTGAGCGGACCATTTCCAGATTCGTGACGGTTCACCCGGTGGAGCCGCGTGGTGTTCCCCCCTGCGTCCTCGGTCAGGAACTCCTCCGGGATCCGGTCCGCCCCGGCCACGTCCGCGAGGATCCGGCGGTCGATGGGAACCCCCCGGCGCAGCACACTGATCCCGCCCCCGGGTTCGTGCAGCACGCACGCCACCTCGCGGTAGGAGCGCACCCCCGCCCGACGCAGTGCCCCGTTGAGTTCGGAATGCGTGATGTGGGCGCGACGCAGGGCGTGCTCGTCCACGCGGTCACCGATCATGAGCAGGCGGGCGGGTGAATTGAACACGCGCTGCCACCGAGCCCGCGTGCCCAGGTGGCCGAACACCACTTCCAGCAAGAACAGGGTGCCCAGTCCCAGCACACCGCTCATGAGTGTCGGCGGGTGCCCCAGGATCACGCGCCCCGCCACGGCACCCAGCATCACAGTGATCACCACGTCGAACGTGGACATGGCCGTGAGCACCCGCTGGCCGAAGATCCGCACAAAGACGAGGAATGCCACGTAGATCCCCACCGCGGAGAGCACCACCACGATCGCATGGGCGGACGTGATCCCCAGTTCGGCACCCAGACCCTCCCAGGACGGCATGCCTCAGCCCCGGCCCGTGCCGCGTTCCAGCGACGCCGACGACGCCGGCCCGGCGCCTTCCTTGGGCCGGGCGGCGTCATCGAGCTGGGTAGCGGCGTCGTCATTGCGGCCCGCCGCGAACTGCGTGGCGTGCAGCTCCGCGTAGCGGCCAGCGCGTGCGAGCAGTTCCTCGTGGGAACCGCGCTCCACGATTCGGCCGGCCTCGATCACGAGGATCTGGTCCGCCTGGCGGATCGTGGACAGCCGGTGCGCGATGACCACGGCGGTGCGCCCGGACATCGCCTCGTCGAGTGCCGCCTGCACGTAGGCCTCGTTCGTGGAGTCCAGGGCGGAGGTCGCCTCGTCCAGGATCACCACGCGGGGTTGGGCCAACAGCAAGCGAGCGATCGTGAGGCGCTGGCGCTCGCCACCCGAGAGCCGGTAGCCACGCTCCCCCACCACGGTGTCCAGACCGTCCGGGAGGGATTCGATCACGTGCCGCAACCGAGCGCGCTCCAGGGCGTTCCACAGCTCGGCGTCCGTGACCCCCTCCCGGGCCACACCGAGGTTCGCGCGGATCGTGTCGTGGAACAAGTGCCCGTCCTGCATGACCATTCCCACGGAGCGGCGCAGGGATTCAAAGGTCGTGTCCCGCACGTCTTGGCCGCCGAGCCGGACCGCGCCCGAGTCGACGTCGTACAACCGCGCGACCAACTGCGCGATCGTGGACTTCCCGGCCCCGGAGGACCCCACAAGAGCCACGGTGTGGCCGGGTTCCGCCCGGAAGTCGATGTCGTGCAGGACTTCCTCGCCGCCGCGCGAATCCAGGACGGCCACGTCCTCGAGGGACGCGAGCGAGACCTTGTCCGCAGAGGGGTAGGAGAAGCGCACGTGATCGAACTCCACGGCCACGGGCCCCTCGGGCAGGGCACGCGCCTCGGGGCTCTCGGTGATGAGAGGCTTGATGTCCAGGACCTCGAACACGCGCTCGAAGCTGACCACCGCGCTCATGATGTCCATGTGGGCGTTCGCCAACATGGTCAATGGGGTATACAACCTGGTCAGAAGCATGCCCAGGGCCACGACCGATCCCGCGTCCAGGTGGCCCAGAAGGGCCTGCGCTCCGCCCACGCCGTACACGAGCGCCAGTGCGAGGGCGGAGACCAGGGTCAGGGCGGTGACGAACGTGGTCTGCAACATGGTCGCGCGGATCCCGATTCCCCGGACGTCGTTCGCGCGGGCGGCGAACTCCCGCGATTCCTGTGCGGGATCGCTGTAGAGCTTGACCAGGGTGGCGCCACCGGCGGAGAACCGCTCGGTCATCCGCGTGGACATCTGGGCGTTGTATCGGGCGGAGCGACGCTGCAACGCGGCCAACCGGCCACCCATGGCCCGGGCGGGGATCAGGAAGATGGGCAACAGCAGCAGGGACAGCGCGGTGACCTGCCACGAGATGGTGACCATGACCCCTACGGTCAGCACCAGGGACACCACGTTGGACACCACACCCGACAGGGTCCCGGCGAACGCGCGCTGCGCGCCGATCACGTCCGTGTTCAGCCGGGACACGAGAGCCCCGGTGCGCGTGCGGGTGAAGAAGGCGAGCGGCATGGTCTGCACGTGGTCGTACACGGCGGTGCGCAGATCATAGATGAGCCCTTCACCGATCCGTGAGGACTGCCACCTGTTCAGCAGGGACAGTCCAGCGTCCGTGATGGCTACCGCCGCGATGGCCACCGCGAGCCACACCACCACGGAGACGTCGTGCCCGCCGGTGATCGCATTGACCACCCGCCCGGCCAGTACGGGCGTGACCACACCCAGAACGGCCAGGGCCACCGACACCAGGACGAACGCCAGGATCGCGTGGCGGTGGGGACGCGCGAACGTGATGATGCGTCGCACGGTTTCACCGCTGATCTTGCGGCCCTTGTTCTCCTGCCCCTTCATGGTCCGCCACATGGCCATGTGGGCGCTCTGCATACTCACGCTCGCAATTGTATTCCCGGGTCAGGGAATCACGCGGGGCCGTCCAGCCCCATGGCACCGCGGGTATTGGAGCCGCGGTTGAGGGCGCGGCCGATCTCACTGAGTTGGCCCACCTGCTCGGGAGCCAGTCGGTCGAAGACGATTTCCCGCACATGACGCACGTGGGCCGGAGCAGCCTCACGCAAACGTTCGAGTCCCGCGGGGGTGATCTCCGCGATCACCACGCGGCGGTCATCCTGACGGCCCGCGCGAGTGACCAGCCCGTCTTTCTCCATCCGCGCGACGATTCGCGAGAGCCGGGACTGGGACGTGTTCGTGGCCGTGGCCAGAGCGGACATCTTGTGCCGGTGGTCCGGGGCTTCGGACAGCATGGCGAGCACCAGGTATTCCGCGAGTGACATGTCCTCCTCGCTGCGCAACTGCCCCTCCACGGCACCCGGCAGGCGGAACATGATGGAGACGAGCGCGAGCCACGCTTCCCGCTCGTCCTCTGACAGCCACTTGGTCTCTTCCATACTCACGAGTGTAGTGAGCATATATTGACGTAGCAAATATTTCGGGTATCTAAGGACCTGGGTGACCCCGCCCCACGCCGACCGCTCAGGCACCCAGCGTGCGACGCCGCCCCGCGAGGGCGATGAACACGCCCTGTGCCACGGCCACCCCGACCATCACGAGCAGCGGTGCGGTCCAGGATCCGGAAGCGTCCTTCAACAACCCGATCATCACGGGGCCGAGCGCGGCGAAGAGATACCCCACGCTCTGCGCCATGGAGGACAGGGCCGCAGCCCGGTGGTAGTCCGTGGTGCGCAGCCCGAACAGGGCCATGGCCAGCACGATCGCCCCGCCGGTGCAGAACCCGATGAACAGCGCCCACAACAGGGACAGGGAGGGGACGAACAGCAGACCCAGCAGACCGATCACCGCTGAGGCAGCGAACACCGCACCCAGACCGGACTGCTCCCGGAGCCGGGGGATCATGAACCCGGCGAAGAGAGTCCCCACGAGTCCGCACGCCTGGAACGCGAAGTGGTACCACCCGGCCTGGACCGGGGTAGCGCCGTCGGAGATCTGGATCGTCGGCAGCCACGTGACCATCGTGTAGTAGACGGTGGACTGCAGCCCCATGTACACGGTCACCTGCCAGGCCAGGGCGGAGCCCAGCGGGAGCCGGGCCCGGGAACGTGCAACGGACGCGGTGACGGCCGGGGGAACCGCCGGTGCGGCGTCGTCGTCCGCTCCTGAACCCGGAGTCGGCGAACCAGGCCCCGTCGCATCGGGGGCCGCCGGGCTGGGGGCCGCAGCCCGGGGAGCGGCAGTGCCCGAGCCCACCCGGGAGGCCACCCCCAGGATCCACGGCAGGAAGACGGCCACGCCGATGATCGCCACGGCCACCCAGATCCCGAGCGCGAACCGCCAGCCGGACGGGACGACGTCCGCGATGGGGACCACCACACCGGAGGCGAGCGCCGCGGTCAGCGCCGTGACCGCTTGGTACACACCCGTCATGGGGCCGATCCGGTGCGGCCAGTCACGTTTGATCAGGGACGGGATGAGCACGTTGAGCACCGCGATCGCCGCGCCCAGCAGTCCCGTGCCCACCCAGATCAGCCCGGGCCCGGGAATCGAGCGGACCACGATGCCCGCCGCGAGGACCACGAGGGCGAGACCCAGGACCCGTTCGAGCCGGAATGCCTCCGCGAGTCGCGGCGCGAAGGGGGAGATCACGGCGAACGCCACGACCGGCAGGCTCACGAGCAGCGACGCCTGCGACGCGCTCAATCCCACCTCGTGTTCGATCTGCGGCAGCACCGGGCCCACCGCGGTGATCCCCGCCCGCAGGTTGGCCCCGAGCAGGAGCACGCCGACCAGCAGCAGTCCCGCGCGGGGCGCACGGGCGGACACAGAACGCTCGGGGCGTGGATCGACTGCGGGCACGGGGCCACCTCTCCTGGACGTCCATGCCACCATAATGGGAGGCATGGACTCCCACGACACCTGGCCCGCGCCCGTGAACGTTGACGACCGCGGGTTCGACGCCGCCGCCATGCGTCAGTTGGGCCGCGCACCCGGGTCGGGCGACGCCGCAGGGACCGGTTCCGCGGGTACCGGCACCGGGGCCCCGGGGGCCGATCCCGATCTCTCCGCCAAGCCCACCCTGCGCGAGAAGTGGGCCACGTCCCTTCTGCTGGTGATCCCCCTGGTCTCCGCGCTCGTGGTGGTGCTCAGCGCCATCCGGTACACGGACACCCGCAACGGGTTGTGGCTCGGGGTCATCGCGGTGGTGCTCGTCCTGGCCGCACTGTCCTGGGTGTCCGTGCTGCGGCGCAGCTTCGCGAGGGCCCAGCGCCACCTGTCCGTACGACTGCCGGGGGTGATCGGCCACGGTGTGGGCATCGTACGCGAGCTGGACGTGGAGTCCCCCTTCGACGAGAACGGCGTCTCGGACACCGTGACCGCCCACCTCACCCTGCGCGTGAACCCCACGCAGGGCCCGGCGTTCACCGCCGTGCTGGACGCGGTCTACGTACTGGCTGACGCCGAGAAGCTCACCGTGGGATCGCACGGGCCGGTGCGCTACCTGCGCTCGGATCCGGAGAACACGGTGGGGATCGAAACCCGGTTGCCCGAACTGACGGTGCAGCAGATCTACCGTGCCGCAGCCATGAACTGACCGCGGGGCAGGGTCCCATACCGCGCCGTCGTCATCAGCTCCGGTGCTGCGGAACGACGGCACACTGCCGGGGCAGGGTCATTGGCGGGAACCCTCGTGTGCGTCCCGGACCCACTCCTCGTCCCGGCGCAGGGACGACGAACCCGCGGGAGATGATCCGGCGGGCGGGACCGCCGCGTGCTGCTCGGTGTCCGCCTCGGGCTCCACGACCACCCGGGTGCCGGCACCGCGGGCGCGGGACGAGGAATCGGGAACGTCCGTGACGCTCAGTGTCACCACGTTCAGGGCGATACCCAGGAGGAAGAAGATCCAGGCGGCCACGGCCACCGAGGCCAGGGCGAACAGCAGACCGATGAGTAGGAGACCCACGGACGTGAGGTAAGCGGGGGATTTGACGCGCCGGAAGTTGAACTTCATGTCCCCTATTTGATCATGTTTCCCCCCGCGCCCCGCGCGGGATCCGGCCCCGGCCAGGGACTTCACCGAGAACTTAACGGCTTGTCAGATCCGCGGCGCAGCAGTTCACTGGGAGTAGTTGTCGCAGAAAGGATCCACCAGGATGTCCAAGAACCAAACACTTCAGCTCAACGACGGCCACTCCATCCCGCAGCTCGGCTTCGGCGTGTGGCAGGTGGAGTCCGATGTTGCAGAGGACGTGGTGGCCAAGGCCCTGCAGGTGGGCTTCCGCCACATCGACACCGCCGAGATCTACGGCAACGAGGAGGGCGTGGGTCGCGCGATCGCCAAGAGCGGCATCCCCCGCGAGGAGCTCTTCGTGACCACCAAGCTGTGGAACGACAACCAGGGCCACGACTCCGCCCTCCAGGCCATCGACGCGTCCCTCGAACGCCTCGGCCTGGACTACGTGGACCTCTACCTCATCCACTGGTCGCAGCCGAAAAAGGGCAAGTACCTGGAGACCTGGAAGGCGTTCCAGGAGATCAAGGACTCCGGCAAGGCACGCTCCATCGGCGTCTCCAACTTCACGGAGAAGGCCCTGCAGGACGTCGTGGACACCGGGGTGGTCCCCGCCGTGCACCAGATCGAGCTGCACCCCTCCTTCAACCAGCAGCACATGCGCGAGATGGGTGCCCGCAACGGCATTCTCACAGAGGCGTGGTCCCCGCTGGGCCAGGGCAAGGCGGAGCTGCAGGACGAGACCATCGGTGAGATCGCCCGCGCCCACGACGCCACCCCCGCGCAGGTCATCATCGCGTGGCACCTGGCCCTGGGCAACGTGGTGTTCCCCAAGTCCGTAACCCCGGAGCGCATCCAGCAGAACTGGGACGCCCAGCAGGTCACCCTCACAACGGAGGAGATCGAGGAGATCAACGGCCTCACCCGCGAGGACGGTCGACTGGGCTCGGACCCGGCTGACTTCAACGACTGACCGGGTGACCGCCCACGGCCCAGCCGCCGCCCACCCGAGGTGACGCGGCGCCGTCGGCGCCCCCGTCCGGCGCTCACGCCTGACGCGCTGACCACGCCGTTCGGCGCGGAGCAATGGCCCCGGGACTCTGACAGGAGGACCCGGGGCCGTTCCCGTGGTGCGTCGCAGGCCCGGGCACCCAGCCCCGGGGTGCATCATGGACTGTTATGAGTCAGAACAGCCCGGATGGCAGCCGCGCGCACACCGCGGCGGCCACACCCCAGCCAGCCATCGACCCGCACAACCCTGCGGGCAGGAAAACCTTCTTCGGCCAGCCCGGAATGCTGGCCAACCTCTTCTCGGTGGAGATGTGGGAGCGCTTCTCCTTCTACGGCATGCAGGCCCTGGTCCTGTACTACATGTACTACGCCGTCTCGGACGGCGGTCTGGGCATCGACAAGGGCGTGGCCGCCGGGATCGTGGGTGCCTACGGCGGCACGGTGTACCTGTGCTCCATCCTGGGCGGCTGGATCGCGGACCGACTGCTGGGCTCCGAGCGCACCATGCTCGCCTCGGCGGCGCTCATCATGGCGGGCCACATCGCCCTGGCCCTGATTCCGAGCGTTCTCGGCCTGACCATCGGCCTGCTGTGCATCGCCATGGGTTCCGGTGGCCTCAAGACCACGTGCGTGAACCTCGTGGGAACCCTCTACGACCGTGCGGACCCCCGCCGTGACGCCGGCTTCTCCATTTACTACATGGGCGTGAACATCGGCGGCTTCCTGGGCCCCCTGCTGACCGGCTTCGCCTGGAACACGTGGGGCTTCCACTTCGGCTTCGGCCTGGCCGCCTTCTTCATGGCGATCGGCCTGATCCAGTACGTCCTCACCCGCAAGGGCCTGCCCGCCAGCGTGCACACCGTGGCCAACCCCCTGCCGCGTTCGCAGTACGGCACGTGGATCGGCATCGCCGTGGCCGCCGTCGTGATCATCCTGGTGCTGTTGTTCACGGGCCTCCTCAACCCGGGCAACCTGGCCGACGCCGTGGTCCTCGTGGTGCTGGTGGCGACCATCCTATTGTTCACGATCATGCTGCGGGACAAGGACCTCTCCCCGGAGGAACACTCCCGGGTCCTGGCTTTCATCCCCATGTTCATCGCCACCGCGGCATTCTTCGCCCTGTTCCAGCAGCAGTTCACGGTGCTCGCCATCTACGCGGACACCCGCCTGAAACTGAACTTCCTGGGCTACGAGTTCCCGCCCTCCTGGGTGCAGTCCATCAACCCGGTGTTCATCATCCTGTTCGGCATGGTGTTCGCGGCCATGTGGACCAAGCTCGGTGCGCGTCAGCCCAGCACCCCCGTGAAGTTCGGTGTGGCTCTGCTGGCGATCGGCGTGGCGTTCCTGCTGTTCATCACGCAGGCGAACACTGCCTCCGTCTTCGTGGGGTGGATTGTCCTGGTCCTGTTCTTCGCGACCATGGGTGAGCTGTTCCTCTCCCCCGTGGGGTTGTCCTTGTCCACCAAACTCGCCCCGCGCAAGTTCCCGGTGCAGATGGTGGCCCTGAACAACCTCGCGGTGGCCCTCGGTACCGCCCTGTCCGGTTCCCTCGCGAGCTTCTACTCCCGCGAGAACGAGGTCGGTTACTTCGGCACCATGGGCGCGATCACCATCGTGCTCGGCATCATCATGCTGCTCGCCGCCAAGCCCATCCTGCGGCTCATGCGCGGCATCCGCTGAGATCCCCTTCCGTGGGCGCGCGCCCCGTACCCGCAGCGGCGGGTGCGGGGCGCGTCGTCGTACCGGACGACGACGCCGCCCGCGCCCTTCCCCGGCGCGGCTCGCCGCGCCGGGTCCTCCGGTGCTCCCACCACCCGGACCGCATCCTTTAGGGTTACCTGTACGCATGAGCCGCGGGTCACATCCATGTCATCGGAAACGGGTGCCAGTCAGCGGCTGCACGAGGCCGATCCGCGGAGGAAACCATGAGCGATTCACCAGCGTCGAAGGGTGCCACCCCGGCATCCACGGCGAACAGCCGGACACCGGGCGCATCCGGCGCCGCCGGGACACCCGCATCCTCGGGGGGCGGGCATGAGCTGAAGCGGGTCATGGGTCCGGGACTGTTGCTCCTGTTCATCGTGGGCGACATCCTGGGCACGGGCGTCTACGCGCTGACCGGCAACATCGCCGGTGAGATCGGCGGTGCCGCGTGGGCACCCATTCTCATCGCGTTCGTGGTGGCCACGATCACCGCGTTCTCCTATCTGGAACTCGTGACCAAGTACCCCGGGGCCTCGGGTGCGGCGCTCTACACGCACAAGGCGTTCGGGATCCACTTCCTCACGTTCCTGGTGACGTTCGCCGTGCTCTGCTCGGGACTGACCTCCGCCGCTACGGCATCCAGCACCGTGGCCTCCAATTTCGCCAAGGGTTTCCACCTGGACGTGGGCCCGCTGGGGATCACCATCGTGGCCGTGGCCTTCCTGGCGATCCTCGCGCTGATCAACCTGCGCGGGGTGTCCGAATCGGTCAAGCTCAACGTGGTGCTCACGTGCATCGAACTCACCGGCCTGCTGATCGTGATCCTGGTCGGGTTCTGGGCCGCGGCCCAGGGCAACGCGGACTTCAGCCGCACGGTGATCTTCGAGACCTCCGACGACAAGGGCATGTTCCTGGCCCTGACCGCCGTCACGTCCCTCGCGTTCTTCTCCTTCGTGGGCTTCGAGGACTCGGTCAACATGGTCGAGGAGACCAAGGACCCCACGCGTAACTTCCCGCGCGTGATGCTGCTGGGCCTGTGCCTCACCGGCGTGATCTACGTGCTGGTGTCCGTGTTCACGGTGGCGATCGTGCCCATCGGTGAACTGGGACAGTCCACGACCCCGCTGCTGGAGGTGGTGCGCATCGGCGCCCCCGGGCTGCCGATCGACACCATCTACCCGTTCCTCACCATCTTCGCAGTCGCCAACACCGCGTTGATCAACATGCTCATGGCCTCGCGCCTGCTCTACGGCATGGCACGGCAGGGCGTGATCCCGGGCTTCCTGGGTAAGGTGCTCCCCGGGCGCCGCACCCCCTGGACCGCGATCATCTTCACCACCGTGCTGGGCATAGTGCTCATCATCCTGGTGAACAACGCGATGGGTAAGGGCACCGCCGCGGCACTGGGCGGCACCACGGCGCTGTTGTTGCTCGCGGTGTTCACCGTGGTCAACGTGGCCGCCGTGATCCTGCGCCGCGACCGCTCCCAGGAGGGTCACGACTACTTCCACGCCCCGCGCGTCCTGCCCTACCTGGGCGCCATCACGTGCGCGTTCCTGCTGGGGCCGTGGGCGCAAGACGTCATCGAGTACCAGATCGCGCTCGTCCTGATCGCCCTGGGCCTGGCCCTGTGGTTGCTGAACTTCCTGTACGCCCGCCTGTTCACGGGTCGCCGCACCCGCTTCCAGCACCCCGAGGACCTCGCCAACCTCGAGGACGTGGACCGCTGAGTCCACCCCCCACCCACCCGCTCACGGACCCGGAGACGTCATGAACATCGTTGTCGGATACTTACCCACCCCCGCCGGCCGGGCCGCCCTGCGCGCCGGGATCACTGAGGCCACCCTGCGTTCGACGGACCTCGTGGTGGTCCAGGGCCATCACACCAAGCGCTGGGGACGGCACACCGGCCCCGAGGACACCGAAGCCGCCGTAAAAGAGGACCGCGCCGCGCTCGACGAGAGCGGCGTGTCCTACGAGCTGGTCCCCGTGGCGCACGACGCCGATCCGGCGGACGTCATCCTCGAGGCCACCGATCGCGACCGGACCGCTCTGCTCGTGATCGGGACCCGCCGGCGCACCCCGGTGGGCAAGTTGATCATGGCCCCCACCACGCAGCGGCTGCTGCTCGAGGCCGGGTGCCCTGTGCTGTGCGTGAAGGCGGGGTACGACGCCGCCTGAGCGAGCGACGTCGACAGTTTCCCGTCACGCGCCAGCGGCCCTGACGGGGAGAGACCACGCGAGCACCAATCATCGCCCCGTGGAACGGCGGGCCGGACCCCCAAGGTCCGGCCCGCCGTCGTCGGTGGGACGTGATGGAAAGAGCGCTCAGGCCGCGCGGTCGGTGCGCTCGTCGTGCTGCGCGGCGCCGTCCAGCGCGGTGCTGCCCCGCGCGGGCCGGTACGACGGCGCGGGCGCGGTTGCCGTCGCGGAGCCGGCGCGACGCGTAGTCGCGGGTGCCGGCTGGGACACCCCGGCCTGACGCCACGAGAACCCGAACGCGAGAGCGGGCACCACTTTGTTGGCCAGGGCGCACCCGGCCATGACCCCGGCCCAGGCCACGGGCACGGCGGCCAGGACGTCCAACGGGTAGTGCGCGCCCGAGTACATACGGGCAGCCCCCACGATCACCACGGCCAGCGTGCCGAACAGCGCGATCCGACGCCGTGAGGAACGGCGGGAGGCCACGAGACCCATGGCCAGCGCGATCGCCACGACCGCACCCGTGTGCGAGGACGGGAAGGACATGGAGCCGGTGACCGGTGCGAGGGCCTCCCCGCTCAGGAACGTGGGACGCGGCCGCTCCACGAACACCTTGACCAGACCCACGGCACCCCACCCGGCGAGGCCGGTGATCCCGAAACCGGTGGCGTCGAGGGGGCGGCGTCTGAGGACGGCCAGCCACCCGATGACGGCGGCGATGATCAACACCACCGCGCCGTTGGACAGTGCGTACTGCACCGCGGTGGCCACCGCGTCCAGAAGAACGTTGCGATGCTGGGAGAGCCCCTCGAGCAACGCGGTCTCCCCGTGGGTGATCTGCGGTGACAACACCACCAGACGCCCAAGGGTTGCCGTCAGCAACACCGTGACCAAGGGAACGGCCACTCGGTGACGCAACTGCGGCAACCGCCACGGGGACCCGCCCGGCGAGGGGGAAGTGTGCTGCGCCGGATAGGTCATGTGTCAATGGTGACACGAGACACTCAACGATTCCTGAAGTGGGCGTGTCGCACGCGGTGTGGCGTGTGTGATGCGAAGTTCCGGGGTATTCCAGGGTCGGCATCGCTGCGCGGGCGCACCGTGCCCCGCGGGCTGGGAACGGGGTTTCACGTGAAACACCCAGTCCAAAGACACCTTTTTTCGCTTGGATGCTTCGTTTGGTATGTGCTCCGCGGGGACGAATAGTCCGTTCACATGCGTCTTCCTGGCGCGGACACCTCTCGGGACGCCTAAAAGTTCATCCCCCGAACACTGACTACACTCAGCCCTCAAGAAACATTCGCGAAGGGAAGAGACGATGGCGTCCACACCCCCACCCCCGCGCTCCACGCGAGCGTCTCGGGCGCAGGTCGGCCCGCCCTCCACACACCCGCCCTCGCCGCAGCCTGCCTCCGCGCAACTGACCGCCCCGGGGTCTCAGGCGGCACTGCGCCTGGCCAATCGCCGCAGGGTCGTGGACGCGGTGCGCGAGCTGGGTGCGGCGACCCAGGCGAGCATCGCGCGGGAGACGGCCCTGGCGCCGTCGACGGTCTCGTCCATCGTCCACGAGCTCACCGCGTGCGACCTGCTCGCCATGGAACCCGAGCACGGCGGGCGGCGCGGGCAGCGCGTGCACTTCAGCGAGAGCGCCGGCTACCTGGTGGGAGTGGACGTGGGCCACCGCCACGCGAGCGTGGCCGTGGCGGACCTGAACCTGGACGTCCGCGCGCAGCGGCGCATCGACCTCCCGGCCGGGCACCGCGCCGAGAACGTACTGACCGGGGCGCGAGAGATCCTCGACGAGTTGCGGACCTCGCTCGACGTTCCTGCCCAGCGCATCCTGGGCGCGGGGCTCACCCTTCCCGCACCCGTGGACGCCGAGTGCCGCGGCCTCGGTTCGGGGGCCATCCTCCCGGCGTGGGCCGGGCTGGACCTGCGAGCGCTGGCCACCGGGACGCTGGGCTGTCCCACCGTGGTGGAGAACGACGCGAACGCCGGGGCCGTGGCCGAGCACGCGCTCGGTGCGGGGCGTGGGACGGCCCACATGGCCTACCTCAAGCTCTCGCACGGCGTGGGTGCCGGGTTGATCCTGGGCGGCGGGCTGTACCGCGGGGCCACCGGGTCCGCGGGCGAGATCGGCCACGTGACGCTCGACGAACGCGCGGGGCTGTGCAGGTGCGGCAACCGAGGGTGCCTCGAGACCTTCGTGTCCTCCCAGACCGTGCTGGACGTCGTGGCCTCCTCGGGTCGGCGCGTGGAATCCGTGGGTGACGTGGTCCGGGAGGCGCTGGCCGGCGATCCCGGATGCACCCGGGTGATCACGGACACCGGGCGGTTGATCGGCGGTGCCGTGGCCCAGCTGTGCAATGCGTTCAACCCGGAACTCATGGTCGTGGGCGGGGCGCTCGCGCGCGCCGAGGACCTGCTGCTCGATCCCGTGCGGGACGCGGTGCAGCGCTACGCGGTGCGCGGTTGTGTGTCCGGGCTGCGGATCGTCACCGCGCAGCTCGGGGCTCGGGCGCACCTCATGGGTGCGCTCATCCGTGCGCGGGCCGAGACGTCCCTCCCCGTGTAGGACATCCGGGGCGCGCTGAGCGCCGCAAACGACACGCGCGGAATTTGTCTTCGACTCATGGACAATTTGTGACCTGGGTCCTACCCTGGGTTCACTGTCCTTCCCCGGTAGCCGCCCTCCCTGGTCCCACGAGCTGGTTCCAGGAGACGAAAATCCGCCTCGTACGGGCCCCTCGACCGGTACATCCCCGGAACGGACGGCATGATCCCCGGGAGCGGGAAGCGTTGAATTTCGGTACAGCAAGGGAGCTGCGGGATGAGCAATCCAGCGCAAGCACACTCGCCGGAGCGTCATCAGACGAACACCGGCGCGGTCATTCGCATCACCACCGTGGCCGCGTTCGGCGGCCTCCTCTTCGGGTACGACTCCGCCGTGATCAACGGCGCGGTCTCCTCCATCCAGTCCACGTTCGATGTGGGTCCCGGGCCCCTGGGCTTCGCGGTGGCCGCGGCCCTCCTGGGCGCCGCCGTGGGTGCGTTCTTCGGTTCCCGCATCGCGGACCGCACGGGGCGCATCCCCATCATGAAGATCGCGGCACTGTTGTTCCTGCTCTCGGCGATCGGCTGCGGTTTCACGCAGTCCATCGAATGGCTCGTCTTCTGGCGGGTCGTGGGCGGTATCGGCGTGGGTGTGGCGTCCGTGATCGCACCGGCATACATCGCGGAGGTCTCCCCCGCACACCTGCGCGGACGCCTGGGCTCGCTGCAGCAGATGGGTATCGTGCTGGGCATCTTCTTGTCCCTGCTCATCGACGCCCTGCTCGCCCACTGGGCCGGTGGCGCCGCCAACGAGCTGTGGTTCGGGCTGGCCGCGTGGCGCTGGATGTTCCTGGTCATGGCCGTGCCCGCCGTGCTGTACGGCATCGGCGCGTTCCTGATCCCCGAGTCGCCGCGCTACCTGGTCTCGGTGGGTCGTCCGGACGAGGCGCGCGCCGTCCTCTCCCGGATCCACGGTGACGACGCCGTGGACGCCCGCGTTTCCAAGATCCGCAGCACCGTGGACAACGAGCGCAAGCCCCGCTTCTCGGACCTGCGCGGTTCCATGGCCGGGCTCAAGCCCGTGGTGTGGGTGGGCATCGGCCTGGCCGCCCTGCAGCAGTTCGTGGGCATCAACGTGATCTTCTACTACTCCAACGTGTTGTGGGAGTCAGTGGGCTTCAAGGAGTCCGATTCGTTCACCATCTCCGTGGCCACCTCCGTGGTCAACGTGGCGGTGACCATCGTGGCCATCTTCCTGGTGGACCGGATCGGGCGCCGGCCGCTTCTGCTCGCCGGCTCCGCCGGCATGGCCCTGTCCCTGGGTGTCATGTCCGTGGTGTTCGCGACTGCCACCAAGGTCATGGTGGACGGCCAGCTCACCCCCGAGCTCGGCCCCGTGGCCGGACCCGTGGCGCTGATCGCCGCCAACCTGTTCGTCGTGTTCTTCGGTGTCTCGTGGGGTCCGCTCATGTGGGTCCTGCTCGGTGAGATGTTCCCCAACCGCATCCGCGGCGCGGCGCTGGCCGTGGCCGGTGCGGTGCAGTGGATCGCCAACTGGGCCGTGACCGTCTCCTTCCCCTCACTGTCCAACTTCTCGCTGGGACTGACCTACGGCATCTACGCGTTCTTCGCGCTGGTGTCCCTGGTCTTCACCATCAAGATGGTGCGGGAGACCAACAACGTGGAACTCGAGGACATGCACGCCTGATCCCCCTCTCCCCGTCCCGATGCCCCGGTTCGCGTTACACGCGCACCGGGGCATTGTCACACCGGGTTCACGTTCGTGATAACAGCTCGTCGCAATACCGGTAGGGATCAGGTGTTCGGGTATTTTCAAGACAGATTTGCCGCTGCCCGGGCATCGGGGCCCGGGAAGCACGACACGTTCAACGGCGAAAAGAGAGCCTCCCATGACGCAGCACACCGACTCCTCGACCTCAGGACGCAAGTCCGCGGGCCACGTGATCGTGGATTCCCTCGCGGCGCACGGGGTCGAGCGCGCCTACGTGGTTCCCGGCGAGAGTTACCTAGACGTCCTGGACGGGCTCTACGACTCCCCCATCGACACCGTGGTGTGCCGTCAGGAGGGTGGCGCCGCGTACATGGCGGAAGCGGACGGGAAGATGAACGACGTCCCGGGCGTGGCCATGGTGACCCGTGGTCCCGGCGCAGCCAACGCGCACGTGGGCCTGCACACCGCGTGGCAGGACTCCACGCCCATGGTGTTGTTCGTGGGACTCATCCCGTTCGAGCACCGTGAGAAGGAAGCGTTCCAGGAGTTCGACCCGCATCAGTGGTTCGCCTCCGGGGCCAAGCGCGTGATGGTCCTGGACCACGCGGAGCGGGCCTCCGAGTACGTGGCCGAGGCCATGTTCGCCGCGCGTTCCGGGCGTCCGGGGCCCGTGGTGGTGGGCCTGCCCGAGGACGTCATCACCCGGCAGATCGAACCCACGGTGCACCCGGAGATCCCGGTGGCCGGTGGCGGGATGACCGTGGAGGACTGGAAGGCCCTCGAGTCCGCGCTCAAGGATTCCCAGAAGCCCCTGTTCGTCTTCGGTGGTAACGACTGGACCCCGCAGGGCGCGCAGCGCTTCACCGCGTGGCTCGAGGAACACCACATCCCCGCCGCCGCAGAGTGGCGCTGCGAGGGCACCGTCCCGTTCGACTCCCCCTCGTACGTGGGACCCATCGGTTACGGCCGCCCCAAGCCCACCTACGACCTGCTGGAGGAGACCGACCTGCTGGTGTTCGTGGGCACGGTCCCCGGTGACGTGATCACCAACGGCTTCCTGGTGCGCCAGGACTGGACCAAGAAGAACTTCATCGTGACCATGGACCCCTCCATGCGCGGGCGTTCCGGCGCGGTGACCTACCAGATCGTGGCCAAGCCGGACGTGTTCGTCCGTGACCTGGTGTGCATGGATCTTCCCGTCTCGGACGCGTGGCGGGACTGGTGCGCGCGGATGCGTCAGCAGCAGGTGGACTTCTCCACCCCCAAGGACGCCTCCCCCGCGGACGGCCCGGCCTCGATGGACACCATGATGGCGAACCTCGTCGCGACCCTCCCCGAGGACGCCATGGTCACCTTCGGCGCGGGCGAGCACACCAACTGGGCCCACCGATACTTCCCCACGAACGGCTACGCGTCCATGATCTCCGCGCGCAACGGCTCCATGGGTTACTCGATCCCCTCCGCCGTGGCGGCGTCCCTGAACTACCCCGGCCGCCGCGTGATCTCGATCGCCGGGGACGGCGAGTTCCTCATGAACGGCCAGGAACTCGCGACCGCCGCGCAGTACGGCGCCACTCCCCTGGTCATCGTGATGGACAACCAGGAGTACGGCACCATCCGTACCCACCAGGAACAGCACTACCCGGGTCACGTCTCCGGGACCCAGCTGAAAAACCCGGACTTCGCGGCCATGGCCACGGCGTTCCACGGTTTCGGCGTGCGTGTGGAGCGCGAGTCCGAGATCCCCGGGGCGCTTGAGCAGGCCTACAAGGCGATCGACGAGGACCACACGTTCGCGTTGATCCACCTGGTCGTCCAGCAGCGCAACAAGGCATACTGATCCCGATATAAATACTTGTCACGACGCCGCGGCGCCCGTCCTCAGGGAGGGGCACCGCGGCGGCGTCGTCCGTTCAGGACACGCACGCGGGGATCACCGCAAGGGGTGGGCGGCCTGGTCCCGGTACATCCGCCCGACGACGACCGCGACCACGCCGAGCGTGGGGGTCAGCAGTGCGACGCCCCAGAAGATCACTTCCGGGGACAGCAGCTGCGAGACGGGCCCGGCCACGGCCATGGAGATGGGCATGAGGGACAGCGAGACGAAGAAGTCCAGGGACGAGATCCGCCCCAGCATGTGCCCGGGCACCCGCCGTTGCAGGAGCGTGCCCCAGATGACCTGACCCGCGCCACCCGTGGCCCCGAAGATGCACAGCGCCGCCGCCATGACCCACCACGAGTCGGTGCCGCCCACCAGACCGAACGGCAGGGTACCGAAACCCCACAGCCAGACCATAGTCGTGAGGTACTTGCGGGGCAGTTGGACGGACGCCATGATGCTCGAGCCCACGGCCGTGGACACGCCGTAGAGCCCCAGCATGGCGCCGTAACTGGCGAGCGATCCGCCCAGCCGGTCCACCACCAGGAAAGGGACGAGCACCTCGAGCGGGCCGATGAACAGGAACACCGCGCTCATGGCCCACAACAGCGTCCACAGCAACCACGGGGTGCGCACGCAGTACCGGAACCCGTCCACGAGATCGCGCAGGACGGAGGGCCGGGCGGCGTCCACTGCGGGGATCGGCCCGGTGACCTCGCGTTCCGGGATCCGTAACCGCAGCATGAAGGACAGCGCGATCGCGTGGCACACCGCGATCGCCAGGACGGACGCCCCCGGGAGGGCCAGGCCCGTGAGGACCCCGCCCACCGCGGGCCCCGCCGCGATCTGCAGCAGGGGGCGGGCCGTGCCCTCCACGCCGTTGGCCGCGAGCAGCTGATCGGGCGGCAGGATCCTGGGCAGGGCCGCGGAGTAGGCGGGGTAGAAGAACCCCACGGCGCCGGCGAAGACGAACGCGGCGAGCGCGAGGTGCCACAGCGCGAGGGTGTCGGTCCAGGTGAGGATCACGATGGTCAACGCCGTGACCAGGTTGGTGACCTCCACGCACCGCAGGATCAGCCCCAGGGGCAGGCGGTCCGCAGTGACCCCGCCGAGCAGCACGAAGCACACCATGCCCACCGCGCCGGCGGCCGTGACGAGGGACAGTTGCACCGCGGAACCCCCGAGCGCCATGACCCGCGCCACGAGGGCCACGGCCCACAACCCGGAGCCGAAGACGCTCATGCACATGGCCACGGCGAGCACCGTGTACGCACGTGACGAGAACGGCCGCAGAGCCCGGGGAAGTTCCACCCGCACAGGTTACCGGTACGTTGTCACGGGGACCACACCGGTGCCATACGGTGAGGACGGAAGCCTGTCCGTCCCCGCCGTGGAGGAGTCATCGTGCGCGCAACCCATGCCCTCGAGACGGGGACCATCCTGACCGAGCAGTGACCGGCCCCGGAGGCCACGCGGGCACGTGCGTGATCATGGGTGCGGGCTCCGCGGGTCTGTTCTTCCTCCAGGACGCGCTGCGCCGGGGTTTCGAGCGCGTGATCGTCTCGGACAAGCAGGAATCACGCCTGCGGATCTCCCGCGAGCTGGGGGCGCACACGGTGCGGGTCCCGGACGAGGACCTGGCCTCCGTGGTCTCGGAGCTCACGGGCAACAACGGCGCGGACCTGGTCATCGAGGCCGTGGGGTCGGACGCGCTGCGCGCGGAGGCCGTGCAGATCGTGGCCCACCGCGGGATCGTGGGCTGGTTCGGGTTGTACGAGAGCTTCGAGCCCGCTCCCGTCCCGATCTTCGAGACCTTCCGCAAGTGCGTGCGCCTGCAGGCCTCCGTGGCCGCGCAGTCCGAGCCCGGTCTCGTGTCCTTCCACGAGGCCGTGCGCCGCATTCATGACGGCGAGGTGGCCGTGGACTACTGCCTGGGGCCCGTGCACCCGCTCGAGGAGGTCGGCGAGGTGCTGCGGATCGCCGAGCGCGGCGGGGACGGCCACGTAAAGTTCACGATCGTTCCGTAGCACTCTCCTGCGGCCCCCGGGCCCGGAATCCCTTGAGGATCTGCAGCGCCACCGGGATCACGGAGATCACCACGATCAGGATCGCGATCAGGTCCACGTGGTCACGGATCAGCGGGATCCCGCCCAGGAGGGACCCTGCCACCACCATGATGGTGACCCACAGGAATCCGCCCAGGACGTTCCATCCCACGAAGCGGCGGTACGGGTGGCGCGCCGTACCCGCGACGAGCGGGACGTACGTGCGGATGATCGGGACGAAGCGCGCGAGCACGATCGCCCTGCCGCCGTAGCGCAGGAAGAAGTCCTCCGTGCGGTTGAGGTAGGAGGTCTTCAGGAATCGGGCGTCGTCGGAGAAGAAGCGCCGGCCGAACCGGTTACCCAGGAAGTAGCCCACCTGGTCTCCCGCGACCGCCGCGATGAACGGTACCAGGATCATGAGCCACAGCGGGACCTGCAACGCCTCGTGCAGCAGTCCGCCCGTGAACAGCAGGGAGTCCCCGGGCAGGAACGGGAACAACAGCCCCGATTCCACGAACACCATCAGGGTGGTCCCGGCGAGCGCCCACGGCCCCAGCTGCTCGAGCAGTTGGGCGGGATCGCCTAGCGGTGGCAGCTGCGGGATCAGCGTTCCCGCGGTGTGCAGCAGTTCAAGCGTCATGGTGACCCAGTCTTCTCCTCATGGGCCGGGTGCCGCGCACCACGGTCCTGTTCCTCCCCGGACGACGGCGCTCGCCCGGGGTAGCTCGTTCGTCCCGCGGGTGTGCCCGCAACCGGGGTCGCGCGGGGCGCGATCACGGCTGCTGCGGCTTCACGAACGGGAAACTCAGGACGTCGCGGATGGTCGTGGCGGTCATGAGCATGACCAACCGGTCCAGCCCGATCCCCATGCCACCGGCCGGGGGCATGCCCACCTCCAGGGCGTCCAGGAAATCATTGTCCACCTGCATGGCCTCGAGGTCCCCCGCGGCGGCCTTGAGCGACTGCTCCGTGAGCCGGTGGCGCTGGACCACCGGGTCGGTCAGCTCGGAGTACGCCGTACCGAGTTCCATGCCGTTGACCACCAGGTCCCAGCGTTCCACGAGCCCGCCCTCGGAGCGGTGGGGTGCGGTCAGCGGGGAGGTCTCCTCCGGAAAGTCGCAGTAAAACGTGGGGAACACGGTGTGCGGTTCCACGAGCTCCTCATAGAGGCTCTCGAGCACCGCCCCGGGGCCCATGCCCGGACCGATCTCCACGTCGTGCTGCGCGGCCACTGCGAGCAGGGTCTCGAAGTCCGACTCGATCGAGATCCGCCGTCCCACCGCCTTGCTCACCGCATCCGTCACGGCGATCACGGGCCACGGCCCGGACACGTCGGTCAGCACGGGCGTGGCCTCGGTGTCGTGCACGCCGTACAGGGGCAGCACCTGGGTACCGTGCAACGCCTGGGCCACCGTCTTGATCATCGTCTCGGTCAGCTCGCGCATGACCGTGTAATCCGCGAACGGGTGGTAGACCTCGAGCGCGGTGAACTCCGGGTTGTGTGTCGCGTCCGCGCCCTCGTTGCGGAAGTTGCGGGCCACCTCGAAGATGGGCCCGCTGCCCGCCACGAGCAGTCGCTTGAGGTACAGCTCGGGTGCGATCCGCAGTGTGAGGTCCATCCCGTACGCGTTGATGTACGTGCGGAACGGGCGCGCCGAGGCCCCACCGTGCACCGTGTTCAGCACCGGTGTCTCGACCTCGCGGTAGCCTTGCCCGGTCAACACGCGGCGCACGGTGTCCACCGCGAGCGAGCGCTGACGCAACAGGTCCATCCTGCGCGGGTGCACCAGGAGGTCCATGGAACGCTTGCGCAGCCGCTGTTCTGGGTTCTCGAAACTGCCGAACGGGACGGGCTGCAGCGCCTTCGCGGCCATCGTCACCCGCTCGGCGAGCACGGACTCCGTGCCGGTGCGGGACACACCCCAGTGCCCGTCCACCACCACGAGATCACCCACGTCCACGTTGGGCCGGATCGCCGCCCAGGACGCGTCCACGCGCTCGCGGTCCACGAGCACCTGCACGGTCGCGCCGCCGTCGGTCAGGTCCAGGAAGCTCACGCCTCCGAAGTCGCGGAACCTACGGACGCGCCCGCTCGCGCGCACAGCCGACGACGCCGCGGCGTCGCCCCGGCGCGCGAGCACCGCAGCGAGGGGCTCGGCCTCCGCGAGACCCACGGGGTACGGGTCGATCCCCGCGTGGGCCAGGGCACGCGCGTGCCGCATGCGGTGGCGGGTCTGCTGCGAGCGCTTGGGGGCCAGGGCGCGCATGGGTGCGGGTCCGTGGTCGATCGCGCGCACCGCGGCGAGTGTTTCGGCGTCGAGCTGCGGCTGCGACCCCGTGCGCACGAACACCGCGGGCAGGAACCCCTCCACCTGGGCCGTGGCGGCCGCCATGCGGGGCAGGGACAAGAAGCCGTCGAAGCACGCGTAGCGGGGTACCCACTCGGGCAGGTACTTGGCGTTGGCCCGGTACAGGCTCTCGAGCTGGAAGAACCGGTCCATGAAACCCAGCACCGAGGAGTTGAAGCGGGTGATCACACCGGCACCGAGCTTCTCGGAGTCCTCGAAGACCCCGCGGAACATCGCGAAGTTCAAGGAGACCTCGCGGATCCCGTGGGACGCCCCGTAGTCCATGAGCTCCGAGACCATCAGTTCCGTGGTGCCGTTCGGCGCCTGAGGGCTGCGCCGCATCACGTCCAGGGACAGTCCGCGCCGACCCCACGGGACGAACGAGAGCAGGCCCAGCGCCGCGCCGTCGCGATCGCGGGCAATGACGAGCATGCAGCGACCGTCCGCCGGGTCCCCCCAGCGGTTGAGCGCCATGGAGAACCCGCGGTCCGGTTCGTTCCCGCGCCACTCGTCCGCGAGCCGCCCCATGCGCTCGAGCTCCTGTGGGTCGAGGTCCTCGTGCCGGGCGATCTCCACCGTGAGCCCGGCCCGGCGGGCATGCCGCACCGCCCGGCGCACCGCGGTCATCGAGGAGTTGGCCAGGGAGAAGCGGTCGGGATGCAGGACGGCCTCGTCCCCCATGACCAGTACGCTCATTCCCTGAGAGGCATACACCCGTGCACCCCGTTCGGATGCCGAGGTGACGGCCGGGAGTAGGCCGTAGTGATGCGTGCGCGCGAGCCAGCGTTCCACGGCGTTCGTCCACGCCGCGGGGTCCCCCACCGGGTCACCGGAGGCGATCGCCACCTGACCCACCACCCGGAAGGTGACGCATGCGCGTCCGTCCACGGAGAAGACCGAGATCTTGTCGCGGCGGGTCGCGAAGTACCCCAGGGAGTCCTCGTCACCGTACTGCGCGAGCAGCGAGCGCACCGCGATCTCGTCCCCGGGCCGCCACGACGCGGCACGGGAGGACGAGCGCAGGAAGATCAGCACCGCGAGCACGATCGTCAGGGCCAGCAACACGGAGGTCAGTTCGGGGAGCCACGGCGGGACCGTGCCGTGGAAGTGTCGCCGGGGGCCCGCCCAGCCGAGGCTGCGCACGAGGGCTTGGGCGAGGACGTTCCAGTCGTCGATCGCCGAGTTCGTCGTGACCAGTAGCACCGCGTGGGTGGCCATGATCGTCAGGACCACACCGCCCACGAGGGTCCCCAGGGCGGCCATCGCACCGCGCGGGGCCGTGCGTGCGGGGAACGCCGGGCGCAACCACCACAGCAGGCACAGCGCGGCGATGCCCACCACGATGGCCACGGCGTCCAGGGTCACGAACACCACGGAGGGGATGGGCCCGTGATTGGGGACCTCGGGGCCCATTGCCCGCAGGACCTCCTGGAACACGGACCACAGCACACCCACGATCTGGGTGATCGCGACCGTGGCCAGCGCGATGCGCTTGCGGCGCACGAGCGCACCGGTGAGCAACCCGAGCACCACCACGGAGACGAGCGAGGGCGCCACGGGGATGTTGAGGGTCCCGAAGAGCAGGGTGGGCAGCGGATTGATGCGCACCACCCAATGCAGCAGGAGCAGGACCACCCCCACGAGGGTGGCCACGGCGAAGACCCACGTGAGGATCCTCGCCCACCGCCGTTGCGTCGGCGTGGTGGTGCTGAGCTCGGGCACACGGCAACCGTGCGCGAGCTGGGCGTCAACCATCAACTTCCCCTTACGGGCCCGGCGAGCGTCGCGCGCGGCGCCGATGTACCTATGCTGTTTTTCCGTACGGCTACCCATCGGTTATGTCTTATTCCGCCGGGCTTCGTACTGCACACAAGATACGTGGGGAATCTCTGGAAACGAGCAATTCGCAATGGCGTTCTTCGAGCTGAACGGGTGGCCCCTGTTCATCATCACCGTGATCTTGGCCTTCCTGGCGCTGGCATTCACCGTCGTGGTGCTGCCACGGCAACGCCGGCCGGGAATCCTCAAGTACGTGATGCAATTTGTGTGCGTGGCGCTCGTGTCCCTGTTGGTGCTGGTGGGGATCTTCCTCAAGATGAACATGGACAACCAGTGGTATTCCAGTTGGGGGGACCTACTCTCCGGCGGTGGCGGCCAGGTGGCCGTCACGGATGTGGGTGCCACCGCCGCGGCGGCCAAGCCCATCAAGGACCTGCCGCACCGGGCGTTCAACGCCATGCAGACGAACCCCACGCAGAACGCGTTCTTCGGGTCCCAGATGGATCCCAACAACACGTCAGGGCAGTGGGTGAATCTGAAGATTCACGGACCGCAATCCGGCATCACGCAGGAAGCCACCGTCTGGTTACCGCCGTCCTACATGACACAACCGCAGCGGGTGTATCCGGTGATCACCGCGTTCACCGGTTTCCCCGGGGACGTGAAGACCTATACCAAGGCCATGGACATCGCCCAGCACATTCGTTCGCGGGTCAACAGCGGCGCCATGCGGGAAGCCATCGTGGTGATCCCGAACGTTTATCCCGGTAACAACGACACCGAATGCGTGGACAGCAACAACGGTCAGTGGGAGAGCTATGTGAGCAAGGACGTGGTCTCGTGGATCCGCGGCAATCTGCGGGTGTCCACGGACCGGGAAGCCTGGAGCACGGTGGGCTACAGCGCCGGTGGTTGGTGCTCGTCCATGTTCGCCGTGCGTCACCCGGACGTCTGGGCCAGCAGCGTGAACCTGGCCGGGTACTTCGCCCCCACGTACAGCAAGGGCCAGCAGTGGAAGACCACGGATCCTCGCTCCTACGATCTGGCCTCGGTCGTGGCCCGGGACAAACCGGACGTGAAGATCTGGTTCTTCTCCGGCGGTGAGGACACCATCTCGGTCGACGCGGTGCGCAAGTTCGCGGCGTCGGTGTCCCCGCCCACGACCCTGGTGTCCAACATCTCACAGAGCGGCGGTCACCGCGTGGCGCTGTGGGAGGCTCAGCTGGATCCGTCCCTCGAATGGCTCGGCCGCACGTCCCCGGCCTTCGCGCCCGTGAGCGCCTGACCGGCACGGCGTAGATGAACACCCAGGAATACGCGCTCAGCGTCCTACTCACGGCCCTGGGTGGTTTCGACCCCGTGCCCATGCTCATCCTCGCGGCAGCTTTGGGCGCGGGGATCCGGAAACGGCACATCATGGGCTCCGCCGCGGTACTGCTGGGTGGCACCGCCGCGTGGGGCATGACCCTGACCCTGCTCGTGGGTCCCGGTCTGAAGCGCGTGAACTGGTGGGAACTCATCCGCCACGGCAGCATCTCGGCGTGGATCGAACTGGTCCTCGCCCTGGCCATCGGCGGCTACGCCGTGTGGCGGGTGGTGGCGGCGCGGCGCTCCCGGGGCCGCGACACCCCCGAGGAGAAGCCCGCCACGAGTCCGTGGGCCCTGTACGTGACCGCGGTGATCTTCGTGGGCATCGTGATCTTCGATCTCCCGTTCGACGTGCACGTGGCCACCGGCGCCTCACAACCCCCGTCCCACGCGGTGGCCGGATGGATCGCGTGGTCCCTCATCAGTCAGTTCCCCCTGACACTTCTGATGCTACTGACGATCCTGGGGAAACAGCAGCGGTTTTCCCGGGTCATGCGCAGGGCGCGGGCCGCCGTGTCCCCGTGGATCAACCGGCTGGTCACCGCGGTGCTGGGCCTCGCGGCGCTGCTCATGCTCCTGGACGCCGGGGAGTTCCTGCTGGTGGGCCACTTCCTGGTCCAGTAAGGCGCGCCAGGTGTCCGCGGAGCGCGGGTGGGGCGTCAGACGGCCTGTTGCGAGGCCGTCACCGGGAGGCCGGCCTCGAGCCGACGCCGCCGGTCCGCCTTCTGGCGCTTGACACCCGCGAGCGCGAGGAGACCTCCGATCACGGCCAGCGCGGCCGCCACGAGGGCCGGGGAGCGGTAGCCGAAACCGGCGGAGATCACCGCACCGCCCAGTAGGGCCCCGATCGAGTTGGCCACATTGAACGCCGCGTGGTTGAGCGATGCGCCCATGAGCTGGGCGGGCCCCGCCGCCGTGATGAGCCAGCTCTGGATGCTGGGCATGATGAATGAGTTGGCCAGTGCCATGAGGAACCCGGCCACGAAGATCCCCACGGGGGATCCCGCGAGCGCCCCCACGAGCAACAGTGCCGCGGTGAGGGCCGGGAAACCCACGGCCATGGTGCGCCGGGCACTGCGGTCCGCGCTGATCCCGCCCAGGATGTTGCCCAGGGTCATGCCGATTCCCACGACCGCGAGTAACCACGGGATGCCGGCGCCGGACAGCCCCGCCAGCTCACGGCTCATCTGGGTCAGGTAGCTGTAGATCGCGAAGAACCCGCCGAAACCGATCCCCGCGATCCCCATGACGATCCACACCTGCGGCAGCCGGAACGCCCGCAGTTCACGGCGCCGGTTCGCTCCGACCACCCGGTCCTGGTGGGGGACGGTCAGCCACACGCCGATCGCAGTGACCGCGAAGACCACGGCCACCACGACGTATGCCATGCGCCAGCCGTAGGCCTGACCGACCGCCGTCATCACTGGGACACCTACGACGTTGGCGACCGTGAGCCCCGATAAAGCAAGTGCCACACCCTTGGCCTGGTTCCCCGGACCCATCACGGTGGCGGCCACGAGGGACGCCAGACCGAAGTATGCGCCATGGGGAATACCCGCGAGGAACCGCATCACCAGGAGGGACTCGAACGTGGGCACGATTGCAGAGGCGAGGTTGCCCATGAGCAGTGCCGCGGCCATCACGAGCAGCATCGTGGTGCGGGAGGACTTCGCGGCGAAGAAGGAGATGACCGGGGCCCCGACCACGACACCTATGGCATACGCGCTCACGAGCCACCCGGCGCGTGCGATCCCGGTCTCGGAGGACGCACCGTAGAGATCGGGCAGGAGGTTCTGGGCGATCTGGGGCAACAGTCCCATGGACGCGAATTCCGTGCAGCCGATGCCGAAACCGCCCAGAGCCAGGGCGAACAGCGCGAGTCTGCGACGGGCGGGGGTCAACTGGGACATGGACGCGCGACCTTTCGAGGATTCGCAGGTGGGGTTCCCCAGAGGGATGCGGGTGAGTGGCCGGAGAGGCCGTGGCGATCGGTCCGTGGCCTATGACATCGCACCGCGCAGGCACTCGTAGCGGGCGAACCGCGCGGGCGGACCATTCGGGCAGCACCCGGGCGGGCACAGGATCACTACAACACGGTGCACGCGCGATTTATTCACGAGCCCGCGCACGTGTGGGTGAGGTCACGATCGTGAACTGTCCCCACCCCGTGTACGAAAGTTATCCACAGGTGTGGAGAACCTTGTGCATATCGCGATCGACATGTCCCCTACGGGGCAGTCCTAGCGCGCTGTCGCGGTATCCACAGGGGTGTTCACAGTTGTGGAATTACACATCTGTAAGTTGTTAACAGGTGGGGACAACCCCTGTGGACAGCCATTGGGACGCCCGGATCAGAGCGCGATCCCCGACCCGGATCCGGCGGAACGGGAGAGCTTTCCCTGCTTACGGCTGGGCCCGGTCAGAGTCGGCGACGCAGCCCCGGCAGCATGGCGAGCGCCACGAGACCACCGGCGATCAACCCGCCCACGTGCGCCTGCCAGGCGATGCCGCCCACCAGGAAACCGAAAGCCAGGTTGATCGCGATCAACACCGCGATGGGCGTGATGTTGTTCTTGAAGTGGCGCATGAACACGAACATTGCGCCGAAGAGCCCGAAGACGCCGCCGGACGCCCCGATGACGAGCACCCACGGATTACCGAGCAACAGCACTCCCACGGATCCGCCCAGCACGGACACCACGAACAGGACGGCCATCCGCCAGGTCCCCAGCAGCGGCTCGAGCATCCGACCGAAGAGATAGAGCGTGTACATGTTGAGCAGTAGGTGCAGTGGCGAGGGCATCGCGTGGACGAAACCGCTCGTGAGCATCCGCCACGGCTGGGTGTCCGTGAGCGAGGGAGCGTATCCCAGGATGCTCGTCAGGCTGTAAGGCGTGAACAGGCTCGTGAGCCACTGCAGGCCCCACATGACCACGCAGATCCCGATGAGCGTCCACGTCACGGGCATGCCCCCGACGCGCTGGGGGCTGCGACGACGGCGCGGCGCAGCGCCGTCGTACCCGCCGCGTGGCGCGCCACCCGGGTGGGCGGACTGCTGACCGTGGACGTACTGCCCGTACCGCGGGGCGGGAACGGGCGCGCCGCTCCACGGGGCGGGACCGTCCGGGGCGCCGGCGGGCCGTCCGTAATCCGGCGGGTCGTCGGGGTGGTGGGTCATGGTCATCCTCCGGGAGTGGGCAGGGCGGCTGGACGGGGCTCGAATACGGACGAAGCCCACCCGGGGACCGGGTGGGCTTCGTGCCGGGCGTGAAAGCTGCGGGTCAGAGCTTCTCGATGTCGATGGAGGTGATCACGCAGTCCTCCACGGGACGGTCCTGGCCGCCGGTGCGCACGTTGTTGAGCTCGTCCACGACCTTCTTGGACTCGTCGTCCGCGACCTCACCGAAGATGGTGTGCTTGCCCTGCAGCCACGTGGTGGGCGCGGTGGTGATGAAGAACTGGGAGCCGTTGGTGCCGCGGCCGTTGCGGGTACCGGCGTTGGCCATGGCCAGCATGTACGGGGCATTGAAGTTCAGTTCGGGGCTGATCTCGTCGTCGAAGTTGTAGCCCGGGCCGCCGATGCCCTGGCCCAGCGGGTCCCCGCCCTGGATCATGAAGTCCTTGATGATGCGGTGGAAGACGACGTCCTTGTAGAGCGGGCCGTTCTGCTTCTCACCCGTGCGGGGGTCCGCCCATTCCTGGGTGCCGTCCGAGAGACCCACGAAGTTCTTGACCGTCTTGGGCGCGTGGTTGCCGAAAAGGTCCACCACGATGTCCCCGTGGTTGGTGTGGATGGTGGCCTTGTGCGTGGCGATAGCGGAAGTCATGATTCACATTGTGGCACGGCGTCCTCGGGGCCGACAGAACGCTCCCGAGGTGTTCAGCGCACAGTGAAAAGGGCTGGGGTGTCACTTTTCCCCGGGAATCCCGGGGTTGTCAGACCGTATGCTGAAGGTGGAGATTTTACGGTCACCACTGTAGGAGGGACACACAATGAGCTTGTTCAAGAGCAAGGCCCAGAAGCAGACCGAGCACGCCCGGAAGAACGCCGAGTCCAAGGTCGTCAGCGCTGGGGACTGGCTCTCCAGCGAGATCGGTGAGCTCGGGGAGAAGTTGCAGCACGGCGTGCAGGCGGGTGCGTCCGCCCTCGCGAGCGGTGTGGAGGCCACGGGCCCCTACGTCCAGGACGGTCTGGGCAAGGCGCAGAACCTCGGTGAGGACATCAAGCACCGCGGCGAGAAGGCCAAGACCGCCGGTGCCGCTGCCGCCGCCCCCCTGGCCGCGAAGGCCGCCAAAAAGACCGCCGAGGGCCGTGCCGTGGCGCAGGACAAGTACTCCGGTGCCGTGGCCGCGCTGGCCTCCAAGGTCGCCCACGCGGACACCTCGGACCAGTTCGACGCCCTCGTGGCCAAGCTGACCGGTGACAAGAAGACCGTCAAGCGCATCCAGAAGGCCGCGAAGAACTCGGCCAAGGAATACGCCAAGCAGCAGAAGAAGGCCCAGGGTGGCCACAAGGGTCTGCTGCTCCTCGGTCTCCTCGCCGCCGGTGGCGTGGCCGGTGTGGCCGCGTGGCGCGCGTCCCGCCCGGTGCAGGACCCCTGGAAGACCCCCGTCACGGCCTCCCCGCGTGTATCGGCTTCCCCGGTCAACACGAACTCCACGGTCGCCGCCGGCACCGGTGTGAAGGTGGACGACGTCAAGGACCCCACCTCCTCCGCCCAGAAGGCGGGCACCGCGTCCCAGGCCGCCCACCGCGCCTCGGACAGCGTGAAGTCCGTGGCCGAGGACGCCAAGCAGACCGTGAACGAGGTCAAGGAGCAGATCAAGGGCTCCAAGACGGACGACATGGGCACCCCGGACAACCGCTCCAAGCACAACCCGGGCGATCCCAAGCACTGAGCCGGTTCTCGCGCGTCGACCGCGCGTGACCCGCACGACGACGGCGCCGCATCCCTTCGGGGGTGTGGCGCCGTCGTCGTACCGGAATGAACACACGAACCCGTGCGTGGCGAGCGCACGGGCCGTGCAGGGAGACCCTCGGCCCCGTGCGGTGGGACTCAGGAGAAGATGTCGGAGACCGTGTCCCACATCTGGTAGACGCCCAGGATGATGAACAGCACGGCGCAGACCACTAGGACCGCATTGGTGAACACACCGTTGCGCCAGCGCTTGGGCGTGCGGGACGTGTTGAGCAGTCCCAGCAGCGTGACCGCCAGGAACGGCATGAACAGCGCCCCGAGCACGCCGTAGAGCAGGATGAGGAACACGGGCCGGTCCAACAGGAGCAGGAGCATGGGCGGGAACGTGAGCCACAGCAGGTAGAACTTGAAGTACTTCCCGCCGTTGCGGGTGTCCGGGTGGCCGCTGGGCTTCTTGCGGATGTTGCCCCAGTAGTCCGCGAACATGAGGGACACCCCGGACCACACACCCACCACGGAGGAGAACGAGGCTGCCCAGAACCCCACGAGGAACGCGATGCCGATGACGTCCCCGTAGCGGTCGCGCAGCACCCGGTCCAGGTCCAGCAGGCCCTTGTCCCCGCCGCTGATGGCGTAGCCGGCGGAGTAGAGGACCTCGGCACCCACCACGAGCATCGCGAGCACGAAGATACCGGTCACGGTGTAGGCCACGGTGTTGTCGAGCTGCATCACGCGCATCCACCGCGGTTGGTGCCAGCCCTTCTCCCGCAGCCAGTAACCGTAAGCCGCGAGGGTGATCGTGCCGCCCACGCCGCCGGCCAACGCGAGCGTGTACACCACACCGCCCTGCGGGATCACGGGGATCAGCCCGGTAAGCATCTGAGGGATGTTGGGCAGGGTGATGATCGCGAGCCCCACCATGACCAGGAACATGATCCCCACCATGGCCGCGGTGATCTTCTCGATCACCGCGTAGCGCCCCGCCCACACGATCACGAACCCGATCAGGCCCATGAGGATGGCCCACGCCCATAGGGGCAGGATGGGGAACAGCGCGGCGAGCGGCAGGGCGGAGGAGGACATGGCCGTGGCGCCGTACACGAATCCCCAGATCAGGATGTACGGACCGAAGTACCAGGACGTCCACCGGCCCAGGGAGCGCCAACCCTCGAAAATGGTGCGCCCGCTCGCGAGCGAGTACCGACCGGCGCCCTCCACGAGCACAATCTTCATGATCGTGCCCGCGATGACCGCCCACAACAGGGTGTAGCCGTAGCGGGAGCCGGCGGTCAGCGTGGCCACCATGTCCGCGGCACCCACGCCCGTGGCCGCCACCACGAGACCGGGACCGATCAGCTGCCACCGTTTGACCTTCTCCAACGACTCATCGGGGTCGATGGACGGAAGGGGTTGCAGCAGGGTCTTGTCGCGCATCGGGGGGCTCCACACTTCGGGCATGAATCAGGTCACAGTTGTGCTCATGCAGTCTTTCACGCCGGGTGCGCCACACTCCTTCGGTGGCGAAGTATGGCTGGTGTGTCCCCGCCGAGGACCGGGGACGCGCACGCCAGGCCGGGGACAGGAGGAACCGGGCCAGGACGAACCGGATGAGAGCGGATGAGCACGGACCAGGAACAGGCCCGGCACGAAGGAACCCCCGGGGACCGGCGCTGCGGTCCCCGGGGGTTCTCGGGTGTGGAGCCTAGGAGATTCGAACTCCTGACATCCGCCTTGCAAAGGCGGCGCTCTACCAACTGAGCTAAGGCCCCGTGTTCAATTGTGGTGCTGATCCTGCAGAACGCGGACGCGGTACCGGGACGGTCAGTCCACGGGGTCCACGGCCGAATTCCACGCCTCTCGTTTGGCTTCCGCCTCGCGCCAAGACTTGAAGGCTGCCACGGACAAGCCGGCCAGTGCGGCCAGGGCTGCGATTCGTGCCTTCATGGGGACCCTCCGAACGAGATCATCTCGTGGTTGGCGGGAATTCGATGGGTGGGCGTACCAGGAATTGAACCTGGGACCTCTTCGTTATCAGCGAAGCGCTCTAACCGTCTGAGCTATACGCCCTCAGCGTGCACCGCCAGAATTGTCCTCTGATCGGCCACGCCAAGACTTTACCGGAGTTTCATCCGCCGCACAAAATCGGGCGGACCGCGGGATCAGTCGTCGGTCAGGGTCACCCCGATGCCACCGATCAGGGACGCCGCGATGTTGTACACGAGCGCCCCGAGCACGGACAGCACGGTCAGCAGGATGACGTTGACCACGGAGATGATCGTGGCGAACAGGGCCACGTTGCCGAGCGAGAGGAACCGCTTGATGTCCGCTCCCCCGGCGCTGCCGCCGAGCATGGACAGCAGTTCGTTGATGCCGTCGAACAACCCGGTGAGGCTCAGCACGATCCACAGCACCAGGGACGCCACGACCGTGATGATCCCGAGCGCCACGGAGAGCAGGAAGGCCAGCTTGAGCACGGACCACGTGTCCACCTTGGACACCACGAGCCGTGCGCGGCGCACCTTGGCCCGGGGGGCGGGTCGCACGAGTCCCTTGCCGGAGCTCTTGGCGCTCTGCGGGGACGGCTTCTGGGGGGAAGAAGTCTTCACGGGCTGGCCCGCCTTCGAGGCTGAGCTCGCGCTCATGCGTCACCTCCGTTGTCGTTGTGCTCCAACGCTACTGCATCGTCGTCACCGACCGGCGCAGCGGCGTCGGCACCGTCCTGGCCCGCGGGGACGTCCGCGGTCGTGGCTTCGGGGGAGTCCGTCGTGGAGCCGGGGGCGACGTCGCTCGGCCCGGTGGCCTCGGCGGCATCCTCCTCCGCGACCTCCTTCTCGATCTCCCGCTCGGCGTTGCGGGCGACCCCCACGATGGCGTCGTTGGGACCCGGCTTGGCGAAGATCACACCCATCGTGTCACGGCCGCGGGCGGGGACCTCGCTCACGTTGGAGCGCACGACCTTGCCGCTCTCCATGACCACGAGCACCTCGTCGTTCTCGCCCACGATCAGCCCGCCCACCTGGCCACCGCGGACCTCGGCGAGTTTGGCAACCTTGATGCCCAGGCCACCGCGGCCCTGCACGCGGTACTCCTGGACGCTCGTGCGCTTGGCGTAGCCGCCCTCGGTCACCACGAACACGTAGGAGTCGTCGCTGACCACGTTGGCGGAGAGCAACTCGTCCCCGGGGCGGAACTTCATGCCCGTGACACCGGAGGTCGCGCGACCCATGGGGCGCAGGGCGTCGTCGTCAGCGGTGAACCGCAGGGACTGGCCCAGGCGCGAGATCAGCATGACGTCGTCGTCGGTGTTCACGAGCATGGCCGAGACCAACTCGTCGTTCTCGCGCAGGTTGATCGCGATCACGCCCGCGGAACGATTGGTGTCGTAGTCCGTGAGCCGCGACTTCTTGATCAACCCGTTGCGGGTCGCGAGCACGAGGTACGGGGCGTCCTGGTAGGAGTGCAGCTCCATGACCTGGGCGATGCGTTCCTCGGGCTGGAACTCCATGAGATTGGCCACGTGCTGGCCCTTGGCGTCCCGGCCGGCCTCCACGAACTCGTAGGCCTTGACGCGGTAGACGCGCCCAAGGGTCGTGAAGAACAGGATCCAGTTGTGGGTGCTCGTCACGAAGAAGTGCTCCACGACGTCGTCGCCGCGCAACTGCGCGCCCTTGATGCCGCGGCCACCTCGGTGCTGAGCGCGGTACTCGTCCGCGCGGGTTCGCTTGACATAGCCGTCGCGCGTGATGGTCACGACCACCTGCTCCTGCGGGATGAGGTCCTCCATGGAGACGTCCCCGTCGAAGCCGTAGAGCACCTCGGTGCGGCGGTCGTCACCGTAGTGGTCCACGATGCCCTGCAGTTCCTCCGAGATAATCTCGCGTTGACGCTCCTCGGACGCGATGATCGACTCGTACTCGGCGATCAACCGCTGCAGCTCGGCGTGCCGGTCCTGGATCTTCTGCCGTTCGAGCGCGGCCAGGCGGCGCAACTGCATGTTGAGGATCGCCTGGGCCTGGGCCTCGTCGATCTCGAGCAGCTCCATCAGCCCGGTGCGTGCCTGCTCCACGGTGGGCGAGCGCCGGATCAGGGCGATGACCTCGTCCAGGGCGTCCAGGGCCTTGAGCAGGCCGATCAGGATGTGCGCTTCCTCCTGCGCCTGCTTGAGGCGGTACGTGGTGCGCCGGACGATGACTTCCATCTGGTGGGTGACCCAGTGGTGCACGAACGCGTCCAGGGACAGCGTCCGGGGCACCCCGTCCACGAGCGCGAGCATGTTCGCGGAGAAGTTCTCCTGCAACTGCGTGTGCTTGTAGAGGTTGTTGAGCACGACCTTGGGTACGGCGTCCCGCTTGAGCACGATCACCAACCGCTGACCCGTGCGCCCCGAGGTCTCGTCGCGCATGTCGGCGATGCCCTGGACCCGCCCTTCCTTGACGAGGTCCGCGATCTTGATGGCCAGGTTGTCCGGGTTGACCTGGTACGGCAGCTCCGTGACCACGAGGCACGTGCGGTTGTGGATCTCCTCCACACTGACCACCGCGCGCTGCGTGATGGAACCACGACCGGTGCGGTAGGCCTGTTCGATGCCCTTGTGGCCGAGGATCTGCGCCCCGGAGGGGAAGTCCGGACCCTTGATTCGCTTGATGAGTTCTTCGAGCAGGGTCTCGCGGTCCACGTGCGGGTTCTTGAGGTACCACTGCACGCCGTCCGCGACCTCGCGCAGGTTGTGCGGGGGGATGTTGGTGGCCATGCCCACCGCGATGCCGGAGGAGCCATTGACCAGCAGGTTGGGGAACCGCGCGGGCAGCACCACGGGTTCCTGCTGCTTGCCGTCGTAGTTGTCCTGGAAGTCCACGGTGTCCTCGTGGATGCCCTGGACCATCTCCATGGCCAGAGGCGCCATCTTGGTCTCGGTGTACCGGGGGGCCGCAGCGCCGTCGTTACCGGGGGAACCGAAGTTGCCCTGCCCCAGCGCGAGCGGGTAGCGCATGATCCAGTCCTGGATCAGTCGCACCAGGGCGTCGTAGATCGCGGAGTCACCGTGCGGGTGGTAGTTGCCCATCACGTCGCCCACCACGCGCGCGCACTTGTTGAACGAACGATCGGGGCGGTAACCGCCGTCGTACATTGTG
Source organism: Kocuria sp. CPCC 205297 (assembly GCF_040981035.1). Lineage (NCBI taxonomy): Bacteria > Bacillati > Actinomycetota > Actinomycetes > Micrococcales > Micrococcaceae > Kocuria > Kocuria sp. CPCC 205297. The sequence continues at coordinate 60,618 of NZ_JAVKPY010000002.1, read as the reverse complement.
TAGAGCACCCGCCGGTGCACGGGCTTGAGACCGTCCCGCACGTCCGGCAGCGCGCGCCCCACAATCACCGCCATGGCGTAGTCCAGGTAGGAGCGCTGCATCTCCGTCTGGAGATCGATCTGCTCCACGCGGTCGCCCGTGATCGCCACCTCGTCGGTCACGACGCCGTCGCCGGTCTCGGGTGCGCCCTGCGGGTCCACGGGGCCGTTGCCGTCCTGCGTCTCGTCACTCATGAGTTGCTGTTTCCTTCTCTCGTTCCCGGGATCATCGTTCATACTCGCGCCGGAATATTCCGGGCGTCACATGATCAGATGTCCAGGAAGCGGATGTCCTTCGCGTTCTGCTGGATGAACTCGCGGCGGGACTCCACGTCCTCGCCCATGAGGACCGAGAACACCTGGTCCGCCGCGGCGGCGTCGTCCATGGTGACCTGCAGCAGCGTGCGGTGCTCCGGGTCCATGGTGGTCTCCCACAGCTCGGTGTAGTCCATCTCGCCCAGACCCTTGTAACGCTGGATGCCGTTGTCCTTGGGCAGTCGGCGGTTCTCCGCGAGACCCTTGGCCAGGGCGGCATCGCGCTCGGCGTCCGAGAACACGTAGTCGTGCGGCGCGTTGGACCACTTGATGCGATACAGCGGCGGCTGCGCGAGGTACACGTACCCGTGCTCGATGAGCGGACGCATGAACCGGAACAGCAGCGTGAGCAGCAGGGTGGTGATGTGCTGACCGTCCACGTCCGCGTCCGCCATGAGCACGATCTTGTGGTAGCGGGCCTTCTCGATGTCGAAGTCGTCACCGATCCCCGCGCCGAAGGCTGTGATCATGGACTGCACTTCCGCGTTGGACAGCGCCCGGTCCAACCGGGCCCGCTCCACGTTGAGGATCTTCCCGCGCAGCGGCAGGATCGCCTGGTGCGCGGGATCGCGGCCCTGCACGGCGGAACCGCCCGCGGAGTCACCCTCCACGATGTAGATCTCGGAGACCGTGGGGTCCTTGGACGAGCAGTCCTTGAGCTTGCCCGGCATGCCCCCGGACTCCAGCAGACCCTTGCGTCGTGTGGTCTCGCGTGCCTTGCGCGCGGCCAACCGCGCCTGGGACGCGTAGATCGCCTTGCGGATGATGTCCTTGGCGGGGTTGGGGTTGCGCTCCAACCACGCCCCGAACAGGTCGAACATCTCGCGCTGAACGAAGGTCTTGGCCTCCGAGTTGCCTAGCTTGGTCTTGGTCTGCCCCTCGAACTGGGGTTCCGCGAGCTTGATCGAGATCACCGCGGTGAGCCCCTCGCGCACGTCCTCGCCCGTGAGGTTGTCGTCCTTGTCGCGCAGCAGCCTGTTCTCCCGCGCGTAGCGGTTGATGAGCGTGGTCAGCGCGGTGCGGAAGCCCTCCTCGTGGGTGCCGCCCTCATGGGTGTTGATGGTGTTGGCGTACGTGTGCACGGACTCGTTGAACGCCGTGGTCCACTGCATGGCCAGCTCCAGGGACATCTTCTTGTCCGGGTCGTCCACCTCGAGCGAGATGACGTCGTCGTGGATCAGATCGACCTTCTTGGCCGAATTCAGGAACGTGACGTAGTCCAGCAACCCGTGCTCGTAGCAGTAGACCACCCGGCGGGCGCCCGCCTGGTCGTGGACAGCGGCGTCGTCCGCGCCGACCGTCCCTCCGTCCTGTCCCTCGACCGGACCGGAGGCGTCCACGGGGGACTCCCCCGCGATCTCCTCGCCGGTCTCGTCCGTGACACGCTCGTCCGTGAGCGTGATCCGCAGACCCTTGTTGAGGAACGCCATCTGCTGGAACCGCGCCCGCAGGGTCTCGAAATCGAAGTCCACGGTCTCGAAGATCTCGGGGTCCGGGTAGAAGACCTGGGTGGTCCCGGTCTCGTCCGTCTGCTCGCCGCGTTCGAGCTCACCCTGGGGGTGGCCGCCGTTCGCGAAGCTCATCCGCCAGACGTAGCCCTGCCTGCGGACTTCGGTGTCCACACGCCGGGACAGGGCGTTGACCACCGAGATGCCCACGCCGTGCAGACCGCCGGACACGGCGTAGCCACCGCCGCCGAACTTGCCACCGGCGTGCAGGATGGTCATCACGACCTCCACGGTGGGCTTGCCCTCCGTGGGGTGCATGTCCACCGGGATGCCGCGGCCGTTGTCGCTCACGCGCACGCCGCCGTCCGACTGGAGGGTCACCTCGATGTGGTCGCAGTACCCCGCGAGCGCCTCGTCCACCGAGTTGTCGACCACCTCGTAGACCAGGTGGTGCAGGCCGCGGGGGCCAGTGGAACCGATGTACATCCCCGGGCGCTTCCTGACCGCCTCGAGGCCTTCCAGAACGGTGATGTCGCTCGCTCCGTACTCGTGCTGTAGGGGATCCTCTGTAGCCACGGGGTCTCCGGTCCTCCTGCGTAATCGATGGCGATCATCACCCGACCCATATGAATACAGCCGATGAGACGGCTCGCGGCTCATCGGCTGGCGGGACGGAAAGATCTTTGGCTTCCCATTCTACCGCATGAAGCGCTGGACGGCCCGCAGACGCCCCGGAGCCCCGCCGCGCTGGGTGGACCCATTTTCGGGGTGCGGTGCGCCTCGCGCGCTTCTGGCGCGTTTTTGACGATTTCAGCTCACCCGTAGGTGTCCCGCGGCCCCCTGCCCTGCACCGACCAGCGCCCCCGTTTCCAGCTCGGCCCCACGGGACCGTGGATCTCGAGCCGCGTGACGATCCCCTCCCCCAGCTTGTCCGAGAACTTCCTGATGATCTGGGGTTGGATCAACCGCAGCTGGGTCGCGTAGGCCGTGGAGTCGCAGCGCACGCGCACCACGGTGTCCTCGAAACTCTCGGGCCACGTGTGCTCAGCGTTGCGCGCCCCCACGAGGGACGGCCAGTCCGCGAGCACACTGCTCACGTTCACGGGCGTCTTCCAGCCCCTGTGGGTCATCAGCGCGTCCACCACGGTGGACAGCGCTCGGGGGTCCCGCGCGGAACGCCCCGGTCCCGAGAAGCCCCCGAGCTGCCGCGGATCCACGCCGTAGCGGTCCCGCGCGCGCAATGCCGGGGAGCCCGTTCCCTCCTCCATGGCCGTGGCGAAGGCGCGCATGTTCTTGGCCGCGGCCGCCTTGGACAGGGGCGTGTCCCCGCGGTCGCGGGCGGCCTTCCGGGCCCGTTGCAGGGCCACGGCCGCCGCGTCCACGACGTCGCGATGCACGGGCTCGCTCACGGCTGCTCCGCCTGGGGAGCGTTCTGGTTCCCGCCGGACTCGGGCTCGGCCGACGACGCTGCGCGGTTCCATACCGCCCCCGGCTCCACCTCGATCACCGTGGGCGAGTCCTCGAGCAGCGCCGCGGGTAGGTCCTCGTCCACCGCGGCGGTCACGAGCACCTGCTCGGCCTGCCGCACGAGCTCGGCCAGGCGGCGTCGACGGCGCGCGTCCAGTTCCGCGAACACGTCGTCCAGGATCAGCACGGGCGCCGAACCCCGGGCCGGATCGTCGGCGAGGTGGACATACCACGAGCCCAGGCGGAGGGCCAGGGCCGTGGACCAGGTCTCCCCGTGGGACGCGTAGCCCCTGGCGGGGGTGTCGCCCAGCCGGATCACGAGGTCGTCCCGATGCGGTCCCACCAGGGTGATCCCGCGATCCCGCTCATGACGTGCCATGCGCTCGAAGGCATTCATCATGAGCTCGTAGAGGTCCGTGACCGAGAAGTGTTCGAGCGCTTCCTGATCGGCACCGGGTGCCACGGACGAGCTCTCGTAGCCCAGGGACACGTGCTTGGGTCCGTCCGTGAGCTGTTGGTATGCCCGGTCCACCTCGGGCTCCAAAGCCTTGAGCAACTGCAACCGCGCACCCATCACGGCCGCGCCGGCGCGCGCGAGCTGGTCGTTCCACACCGCGAGCGTCGCACGATCCGAGTCCGAGAACCCCCGGGAGCGCCGCGCCGATTTCAGCAGGGCGTTGCGCTGCTTCAGCGCCCGGTCGTAGTCCGAGCGCGCGGCACCGAGCACCGGCCGCATGGCCGTGGCGAGATCGTCCAGGAACCGCCGCCGGTGGGACGGATCCCCCTTGACCAGGGTCAGGTCCTCCGGGGAGAACAACACGGTGTGCAGGGTCCCCAGGGCCTCACGGGCGCGGACCGGGGCCGCCCGGTTGATCCGCACGCGATTGGCCCGCGCGGCGTTGAGTTCGTACTCGAGGACCGTGCGCTGTCCCCCGCGGTTGACGCGTACCCGGATGATCGCCTGGTCCGATCCTGTGGTGATGAGCGGTCCGTTGCCCGAGACGCGGTGGGAGCCCAGGGTCGCGGCCCAGTCGATCGCCTCCACGATGTTGGTCTTGCCCACACCGTTGGGTCCCACGAACACCGTGAGACCCGGGGCAAGTGGGAGGTCCAGACCGGGGTAGGTCCGGAAGTTGGCGAGCGACAGGTGGTCTACGAACACACGATCACTGGTTGGGCAGACGCACCGGCATGAGCAGGTACTTGTAGTCCACGCTGTCCTCGCCGTCGGGCTCGCTCTGGGCCGAGAGCACGGCCGGCTTCGGAGGGGCCGTGAACGAGAACCGGACGTAGTCGGAGTCGAACGCGTGCAGTCCCTCGGAGAGGTAGGTGGGGTTGAAGGCCACGGTGATGTCGTCCCCGTTGAGCTGGGCGTCCAGAATTTCGGACGCTTGGGCGTCCTCCCCGGTTCCCGCGTCGAGCGCGACCCGGGACTCGCTGAAAGCGAGCCGCACGGGGGTGTTGCGTTCGGCTACGAGGGACACGCGGCGCACCGCTTCCACGAGTTCCGAGGTCTTCACCACGGCGGTGATCGGTGTGTGATCCGGGAACAGCGAGCGGATCTTGGGGTACTCGCCGTCGATCAGCAGGCTCGTGGTGCGTCGTCCGCCGGATTCGAATCCCACGAGTTCCGTGTTCTGAGCGAGCGCGATGTTCACGTCCCCGGAGGATCCCAGGGTCTTGGCGATGTCGTTGAGCGTCTTGGCCTTGATCAGGGCCGCCGTGGAGATCGCGGGATCGGAGGGCCGCCAGGTCAGTTCCCGCATGGCCAGCCGGTAGCGGTCGGTGGCCAGCAGGGTCATCTTCTCGCCCTCGATCTCCATGCGGATACCCGTGAGGATCGGCAGGGTGTCGTCCTTGGACGCCGCGATGTTGACCTGTGCCACGGCGTGCGCGAACTCGTCCCCGGCCACGACGCCGGACAGGTCCGGCAGTCCGGGCAGCTGGGGGTAGTCGTCCACGGGCATGGCCGCGAGGTTGAATTTGGCGGAACGGCACGTGAGGGTGACCTTGCCGCCGTCGGCCTCGAGCTGCACGGGAGCGGAGGGCAGCGAGCGGCAGATGTCCGCGAGTAGACGGCCGGAGACCAGGGTGGTGCCTTCCTCGAGGACGTCCGCGCTGATGGTCAGGCGCGCGGAGATCTCGTAATCGAAGCTTGCGATGGACAGCGAACCGTTCTCCGCCTTGATGAGCAGTCCGGACAACAGGGGGACGGGAGGCCGCGGTGACAGCGAACGGGCAGTCCAGGTGACTGCTTCAGCCAGTACGTCGCGCTCGACCGAGAACTTCACGGGGTGCCCCTCTTTGGTTCGGAACCGAAGTGTTTTGTCTGCATGGTATCCGGCCGCGGGGACGTCATCCGAACCCCCGGATCGTCAGGTTCGGACAGGATCCGCCCGTGGCGGTTCCTGGATTCTTGTAATTACAGAGATCCCGGGGAGCCGTTCGGCCGGGAAGAACCGAATTTTTGTTATTCGGTCGATCTTTTCTTAAGGGGTAGAAGTGTTAATAACCCCTGTGGACTCTGTGGATAACTGCCTGTTCCTCAGGAATCCCGCGGTTCGAGGGTGTTGATCCGGTGTGGACGATTGTGGATTGCCTTGTGCGTGCCGAGTGCACAACTTCCGCGTGATTCCGCGGATTCCACAGGCTCGCCCACCGATGCGCGGCGGTTGTCCACCACCTGTTCTGCGTTGTCCACAGATTTTTCCACACGGCGCTGAACAGGACTGTGCACAGCGCGTCCACACCCCCGAATTTTCCTGTGCACCGTGGGCGGCGAAAGCAGTGGATCTGCGGGCTCGGCCTGTGGACGAATCACAAGAAGAACGGGCCCCCGGAACCGTGTTCCGAGGGCCCGTCTCCGGGTGTCGCGTGATCGGGGCGGGTCTTAGCCCTCGCGCGATTGTTGTTTGATCCGGTTGGTCAGCTCCGTGACCTGATCGAAGATCTGCCGGCGTTCGGCCATGAGCGTGCGGATCTTACGGTCCGCGTGCATGACCGTGGTGTGGTCCCGCCCGCCCAGTTCCTGACCGATCTTGGGCAGGGACATGTCCGTGAGTTCCCGCAACAGGTACATGCCGATCTGGCGCGCGGTCACCAGGGTGCGCGTGCGGGACTTGGACTTCAGCTCGTCCAGGGTGATGTTGAAGAACGCGGCGGTCTGCCCCAGGATCGAGGCCGCGGTGATCTCCTGTCCCCCGTCGTCGGTGATCAGATCCTTCAGCACGAGTTCTGCGAGCGGGAGATCCACCGGTTGCTTGTTGAGGGACGCGAAGGCCGTGACCCGGATCAACGCCCCTTCCAATTCGCGGATGTTGGTGGAGATGTGGGAGGCGATGTACTCCATGACATCGTCCGGGGCGTCCATCCCCTCGCTGATCGCCTTCTTGCGCAGGATCGCGATCCGGGTCTCGAGCTCGGGCGGCTGCACGTCCGTGATCAGTCCCCACTCGAAGCGGGAGCGCATCCGCTCGGCGAAGCCCGTGAGCTGTTTGGGCGGCATGTCCGAGGTGATCACGATCTGCTTCTCGTGATTGTGCAGCGCGTTGAAGGTGTGGAAGAACTCCTCCTGCGTGTGCTCCTTGCCCGCGAGGAACTGGATGTCATCGATCAGCAGCAGGTCCACGTTGCGGTAGATGCCCTTGAAGGACGAGCCCTCGTCGTCGCGGATGGAGTTGATGAAGTCGTTGGTGAACTCCTCCGAGTTCACGTACCGCACGCGCAGTTTGGGATAGAGCCGCTTGGCGTAGTGCCCGATCGCATGCAGCAGGTGGGTCTTGCCGAGCCCCGAATCCCCGTAGATGAACAGCGGGTTATATGCCTTGGCGGGGGTCTCTGCGACCGCGAAGGCTGCGGCGTGGGCGAACCGGTTCGACTGGCCGATCACGAAGGAGTCGAAGACGTACTTGGGGTTCAGTCGGGCGGAACTGTCCCATTCCGAATCCGCCGGGCTGGTGTCCGAACCGTTGCCGGTGCTGAGCACCTCGCGCTGTTGCGGCGCCGGGGGCGCGGCTTCGGGTAGGCGGCGCGGGGGCAGATCGTCGTACTCGCCGGCGCCGTCGCCGGGCTCGGTGGTTGCCAGGCCGGCCGGGGCGCGCGGGACGCTCTCGCCCGACGGCGCATCGCGGCCGGGAGCGGGCTGGAAGGACCCGGGCGTACGTTCGGCTTCGAGCTCGTTGAGCGAGGGGATGGTGCGGTCGGAGGACCGCGCGTCGGTCGCGGCGCGCGTGGTGGGCGGCTGGACCTCGAGCTCGGGGTCCACGACGAATGCCACGAGCGTGTCCGCTCCCAGGACCCGGCCCACGCTCTCGTCCAGGATCTCGGACATGGGGCGGTTCTGTAGGAATTCCCGCGTGGCCTCACTCGGGACCGCGATCAGCAGCGTGGTGCCCATCAGGCCGCGGGGTTCACACACCGCGATGGTCCCGCGTGCCCGTCCCGTGACCCGCGGGTTCTCGTTCATGACGCGGACGCACTCTGCCCATTGCTCGAGCAAAGCCCTGTTGTCCTGCTGCATGAACGACTCCTGACGTGAGATACGGGGAAGCCCCAGTTTTCCACAGACTTGTACACAGCGGTGGATAACCTCGTGGGGGCGGCCGCAAACCTCAGCCTAGAGCATGGTTCCGGGCTCGTCATAGCCCGTTGGAGCCGGTGCACAGAACTACAACTGTGTAGTTCCCACCTGGGGATAACTCGCTCCGGCGGGGTGTGATCCGGCGCTTTTCCACATGCTCCCGGGAGGCGGTGTACACACTTGTGGAGGGACGCGGCCGCCCGTCTGGCAACCCACCGGACCGCCGATCGTAGTGTGCGGCAATTTGACCGGTGTGGCCCTTTTGACTACTGTGAATCAGTCTTGTGCGTGTAGGATTGCGATTTCTGCGCGTCCGCATGCCCCCAAATACGTACCGCGTGCGTCCCCTGTGATCCGTCGCAGTTGGCGCGCCGTTGTCCAACCTCGTGGAGTGACTAATGCCCAAGCGGACTTTCCAGCCCAACAACCGCCGCCGCTCTCGCAAGCACGGCTTCCGTGCTCGCATGCGCACCCGTGCCGGCCGCGCCATCATCGGTGCCCGCCGCAGCAAGGGCCGCGCCAGCCTGTCGGCCTAACTCATCGTCAACTCGCGAGGTTCGCATCGTGCTGCCCACCAGGCATCGGATGCGGACCTCGGCGCAGTTCTCAGACACCGTACGTTCCGGCGCCCGCAGTGGCCGCCGGAACGTCGTCGTATCCGTGCGAAGCACCACGGAGCAGGCGTCCCGCGTGGGGTTCATCGTCTCCAAGGCGGTGGGCAACGCCGTGGTCAGGAATAAGGTTAAGCGCCGCCTGCGTGAACTCGCTGCCGTGACCGTCCGCGAACACCCGGTCGGGCTCGACGTCGTCGTCCGTGCTTTGCCCGCGGCCGCCGCGGCAGGGTGGGACGAACTGGGGCGTGACTACCGCGACGCTCTGCATGCCGCGCTGCGCAAGGCGCGATGACCTCCCCGTTGCGTACGCGGCGGATGCCGTAACGTTGCTTGTACAGAGTCGAGAAGGAGGCCCGCACGTGACATCACGTCCGTCTCCCGAGCAACTCCTCGCGCGCGCGCCGCACGAGTACAACCCCAGCGGTGGCCTCGTGTGCACCATGAAGCATCTTCCGCAGAATCTTTGCATCGCCCTGCTCAAGCTCTACCGCACGATTGTCTCCCCGCTGTACGGAGACGTGTGCCGGTATTTCCCCTCCTGTTCCGCATACGCGTTGGAGGCGTTCACCGTGCACGGTGCGGTGCGCGGACTAGGACTGAGCGTCAGACGTCTGCTGCGCTGCCACCCGTGGGCGGCCGGCGGGATCGATAGGGTCCCGAGCGGCGGTCGGGAGTTCCCCTCCGTGGCCTCGACCCCCAAAATCGTTCTGCTCAACCACCCGACCCTCGTGCGCGACCACGTGCACGACTGCCCGGCCCGTGACGACCACGCGGCTCAAGGAGCCAACGCTCGATGAACTTCTTCGACATTATTCTCTTCCCCTTCAGGTGGATCGTCTCCGCCGTGCTGTGGGTGTTCCACGAACTGTTCACCACCCTCGGGATGGATCCGGCCTCCGGCGTCACCTGGGTGCTGTGCATCGTGGGCCTGACCCTGGTCATGCGTACACTGACCATCCCGCTGTTCCTCAAGCAGATCAAGTCCATGCGCGGCATGCAGGAACTGCAACCGGAGATGGCCAAGCTGCAGGCCAAGTACAAGGGCAAGAAGGACCAGCTCTCCCGCCAGGCCATGGCCGAGGAGCAGATGGCCCTGTACAAGGAACACGGTTCCAACCCGTTCGCGGCGTGCCTGCCGATCATCGTGCAGATGCCCATTTTCTTCGCGCTGTTCCAGGTGCTGCGTTCGGTCCCGCAGGCCGCCCAGAACAACGAGTCCATCCACGTCCTCTCGCCGCAGCTGGTCCACCAGTTCAACGACTCCACGATCTTCGGCGCTCCCCTGTTCTCCACCCTGATGCAGCCGGGTGCGGGCAACCACACGGCCACCATCGTGCTGGCGATCGTCATGATCGTGGCCATGTGTGCCACGCAGTTCATCACGCAGAAGCAGCTGACCGCGCGCAACATGAGCGATGCCGCCAAGGAATCGCCCATGTACCGCCAGCAGCAGATGATGCTCTACCTGTTCCCGCTCATCTTCGCGATCGGTGGCATCAACTTCCCGCTGGGTGTGCTCATCTACTGGACAGTCTCGAATCTGTGGTCCATGGGTCAGCAGTGGTGGGTCATCCGCAACAACCCCACCAAGGGGTCCCAGGCGGAGCGTGAACTCAACGAACGCCGTGCGGCCAAGGGTCTGCCCCCGGTGGGCATGACCAAGAAGGAGCACGAGGAGAAGCTCGAGGAGCAGCGTGAACGCGCGGCAGCGGGCCAGCGTCAGCAGCCCGTGTCCAAGAAGCGCCAGAAGCAACAGGCTAAGAAGAACGGCTGAGAGGTCGCACCCGATGAACGACATCGACGAACAACAGCAGCTGCCCTCGCAGGACGCGTCCTCCGACGCGCAGACCTCCGAGCTCTCCCCCCTCGAGGAGGAGGGTGAGATCGCCGCGGACTACATCGAAGAGCTCCTCGACACCGCGGACATCGACGGCGACATCGACATCGAGGTCCGGGACGGCCGCACGTACGTCTCCGTGGTCGCGGAGGACGGTGACGACTCCCCTTTGCGAGAGCTCGTGGGCGAGAACGGCGAGACGGTCGAGGCGCTGCAGGAGCTCGCGCGGCTGTCCGTCCTCAGCGCCACGCAGCGGCGCAGCCGGTTGATCTTGGACATCGCGGGGCACCGTGACGAGAGAGCCTCGGAGCTGCGCGAGATGGCGCGGGACGCCGTGGCCAAGGTCGAGTCCGAGGGCGGCAGCGTGCACCTGCCCCCGCTATCCCCGTACGAGCGCAAGATCGTCCACGACGCCGTCGCGGACGCCGGTCTGGTCTCGGAGTCCGAGGGCGACGGCGCCGGGCGCCACATCGTGGTCTCGGCGGCTCAGTGACCGTGTCGCGTTCCACCCCGCACCCCGCCGCGTCCGGGCAGGACACGAACGGGTCGGGCGCCGAGGGTGCGTCGCGTCCCGCTCCCGAGCCCCAGCCAGCGCCCGAGCTCGGTGAGCACGAGGCCGCGGCGCGCACGATCTTCGATGACCGCCTCGACCTGGCGCGGCGCTACACGGAGCACCTGGCGTCCTCGGGCATCGTCCGTGGACTGATCGGTCCCCGTGAGGCCCCGCGATTGTGGGAACGTCACGTACTCAACTGCGCGGTGGTGGAGAGCCTGATCCCGCGGAACGCTCACGTCGCGGACGTGGGCTCGGGGGCCGGCCTTCCCGGCCTGTGCCTCGCGATCGCCCGGCCCGATCTGTCCATCACGTTGATCGAGCCGCTGGAGCGCCGTGTCGCGTGGCTCGAGGAGATCGTGGCGGATCTCGGCCTGGACAACGTCCGTGTGCTGCGGGCGCGCGCCGAACAGGCGAAGAACCAGGTGGGCCCGGTGGATGTGGTCACGGCCCGAGCCGTCTCCGCGCTCATTGGTTTGGTGGACATCACCCTGCCGCTGTTGAAGGGTTCCGGTGAGCTGCTCGCGCTCAAGGGACGCTCCGCCCAGGACGAGCTGCGCAAGGCGAGTAAGAAGTTCAATCGTTTCGGGGTCCGGTCCTCGGAGGTCGTGACCGTGGGCGAGAACCTCCTGGAGGAACCCACCACGGTGGTCCGGCTCGTGCTGTGAATCCGTCGTTGCCGGTGCGGCCTTGTCGATAAGCTACTAGGAGCACCGCACCAGTCACGGAAGGGACAGTCGATGACCGAGCCGGAACGGCCCACCGCAGGACGTACCCGTGGACACGACTTCGGATTGCCGCCTGATCCAATTTCGCAAACAAAAAAAGTTGTTCCTGATCGCGGACGCCATGTTTCACGTGAAACAGACGGTCAAGCAGGAGTCACGGCACAAGACGCGGTGGCGGATACCGCCCTGGGGAGGAAACTCGTGGAAGAGAACAAGCGCCGCGCCAAGCTCAAGAACGTGCACCTGGACCGCCCCGGGAGCACGCGCTACATCACCATCAGCAATCAGAAAGGTGGTGTGGGGAAGACCAGCACGTCGGTCAACCTCGCCGTGGCGCTCGCGCAGCAGGGCCAGAACGTGATGGTCGTGGACAACGATCCGCAGGGCAACGCTTCCACCGCACTCGGGATTCCCCACGGTGCGGATGCGGACTCCGTCTATGACGTGCTCATCGACGAGGTGCCGGTGGCCGAGGTGGTCAAGGAGTCCCCCGAGGTGTCCAACCTGTGGGTCCTCCCGGCCACCATCGACCTTGCCGGTGCCGAGATCGAACTTGTGTCCGTGGTGGCTCGTGAACAGCGATTGCAGCGGGCTCTGGCGGAGTACGCGACGTCGCGCGAGGAGCAAGGACTCCCCCGACTCGACTACGTGTTCATCGACTGCCCGCCCAGTCTCGGTCTGCTCACGATCAACGCGTTCGTCGCGGCGACGGAGGTACTGATCCCCATCCAGTGCGAGTACTACGCGCTCGAAGGGCTGAGCCAGCTGCTCAACAACATCGCCATGATCCAGAAGCACTTGAATCCGAAGCTCGTCGTGTCCTCCATCCTGCTGACGATGTACGACGGGCGGACGAACCTGGCGTCGCAGGTGGCCGACGAAGTCCGGCAGCACTTCCCCCGGGAGGTCATGGAGACCATGATCCCCCGGTCGGTTCGTGTCTCGGAGGCACCGAGTTATCAGCAGAGCGTCATCACCTACGACCCCAGTTCCACCGGAGCGCTGTCGTACCTGGAGGCTGCGGCGGAACTGGCCAGCCGCGGATCCGGTGCGGCCGAGTAGGCATCTCCGATACCGCGAACAATGCAGCCCCTGTCTGCGTAGTTGGAGCTGGCGGGCGCCAGGTCGCAAAACGCTGCGCTAATAGATCTTTCCATCATGACCCGGATGTTTCACGTGAAACATCCGAGGCAATCTGATGTCAGGCGCACGGTTACCGCCGGTGAATAGGTCATATGAACGATCCGTTCTTGACTACGATGGATACACCATCACCACCGGGAGGAATTCATCGTGGCAGAACGACGTCGTGGTCTCGGGCGCGGTTTAGGCGCTCTCATCCCCAGCGGGGACGCCAAGGAGCAAACGACACCGCCGGCGGTCGACCCTGGGGAGACCGCAGGTAGTGGCAAGCAGTCCTCTCGAAGCGGCGCGACCGAGACCCCCGGTCGGAGCTCGTCTCGTAAAGCCGGTACTGCCAAGGGGGTACGGGCGACCCTCGCCTTGAAGTCTGCCGACGAGGATCGCCAGGAGGCAACTCCACGGGCGACGGCAACCCCTAAGAAGACCGCGACGAAGAGCAACAAGACCGAGGCATCAGGCGCCGACGCTGAGGCAGCTGGTAAGAAAGCCGGCCCGACCGGTGACGGCAATAGAGGTGGAACCTCAGTGCGTCGGTCGTCGCGATCGACTAAAACGGGGGAAGCGGGCTCCGAAAAGGGTGCGGGCACTAAGCCGGACGCGGCCAAGTCTAAGACGCAGGTGAGTACGACCAAAAACGACGCCAATGCCGCCGGGTCACGCTCCGACGATGTTTCACGTGAAACATCCGATTCCCCGCAGGCTCCGGCATCACGTGGAAGCAAGTCACCACGGACCCGGAGGGACATGGGCCAGGCCCTACGCAGTACAACGAATGTGCGCCGCCCGGTGGACATGTTCTTCCTGCCATCGAGTGATGACGAAGAAACTGATGCGGAAAACGCTGACGACTTTTCGCGTGCCGACGAAATCCGTGACTCTTCGGGGTCCGGAGAGGTGACCTCCTCGAGTACAGCGGATGGGTCGCACCAGGAGACCGTGAGCAATACACCCACGAATGCCGGTCAGGGGAATCAGCAGGTAAAGTCCGGCTCTGCCGACGTTTCACGTGAAACATCGGTCCAATCTTCTACCACGTGGAACATAGCGCCTCCTTCCGCCTTCTCCGATGGTGCTGCGGACACCGTCGGAGAGCATATCCCCGCGGCGGATGTCATCGCGTCACAGCGGGAGGTCGTGCCTGCCGAACACTCTGCCCAGGAAGACCTGCAGAGCGTCCCCGGAGCCACCTTCGCGGAGATCTCGGTCACGGACATCCACCCCAACCGCAAACAGCCGCGCCAGGACTTCGATGAGGACGAGCTCACCGAGCTCGCCTTCTCGGTGAAGGAACTCGGTGTTCTGCAGCCCATCGTCGTGCGTCCCAGTCATGAGGGGGGAGAGCAGAAGTACGAGCTCGTCATGGGCGAACGGCGTTGGCGAGCCGTCCAGGAGGCCGGTCTGGCCGTCATCCCGGCCATCATCCGGGATACAGCGGACGATGATCTCCTGCGGGACGCCCTGCTGGAAAACCTGCACCGGGCTCAGCTCAACCCCCTTGAAGAAGCCGCCGCGTACCAGCAGCTCATGGAGGAGTTCGGGGCCACTCAGGAGCAGCTCTCGGAACGGATCGGACGCTCCCGGCCGCAGATCTCCAACACCCTGCGCCTCCTCCGACTCCCGGCGCTCGTGCAGCGTCGCGTGGCCGCGGGGGTACTGAGCTCGGGACATGCGCGTGCACTGTTGGCGCTGACGGATCCCGCCGAGATGGAGCGGGCCGCCCAGCGGATCGTGGCGGAGGGGCTGTCAGTGCGCGCCACCGAGGAGCTCGTCGCCCTCTCCGACGGTCTCAAGCGACACTCGACCAAGCGGAAGACCCCCGCAACCCGCCACGATGACCGACTGGGTTACATCGCAGATGCCTTCTCCGACAAGTTGGACACGAGCGTGAAGATCCAGCTCGGTGCGCGCAAGGGCAAAATGACGATCGAGTTCGCATCGGTCGAGGACCTCAACCGCATCATCGACGTGCTGGACCCCAAGCTGGACGCGAACTGAGCTTTCACACCCACGAATAAGGGCCGCGATGTTTCACGTGAAACATCGCGGCCCTTATTCCATCACCTCAACAGATCAGCCGGGCGATCGAGTGTCAGCAGCAAGGCGATCAGCCTTGTCTCCAACGAATCGCCATCGCCCCATGATGAGGTGCGTTCAGCCGTCCCTACGGTAATAGTCCTGGATGTCCGCCAGGCTCATGGTTCCCGTGGCGGTGGGTTCCGGAGTGGACGCCAGGACGCGCTGGAGACCACACAGAAGCGCCTCCGCCAAACGGGCGCGGTACTCACCGCTCCGCAGTCGGGAGGCCTCATCCTCGTTCGAAAGGTATCCCAGATCGACCCACGCCGCCGCGGTACGGACCTCACGGAGTGCGCTCCACTGCCGTGCATGGCTCCCTAGGTCCAGGGCACCCGTGCGGGCCACCAGCTCACGCAGGATCATGTCCGACGCGAGCTGACCCACGGGGGAGTACGCCTGACGTGTGTCCGGTGCACCCCAGAAGAAGGTGGCCACACCCTGGGCCAGGGGCGAGGAGTTCCAGTCACACTGCAGGGTGAGCACAAGGGCGTCGTCGGGGAGGACCTCGGGGACCTCTGGGACGCTCCCGTCCGAGTCCTCCGGTCCAGCACTTGACGATGAAGCGCCGGCGCCTTGGGTTGCTGCGATCACGGGCTTGGCGCCTACCGCGCGGAGAAGGTCGCGGGTGCGCTGCGCGACGTCGAGGGTGATAGCATCCTGATCCGCGGCGAACGAATCCGGGGCCCCGGCTGGGGACACCTGAGGACCGGCAGCGGAGGGAACCAGGAGCACCAGGCGATCACGGAGGGCCTCCTGGAGGCTCTCCAGCCGGTGGTGATCTCGTAGGGAGAAGGCCTTGGCCGAGGTGATCTTCTTGCGCACGCGAGCCAGTCCGGAGAGGGTATCGAGACCCACGGTGCCGTCACTCGGGACACCCAGGCTGTGTTGGAGTTCCTTCACGGCGTACTCGGTCTGGCGGTTGAACACCGCATCCAGGTGCCCGTAGTAGAAACCCAACAGCGAAAGGTTGTCCTGTAGCTCTTCGACGTCGTCGCCGTGCAACGGGGCCACCTCGTCGAAGAACAGTGGACGGTCACCCAGCCTGTACTGGGCGTCGTTGAGTGCTGCCTCGGTCTCCGGACCGACCACGCCGTCCACAATGAGCCCCTTGCGCTGCTGGAACACCCGCACGGCGTGGTCCACACGGTCGTCGAAGACCGTGGGGTCCGGCACGATGTCGCCGGCCAAGGGTAGGTCTTCGCCCCCTGCTCTGACGAGGCGTTCCCTGAGACCCGTGATGCGGCGGTCGGTCATACCCTGTCTGAGCGCGGCTCCGGGGGTGGATGGCGGCACGTGGTCTCCCTGGGGTCGGCGAGCCACTCCCACGGTGTGGTTCGCACACTGCAATTGGGTTCGAGAAAACCCGGGCCCGCGCACGTAAGTGATGCGGGCCCGGGTCGGATGTGTCACGCGGAGGGGTTGAGGTAGTCCCCGAATTCCTTCTCGAGCGCGGACTTGGGCTTGGCGCCGATCGAGGTCTTGGCGACCTCGCCGTTCGCGAAGAGGTACACCGCGGGGATCGACGTGATGCCGTACTGGGAGGCGATCGCGGGGTTGTCGTCCACGTTGACCTTCACCACGTCCACGTGATCCGCGTGCTCCGCGGCGATCGCGTCCAGCACGGGTCCGAGTTGGCGGCAAGGACCGCACCACTCGGCCCAGAAGTCCACGATGGTGGGCTTGGAGTTCTCGAGCACCTCGGCCTTGAAGTTGGCGTCGGTGACGTCCTTTGCAGAGCTCATGTGTGGTTCCTTTCGATGGGTTTCCCCGCTCGGTCGCCGAATCGTTCCGGCGGTTCCGGGCGGGAGTGGGTTGTCGGGTGGGTTCGGATCAGCTGTCGAGGGCCGCGAGGTAGTGCTCCACGTCCACCGCGGCAACACAGCCCGAGCCCGCGGCGGTGATCGCCTGGCGGTAGGTCGCGTCCACAACGTCGCCGGCGGCGAAGACACCGGCCAGCGAGGTCGTGGAGCTGCGCCCGTCCACGGCGATCGTGTTGTCCACCGTCAACTCGAGCTGATCCTTCACGAGTCCTACGCGGGGGTCCGAGCCGATGGCCACGAACAGACCGGTCACGGCCAGCTCAGAGGCCTCACCCGTGACGGTGTCCTCCAGGGCCAGGGACTCCACCTTGTCCGCGCCCTGGATCCCCGTGACCTTGGTGTTCCAGAGGATCTCGATCTTGGGGTCGTCGAACGCGCGCTGCTGCATGATCTCGGACGCACGGAACCGGTCCCGGCGGTGGATCAGGGTCACCTTGTCCGCGAACTTGGTCAGGAACGTGGCCTCCTCGATCGCGGAGTCACCGCCGCCCACCACCGCGATGTTCTGCTTCTTGAAGAAGAACCCGTCGCACGTGGCACACCACGACACACCGTGGCCGGAGAGCCGTTCCTCGTCCTCGAGACCGAGCTTGCGGTATTCGGAACCGGTGGAGATGATGACCGCGCGGGCGCGCAGCACGGTCCCGTCCTCCATGGTCACGGTCTTGATCTCTCCGTCGAGTTCCGCGGAGACGACGTCCTCGTAGCGGATGTCCGCCCCGAAGCGCTCGGCCTGCTGCTGCATGTTGTTCATCAGGTCTGGGCCCATGATGCCGTCGATGAACCCCGGGTAGTTCTCCACGTCCGTGGTGTTCATGAGTTCACCACCGGCGGTCACGGACCCGGCCAGCACCACGGGGTTGAGGTTTGCGCGCGCCGTATAGATGGCGGCGGTGTACCCCGCGGGACCGGAACCCACGATGACGACGTCGTGAACGGCGTCGTCCGCGGAGGTGGTGCGGGCGTCCTCAGACGCAGCGGAGGCCTCCGCCGCGCCGCCGACCTTGAGGTTCACAGCATTCGCGAAAATGCCGGGCTGATTGCTCACTGGTACGAAACCTTTCCACGAGTCACCGCGTGTGCGGATGTCAACTACACCCAAGAACGTGGGGAGTACCGCCAGATATTCCGTTCGGCGGCGTCACCGGGTTCAGCGCACGGACAGTTCGCTGATCCGCAAGCCGTACGGGTAGCCGCCGATGGGATTGTTCAGTCGCGGCAATTCGTTCCACACCACCAGGACGTACCGGTGCGGGTCGTTCTGCGCGGCCTCGGAGAGCGGGACGCTGACCTGCGGCCCGGTGAACGAGCCCGTGCCCACTTGTTGCGCGCCGTCGAGCGACGGGCTGTCCGAGACGTACACCGTGAACTGTCCGCCGGTGCCACCGTCCTGCTGGATCGTGAGTTCCCGGACGGGTGCGGGGTCCTGCAGCTGCGCGGCGAGTCCCACGTACTGGACTAGGTTGCCGAACTGGGAGTTCGAGAAACCGTAGCTCAGCCACGAGGTCCCCGGGTTGCCGTCCGTGGCCTGGCCCAGCGTGGCGTCCGTGTCGGTCATGAAGTTCGGGTCCTGGGTCACCCGCGTGACCGTCCCGACCTGCGGTGTGGCGGCCGGGCTCGGCGTGTTCGACGCCGCGGGGGAGCCCGCGGGCCCGCTCGGCGCTGCGTTCTCCTGCGGGGCCCCGCCCTGTCCGAACTGCCCGGTGAGCGCACCGAGCCCGCGGAAGCCCAGCACGATCGCCGCGATCAGCACGATGATCAGTAACAACAGCAACAGCCACCGCAGCGGACCCTTGCGGGATCGTTCGGTGGAGCCGGGCCGGGCGCCACCCGCGCCCGCCGGATCAGCGGCATGCTCGCGTTCGGCGGCGTGGGCGGTGCGTGCGGCTGCGCCGCCGGCCCCGGGCTCCCTCGCCCCGTCCGCGGTGCGCGCCGCTGCGGTGTCCGTCCCCGCGGGGGAGTGCCCTGCGGATGCGTTCGCCGACGACGCCGCTGCCGCACCCGCGATCCCGCCCGCCGCCGCGGTGGTCGCCGCGGCGTTCATCATCCCGACCCCGGCGGCATGGGCCGTACCCACGCTCTCGGCGGACGCGGCGGCATCCGAACCACCGGCGGCCGTCCTGGCCGGGGCGGCGGGATCGTCCAGGGGAGCAGCGTCGTCGTCCGATGCCGAAGCATGCCCGGCCGCTGCACCGGAGGGCGGTGCGACCGTGCGGATGGCCGCGGTGCCGTCGTGAGCGGCGTCGTCATCGCGGGCCGAGCGAGGCGCGGAGGGCTGTTCATCCAGGCGCCCAGGCTTGCCCTCGGTCCGTTCGTAGCTCTCGTAGCGGTTGTCGCCGTCGTAGGTGGGATCGATTGCCTCGGCCGACGTCGCTGCGGTCGCCCCGGCGGCAGCGCCCCGGGTGGCTGCGCGGTCGAACATCGTGGAGCGCACGGCGTCGGGCCGGACCTTGCGCGCGAAGCCGAGCTTGTTGCGCACGGACGGGGCGGCGGGGGCGTCGTCGTAATCGTCGTAGTCGTAGGCGTTCCAGCGCGTGACGGCGGGGCGCGCCGAGGGTTCAGGATCCCGGGAGACGGTCTCCTGCGGCTGTGTGGGGTCCGGCTCCTCGTAGATGTAGGCGGAGGAGGCGGCCGAGCGGGAGTCCCCGAAGATGTCGTCGGAGAGGGAGTAGTCGTCGGCGCCGTCGTCCTGGACCAGCAGCGCGTCCAACAGGTCCGCGGTGGGTGCATAGGAGGTGACCAGGTAGGTGGAGTCCTCGGTCTGACCCATGTCCAGGACCTGGAAGCCGCTGTGCCCGGCGCCGGCGGCCAGGGAACGCGCGTTGTCCACGAGCAGTGACTCGTGAGCCGGGGAGGGCACCAGGATTGAGACCCTGCGGCGCAGGATCTGGTCCTCGCCCTGGAGCACGTGATCGTTTTCGGCGGTGCTCAGCAGGGACGCGGTGACCTTGTAACGGCCCCCCAGAACGGCTCCAAGCGCAATGGGCTGGGACACGGTGGCTCCCTCTGGTAATCGGGCGCCACGGGGGTCGCACGGGCGCGAGAACGATCTTTCGGGCAGTCTACCGGCCGAGTTTGGCGCGCAGCGGGGCCAGCAAACCCGTGAACTCCTGGACCCGGAACAGCTTCAGGGCCACGGCGTACACGGCGGCCATCACGAGCCCGCCCACGGCCAGGCTGATCAGGGCTGCTGCCTGATTACCCCATGGGAAACCGTCGGTGCGGTACCCGCCGAGCAACCACAGCGTCACGACTCCCGCCACGCCCGCGACGAGCGAGGCTGCCAGGATGCGCACGTGACTGCTCACGATCCGGGACAGGCCGTAGTCCCCGATCCGCCGCGTGAGGGCGTAGTGGTAGATCACCGTGGCCAGCACGTTCTGGATGGCGTAACAGGCCGCGACGGCGAACACCATGTGCTCGGGCGGAAAGACCCGGGCGATCAGCACGGCGGCGATCACGGTGAAGACGGACACCCCCAGCTGCACGAGGAACGGGGTGCGCGCGTCCTCCTGGGCGTAGAACGCGCGGCCCAGCATGAACGCGGTGGACATGAACGGCGCGCCGATGGCGATCACCGTGATGACCTGACCGATCACCGCGCCCGCGGCGGGAACACCACCGGAGAACAGCATGCCCAGCGGACCCGCGTACATGATCAGGGCGACCATGCAGAACACGGTGGCCACACCGGTGACCCGCAGGCTCGAGGACAGGGATGAGACCAGGGAGTCACGGTCCTTCTCGGACGCCGCGGCCGCCATGCGGTTGAACAACACGGTGGCGATGGACAGCCCGATCACCCCGTGGGGCAACGCGTAGAGCATGGTGGCCTGGTCCAGGACGGCCGTACCCGCGATGGGGGGCGCCCCACCCGGGCCGGACGCGATGTCCGCCCGGGCACCCGTGGGGATCGCCGCGGTGCGGTACAGGGCCATGAACGCGAGGTTGGCGATCACGCCGGTGGCGAGCGTCCAGCCGCCCAGGCGCGCCGCGGTGGACAGCCCGATCCCGCGCCACCCGAAGCGCGGGCGGATCCGCAGTCCCAGCCGGGCGAGCGGCCAGAACAGGATGAAGGCCTGCGCGGCGACACCCACCGTGGCCATGACCACGAGCCAGAAGGTCTGGGCGGAGCTCCAGTTCTCGAGGGTGTGCGGGTTGGTGCGGAACGGACCGAACTGCTGGATGAAGACCAGCAGGGCGGCAATCGCGATGACGTTGTTGAGCACCGGGGCCCACATGTACGCACCGAACGCACCCTTGGCGTTGAGCACCTGACCCACGACCGTGTAGAGGCCGTAGAAGAAGATCTGGGGGAACGTGATCAGCGCGAACGTGGTGCCCATGGCCAGCTGGGCGTCCGACCACCCCGGGCCCATGAGATTCATGATGGGGCGCACCAACAGCACGACCGCCGCGGTGATCACCAACAGCGCGATCACGGCGAGTGTGATCAGCCGGGAGATGTAATCGGCGCCCTCGTCCTGCGCCTTGGACGCCTTGATGATCTGCGGCACCAGCACCGCGTTGAACACCCCACCCGCGATCAGCACGTAGATCAGGTTGGGCAGTGTGTTGGCCAGCTGGAACACGTCCGCCATGGTCGCGGCGGAACCGATGGCCACCGTGATCAGGAACGTCTTGACGAACCCCAGGATGCGGGACACCAGGGTCCCGGAGGCCATGATCGCGCTGGAGCGCGCACCGGACTTCTGCATGGATCAAGGCCTCCTGCGCGGGGGGACGGGCCGGGTACGGCGCACGACGGATCGGACGGGACAGCCTACAACTGGTGAATGATGTATTCCCGGGCGATGTCCGCGATGCGCCGCTCGTTGGGGAAGGACAACTTCCGGCCGAGGGCGTCGATCCCGGACCACGCTACATCCACGGCCTCGTGGTCGGGGTCGTTCTCCGTGGTCAGGAATCCGCCGATGGCCTCCAGCAGGAAATGGTGGACGGTCTTGTGCACGCGGTGTCCGGAGACCGTGAACCAGTAGTCGATGCTGCCCAGCGGGGAGAGCACGCGGCCCATGATTCCGGTTTCCTCCTCTATCTCCCGCACGGCGGCTTCCTCGTTGGTCTCCTCGCCCTCGGGATGACCCTTGGGAAGGCACCACTCGAGCCGTCCACCGCGGTTGATCCGAGCAATGATGGCCACCGGATGCGTGGGATCGGACAGGTCCACCACGATCCCACCGGCCGACACCTCTTCCACCGTGGGCAGCGCGGAGACCGGTTGGTTCGGTCGCCTCTTGGGCGCGCTGGGTACGGGGAAAGCCATGCCATCTACCTTAGCGACATTCCCGGGACACTCCCTGATATGGGTCCGGCGGCGGTCCGTCCGCCGCGGTCGAGAGCGGTTGTACCGCCGCGGGCCCGACGACGCCCGCTCCGGTCGGGCCGGCCGGGCCGGCCGACGGCACATTCCGCTCGCACCCGCCGACGCAGACGCCGCCCCGAGCCGGCCGACGGCGCTCGCCGTGATGCGATAATGACGCTCATCATGACGCAGTTGCTGGACACCTCCTCACTTCACCCCGTTTCCCACGAACTGGGGCGCCTCTTCGACAGCGCCGGATACGAGCTGTCCCTGGTGGGCGGGCCCGTACGCGACCTCCTGCTGGGCCGGGACGCGCTGGACCTGGACTTCACCACGAACGCGAGCCCCGGTCAGACCCTCGAGCTGATCCGAGACTGGGCGGATGCACACTGGGAGATCGGCCGGGAATTCGGGACCATCGGGATGCACAAGTCCGGCATGCAGCTGGAGGTCACCACCTACCGCGCCGAGGCGTACGACCCCGATTCCCGCAAGCCCACCGTGGCCTTCGGGGACGATCTGACCGAAGACCTGCGACGCCGCGACTTCACCGTCAACGCCATGGCCCTGCGGTTGCCGGGCATGGAGCTCGTGGACCCGTTCGGCGGGATCAAGGACCTGCACGCCGGTGTGCTGCGCACCCCCGGGACCCCGGAGGATTCGTTCACGGACGATCCCCTGCGCATGATGCGTGCCGCGCGGTTCAGCTCCCAGTTGGGTCTAACCGTGGCGGAGCCCGTGCGGGAGGCCATGACCGCGATGGCCGAGCGGATCGAGATCGTCTCCGCCGAACGGGTGCGCGAGGAACTGGTCAAGCTGATCTGCGGCGCCCATCCCCGCCGGGGCACCGAACTCATGGTGGACACGGGACTCGCGCAGATCGTGCTCCCGGAGGTGCCCGCGCTGCAGCTGGAGACCGACGAGGCGCATCATCACAAGGACGTCTACCAACATTCCCTCACGGTCATGGAACAGGCCGCGGAGAAGGAGACCGGTCCGGACGGCCCTGTGCCCGCCCCGGACTTCGTGTTGCGCTTCGCGGCGCTCATGCATGACGTGGGCAAACCCGCCACGCGCCGCTTCGAATCCTCCGGGGCCGTGAGCTTCCGGCACCACGAGGTGGTGGGGGCCAAGCTCACGCGCAAGCGGATGAAGGCGCTGCGCTTCGACAATGACACGATCAAGCGGGTCACTCGCCTTGTGGAACTGCATATGCGTTTCTACGGATATGGTGACGCCGACTGGACCGATTCCGCGGTGCGCCGGTACGTGCGGGACGCGGGGGACGAACTCGAGCGGCTGCACCGGCTCACCCGCTCGGACGTCACGACCCGCAACAAGCGCAAGGCCTCCCGGCTCGCCCGGCACTACGACGAGCTCGAACACCGCATCGACCAGCTCGCCGAGCAGGAACAGCTGGACGCCGTCCGGCCCGAGCTGGACGGCCAGCAGATCATGGCGATCCTGGGCATCCCGCCCGGGCCCCAGGTGGGCCGCGCGTACAAATTCCTCTTGGAGATGCGTCTGGACGAGGGCGCCGTGGGGGAGGACGTGGCACGCGAGCGCCTCGTGTCCTGGGCGCGTGAGAAGGGCGTCATCGACTCCTGACGGAGAGGGCCACGCCGAGGTACCGCAGCGGAACACTCGCGCCATGACGCGTGGACTCCCCGCCCCCGTGGAACACTGACAGCATCCGTACCCGCGTTCCGAGGAGATCCCGCATGAGCCTGGAAGGTGCGCGCAACAGATCGGGAGGCAATGCCGGTCTGATGCTGCTGGGCCTCGGCCTGTACACGGTCATGATGGCCTACCTGTTGCGCATCCCGTGCCGGGTACCGGACTGGAACATGGCCCAGCAGGTTCCCGAGCTGTGTGCCACGGTGATCGGCACCGGGGATCTCAGTGTGCGCTCGTCGGACGTGGCCGGGGGGTTCTTCACCGGGGGTCCCACGGGGGATCAGCCGGTGCTCGTGGGGATGATCACCACGATCATCGGGTGGTTCGCCTCCAACCTGACCTCCCTGCTAGGTCTGGACGTGGGGGAGGGCTTCTACCTGGACCTCTCCCTGATCCTTCTGGCCCTCGTGTGGTTGGCCATCGTGGGCGTGGTCTCCTCGCTGAGCGGCAACCGGCGCTCCGACGCCCTGGTCATGGCGTTGGCCCCCGTAATCGTACTCGTGGGATTCCAGTCCTGGGACCTGTGGGCCGTGCTGTTCATGATGCTCGCCCTGCTGGGCTACGTACGCGGGAACCCGGCGCTCGCGGGGATCATGGTGGGCTTCGGTGCCTCCGTGGCGTTCTTCCCCGTGGTGGTGCTGCTCGCGATCCTGATCATGGCCGCGCGTCACCGGTTCCTCAAGGACATCCTCTCCGCGTTCATCTGGGCCGTGGTCGCGTGGGCCCTGATCAACGGGACGTACATGATCACGGCGTGGGACCGCTGGCGGGCCCAGTTCGGGGACATGGTGCGCTCCGACACCGAACAACCCTCGCTGTGGAACGTGTGGAGCTCCACCGTTGAACCGCGCACCGGGGTGTCCCTGGGAACCGGCGCGGACGGTCAGTACGTCCTGCTGAGCATGATCCTGTCGCTCGTGTTCGTGCTCCTGATCGCGCTGCTCAGCACGCGGGAGCCCTCGGCCGTGCAGATCACGTTCCTGTTGCTCGCGCTCTACATCCTGTTGGCCAAGGAGTACTCCCTGACCTACGTGGTGTGGCTCGTGCCCCTCGTCATCCTGTGCCGTCGCAACTGGATCGAGTTCGGGCTGTGGCAGGTGGTGGAAGTGCTCTACTGGGCCACCGTGGTGCTGCCGGCCTCGGCATGGCCCACCCTGCCGTGGGTCGAGGAATTCGGCTGGAGCGCCCAAGATATATTGGCCGTAGTACGTTATGTCTTTCTCATCTATCTGGTGGTGGCGGTCGTGGTGGACATGTTCCGGGGACGCAAGGCTGCGGCGCTCGGCGCGTCCGCGGTCCAGTAAGAACCCGGCATGGCACCGCGCGACTCCGAGACCCTCGCTCGTCTGAGGCTGCCGTCCTGGCGTTCCCTCCGCCTACCCCTGTTGCTCGTGCTGGTGTTCGTCGCGGTCGCGTCCACCGTGTGGGCCGCGCTCGCCAACTACTTCCTGGTCTCGCGGGATCCCGAGGCTCCCGTGGGCAGGTACCTGGGGTACCTCGAGGGCGGCAGTTCCCGTCAGGTCCTCGCACCGTTGTTGATCGGCGGGGACCGCCCCCTGGCCCAGCTGCTGTCCAACGGGGTGTACCGGGATGCCGCAAACCGCCCGCAGGGCCACGACTTCGTGGGGGTCCAGAATCACGGGGAACATGCCGCGGTGGGGGTGGACATCCACCTGGGGGACGGTTCCACCGTGCACCGTGAGTACACGGTCGAGAAGGTGGCGTCCTGGGGCCCCTTCAACGACTCGTGGCGATTGGTGGAACGCGACAACGCCATTGTGGACGTCCGACTGCCCGCGGCGGTGGACGCGGCGTCCGTCAACGGCAACAAGGTGCGTCCGAACGGTTCCGGGCTCTTCCCCACGGACCCTTCCGATCCCGGGTCACCCGCGCGCACGTGGCAGTTCGAGGGCCTGCCCGGGGTCTACGACATCGCGATGCCCGAGGACTCGTATCTCCTGGCCAGCGAACATGCCTCCGCGGAAATATCCATGAGCGATCCCCGGTCCGCCGCGGTCGAACTGGACTTCACGGCGTCGCCGCGCATGTGGGAGGGCGCGGAGCGGGCTGTTCAGGACGCCGTGGGCCAATGTGAACGCGTGCTGCGCTTCGACGCTGCGCAGTGCCCGCTGCCCGCGCAGTTGGGAGGCGGGCCCGCGGCGTCACCCTCCGCTTCGCCCAGCGCTTCACCCACCGGAGCTCCCACGGAGGTCCCGCCGGGCGTGTCCAACATTCGGTGGGAACTGCAGTCCCGCCCGTCACTGCTCCTGGCACAGGATGACGACGATCCCCTGGCCTTCCACGCCGTGCGGTTCCGCCCCGCGGTGGCCACCGTGACCTGGCTGCAGAACGGGCGGCAGCACTCGGAGACCGTGGGCTTCGGGATCGACGTGACGGCCCGGACCAACGGTGAGGACCTGGACACGGACGTGCAGTTGCGCTCAACGCTGACCGAGCGGGAGAGGGCCAGCCAGCGCGCCTAGGATGGGAGCGGTTGCCTCAAGGCAACCGGGGAGTGGAAAAGGGGTTCATCATGGCCGACGAACCGGAGTACTACACGGCACAACCGCTACCGCGCCGCGACGAGCCGTCCCGCGGCTACGGCCAGGGCGCCGGCTTCGGCCCCGCAGGCACCGTGCCCGGGTGGGGTCACCAGCGCCCCGTCGGTCAGCCGGTCAACGTCAACGTGGTGGGCGGCAGGTCCATCGTGCTGGCCTATGTCCTGTGGTTCTTCCTGGGCAACTTCGGCGTCCACAAGTTCTACCTGGCCCAGCCTTTCCAAGGGATCTTCTACCTGGTGCTCTCCGCGATCGGGTGGCTCACCGTGGGGATCCTGATCGGCTGGTTCTTCCTGGGTCTGTTGTGGTTGCTCATGCTGATCGACCTGTTCGTGATCCCTCTGCGCGTGGGCGCGCTCAACGCTCGATTGGCCCGACGCGTCGGTGGCTACTGAGCCCCCGTTGTAGTAAAGTGGGGAAGTCTGTGTGCCGTGCGCCGATCGCTGCCGGCACCGACATACGCACAGAACCTCCTGCTGCGGAAGGACCGCAGCCGCTTAGCCCGAAGGAGGTGGGTTCTTTACATGCGTGAATACGAACTGATGGTCATCCTCAACCCCGAGGTGGAGGAGCGCGCCGTCGAGCCGACCCTCAAGAAGTTCCTCGAGGTCGTCACCAAGGAGAACGGCACCGTCGACAAGCTCGACATCTGGGGCCGTCGTCGTCTGGCCTACGAGATCCAGAAGAAGTCCGAGGGGATCTACGCCGTGGTGAACTTCACCGCCGAGCCGCAGACCGCCAAGGAACTGGACCGCGTGCTGAGCCTCAACGAGGCCGTGATGCGCACCAAGATCATCCGTCCGGAAGAGCAGAAGATCCACGGCAAGTGAGGTGAGCGTGCGGCCCACCCGGGCTGCACAGCACGCACTCACCGCGGGCTCGTGAGAGTCCCCGTGAGATGCTTTTCACCCCACTGAGTCTCGCATCCAGCGTCCACAGAATCCGGAGGTTCACATGGCTGGCGACACCGTCATTACAGTGATCGGAAATCTGACTGCAGACCCCGAATTGCGCTTCACGCCGTCCGGAGCCGCCGTGGCCAACTTCACCGTTGCGTCCACCCCGCGCGCCTTCGACCGGCAGAGCAACGAATGGAAGGATCAGGAGACCCTTTTCATGCGTTGCTCGGTGTGGCGCGAGGCTGCCGAGAACGTGGCGGAGTCCCTGACCAAGGGAACCCGCGTAATCGTCCAGGGTCGGCTCAAGGCACGCTCGTACGAGACCAAGGAAGGGGAGCGCCGCACCAGCACCGAGCTGGAAGTGGACGAGATCGGCCCCTCCATGAGGTACGCGACCGCCAAGATCAACCGGAACTCGCGCGGCGGAGGCAACTCCTACGGCGGGAACCAAGGCTTCGGCGGCGCTCAGGGCGGTTTCAACGACAACCAGGGTGGCGGCTTCGGCGGCAACCAGGGTGGTGGCAACCCCGGCGGTGGCAACCAGGGCGGCGGGTTCAACGGGAACCAGGGCGGCCGCGGGGGCCAGCAACCGCGTCAGCAGGGCAACGATCCCTGGGGTCAGTCCTCCGGTGGGAACTACGACTGGGGAACCGGCGCCGAGGACGAGCCCCCCTTCTAAACACAACCATTCCAACCCATCCCGCAGGTACGCCTGCGGGCTCCGCACCAGAAAAGGAGCACCACGATGGCCAAGGCTGAAATTCGCAAGCCGAAACCGAAGCAGAACCCGCTCAAGGCGGCCGACGTCACCGAGATCGACTACAAGGACGTCGCCTTGCTGCGTAAGTTCATCTCCGATCGCGGCAAGATCCGCGCTCGCCGCGTGACCGGCGTGTCCGTTCAGGAGCAGCGCAAGATCGCCCAGGCGATCAAGAACGCTCGTGAAGTGGCACTGCTGCCCTACTCCGGCGCCGGCCGCTGATCAGAGAGGACTGAGAATTCATGGCAAAGATCATTTTGACCCAGGAAGTCTCCGGGCTCGGTTCCGCGGGTGACGTGGTGGACGTGAAGAACGGCTACGCCCGTAACTTCCTGTTCCCCCGCGGCTTCGCGACTCCGTGGACCCGCGGCGCCGAGAAGCAGATCGACTCCATCAAGCAGGCTCGTGCGGCCCGTGAGCTGTCTTCCCTCGAGGACGCCCAGGCTCTCGCCGCCAAGCTGACCTCCACCACCCTGACCGTCCCGGTCAAGTCCGGTGCCGAGGGTCGCTTGTTCGGTACGGTCCGCGCCGGGGACATCGCCTCCGCGGTCGAGACCGCCGGTCTGGGTTCCATCGACAAGCGTCGCGTGGACCTGACCCAGCGCATCAAGACCACCGGCGTGTACCAGGCCGTGATCCACCTGCACGAGGACGTCAACGCGAACGTGGAGTTCGAGGTCGTCCCCGCCTGATCGCACCTCGAGTGCATCCGGGCCCCTGAGCTGTTCGCGGGCCTCGCGGGTGATGTATGAGAACCCCGTGGAACGCTCGTTCCACGGGGTTCTTGCCGTCCTCGGGCTTCCAGAGATCGCGCAGAGCACCGTGGGAGGATGCCGGTCATGATCATGAGCGCACGCAGGTTGAGCACGGGCCGCACGCTGTTCTGGGTGGCATTGGGGTGCGTGGCATTGACCCTGGTGTTCTTCTTGGGGGCGTTCCTCGCCGGCAATTCCTTGGCGCCGCGCAGTGCGGTGGCCGTTCTGGTGGCCGGCCTCATCCTGAGCGTGGTCGCGTCCCTTGTGGCATTGATCCTGGGCATTGCGGGCACCGTGGCCTTCCCGGCCCTGCGGGGCCGTTACGTTCTGGTGTTGCTCCTGGCCATCGTGACATCGCCCCTGCTCTGGCTGCTCTTCTTCGCGCTGCTTGGGTGAGTTACCCACAGCTGCGACGGGTTTTCCACAGATCTCTCCACAGCCTGTGCACAGCACTGCACGGCGTGTTCCACATGTTTTCCACGTACTTTTCCACAGGCCGTGGACGACGGCGGCGCGCCACCGGGCCGCGCGTCGTCGTCTACTCAGCGCCCGGTTCTGCAACGAGCACGGGCGGCTATGGGGGTCGGAGAGCGGTGGGAGAATGAACGGGTGCGCCGCTCGAGGTGGGCGCATTCGTCTGCAAGGAAAGTGAGTGAGGGTGTCGGAATATTCGTCCGGGCCGCGCGAGGACTACGGCCGTACCATGCCGCACGACAACCAGGCCGAGCAGTCGGTGCTGGGCGGGATGATGCTCTCCAAGGACGCCATCGCGGACGTGGTGGAAGTGCTGCGGGGCGTGGACTTCTACAAGCCGGCGCACGAGAACATCTACGACGCCATCGTCTCCCTGTACGGGCGCGGCGAACCGGCGGACGCGATCACCGTGGGGGACGAGCTCACCAAGAACGGTGAGATTGAACGGATCGGGGGGATCGCGTACCTGCACTCGCTGATCGCATCCGTGCCCACGGCCGCCAATGCGGGGTTCTACGCGGAGATCGTGCGGGAACGCGCGGTGCTGCGGCGGCTCGTGGAGGCCGGGACCAAGATCGTGCAGCTGGGCTACGCGCACGACGGTGAAGTGGACGACATCGTCAACGAGGCCCAGGGCGAGATCTACCAGGTGGCCGAGCGGCGCACGGCGGAGGACTACGTCCCGCTCAAGGACGTCATGGAAGCCACCGTGGACGAGATCGAGGCCGCAGGCAACCGCTCCGGGATGCAGGGTGTGCCCACGGGGTTCATCGAACTGGACGAGCTCACCCACGGGTTCCAGGGCGGACAGATGATCGTGATCGCGGCGCGTCCGGCCATGGGTAAGTCCACGCTCGCCCTGGACGTGGCACGCTCCGCGTCCATCAAGCACAACATGACGTCCGTGATCTTCTCCCTGGAAATGAGCCGCAACGAGATCGCCATGCGCTTGCTCTCCGCGGAGGGCACCCTGAACATGCAGGACCTGCGTGCGGGCACCCTGCAGGACGAGCAGTGGGCCAAGATCGCGCAGATCATGGGCAAGATGAACGAGGCGCCCCTGTTCATCGACGACTCCCCCAACATGTCCCTGATGGAGATCCGCGCCAAGTGCCGCCGGCTCAAGCAGAAGCACGACCTCAAGCTCGTGGTGCTGGATTACCTGCAGCTCATGAGCTCTGGCAAGAAGGTGGAGTCCCGCCAGCAAGAGGTCTCCGAGTTCTCGCGTGCGCTCAAGCTGCTCGCCAAGGAGTTGGACGTGCCCGTGGTGGCGCTGTCCCAGCTGAACCGTGGTTCCGAGCAGCGCCAGGACAAGAAGCCGCAGGTGAGTGATCTGCGTGAATCGGGGTCAATTGAGCAGGATGCGGACATGGTCATCCTGCTGCACCGCGAGGACGTCTACGACAAGGAGTCCCCGCGCGCCGGTGAGGCGGACGTGATCGTGGCCAAGCACCGCAACGGTCCCACGAAGACCATCGTGGTGGCGTTCCAGGGCCACTACTCACGGTTCGCGAACATGGCGCTGGAGGGGTTCTAAAGTCTTCAGCTCCCCGTCTTGTGCTGCGTTCCGGGCAAGCCGAGCTGCGCCTTGCGTCCAACCTCCCACCCCCTGGGATCGCACCCACCTCGCCCGTAACCGGCCCGTCCCACTACGCTTTGTCGGTGCTTACCACTGAACAGGCTGCTTACAAACTCGCCTTCCAGATTGCGGACGCCCTGATCCGCAGCGGGGCTGGGTCCGCCAACACCACCAAGTCCCTGCTGTCGATCTTTCGCAAGACGGACCTGCGGGACGTCACGGTGAGCGTGGGCCTGGGGCAGGTGACCATCAGCCACCAGGATGCGCCGGACAAGGCGCCGAGCACTCGCGTGTTCGAGTCCCAGCCCGGAACCCTGGACATCCAGCTGCGCACGGACACGGGCGAGGTGCTGGAAGACTTCGTGCTCGGCCGGATCTCTGCAGAGGAGGGCATCCAGCGCATGGACGAGATCCTCGCGGAGTCCCGGCACATCGGCCACCGTCTGACGGTGACCGGTTTCGGGATGTTCGGTGTCGGGTTCGCGCTGATCCTCGGCGGAAGCTGGCCCACCGCCATCACTGCCGCGATCGTCTCCGCGATCGTGTACGGCGTCTACGCCCTCGTTCAGCGGATCAAGGCCCCCGAGGTCTTCAGCCTGGCGGCCGGGGGGCTGACCGCGGTGCTGGGGGCGACCGCGGCGGGGGTGCTCTTCGACATCACCCAGACGGCCGTGTGCATCGTGGCCGCGCTGGCCGCGTGGCTCGCGGGGATCGCCGCGTACGGTGCGGTGCACGACGTCATCACCGGGTGGTACGTCTCCGCCTCCGGGCGCATCTTCGAGGCCATCACGAGCACTGCCGGTCTGGTGGCCGGTGTGACCATCGGGATCCACGCCATGCGGCCGCTCGTGGGGGACTCCGTGGACTACATCGAGACGCTGCAGATGGACGACTCCCGCTGGGCCCTCACCGTCCTTGGTGCCGCCGTGGTCTCCGCCGGTTTCGCGCTCGCCTCGGGTGGTCGTGGGTGGAAGCTGGCGTCCCTCGGTCTATTCGGTGGCCTGGTGCAGCTGGGGGTCCTCGCCATCACCGCCACGGGCATCAGTTCGTTCGGTGCCATTCTGATCGCCTCGATCGTCGCGGGCATCCTGAGCGTCACCCTCACCCGCGCCCTGAACCTGGCCTCGAACGCCACGCTCATGGTCGTCCTGCTCCCGCTGTTCCCGGGAATGCTCGTCTACCAGGGTGTCCTGGGCGTGATCTTCGGCCTCGAAGACGCCGGGGAGAACGTCCTCGAGGCTGCCATCACCGCGTTCTGCCTGTGCATGGGCGGCATGCTCGGGCAGTACGTGGCGTCCGAGATCCTCTGGGCCGGGCGGCGTCGCCAGTTCGCGCGTCACCACCCGGGCCAGAAGTTCCGCCGCGAGATGGCGGACGAGGAGAACTTCAGCGACATCATGGTCCCGATCTTCTCCAAGCCCTTCACCAGCTGACGCGGGCGCAGATCAAGCTGGGGCGGTCCGCGCTGCGCGCCCGGCGGCGAGGTGGGTCCTGCCCGCGTGTGCCCCGCCGCGGAGGCCGCTACTTCCCCATGGCCTCGGCCACGCGCTCCACGAGCCCGCGCATGTTGGCGAGCGCGCGATCGGCGCGCTCCTCCGGGCTCATGGTCTCCTCCATCTGCCGGATGCCCTCGGGCTTGCGGCGCCCCAGCGTGTAGTCGCTGCACGCCAGGTTCGAGCACACGTAGGTGCCCACGGAGTTGTAGCGGTCCTTCGCAGTCTTGGAACGCTGGATCGACACCAGTGAGACGCCGCTGGCCGGGTGCAACGTCAGGCAGATCTGGCACATGCGTGCGCCACCGCTCGCCTTCTGCGCGCTCTTCTCGAGCACCAGCCCGCGCAGCCCGTGCTCGGTCTCGACGACGACGTAGCCCGCCCGCGGTGACTTCGGGTCGTACCAGCCCAGGAAGATCTGGGACTCCCAGTTCCCGTGGAGCACGTCCTGCGGGATGTTGATGCGCTGCGCGGCGCCCTTGGAGCAGTTGACGAAGCTCTTGCGGATCTCAGTTTCTGTATGCGTATTCATGTTATTTGGTCCTTCGAGGATGGCCTTTCCCTGCCTGTCACGTGCGGGTCAGGACGGGGCGCGGGCGCCCGGGTGTCAAGGGGTGCGGTGGGGGCGGGCGGCGTCGTCGTGCCGTGTGGTGCAGGAGGGCGACGGCGTTCGGCGCGCTCATGGAGCGCGGTCGCCGCGGGGAGGTGGAAAGGGATGGGTGAAAGCGCGCGACGGGCTGGTCTTCACCCGCCGCGTCCGGTCAGCGCTGTCTAGTGCCGGCGGTGAAGAAGCCAGCAACCCCCTGACGCACGAAAGCCTCGTTCCCCCACGACTGTGGATCTCGAAAACGTACGGGGACAGTTTAGATCCACCGTGGGGCTGCCCACCACCTGGCATCGGGTCGCCCAGAAGGGTATCCCGCTGGAGGTGAGCATCAAGTTCCCATACTCGTAGAAGTCAAGAATTTACAAGTGGGTATTGCCTTCTTCCCCTGTGTTTCTAAGGGACAGAGGCTCCGATGTTCAAATTTGTCTGATTCCCGGCTAAATTTTGATACATGCAACCCATGGTCTTCCCCGAGGTCGATTTCGCGAGTGCGCTCGTGACGGATCTGTTCGCCCTGGAGCGGGTGCGCGTGGATTTTCGTACTGAGCACCTTGAGGACCCTCTTGGCCTGGAGCTGCGCAGGCTGTTCCAAGGTCTCACGAGCGTCATGTCGGCACGCATCGAAGGGAACCGGACCACGGTGGCGGATGTCGTGGCCGAAGCCCGGCGGGCCGCGGCCACGGGACAGCCAGCAGCAGACGCCGTGCGAGAGATTCTGCAGCTGGAGCAGGCAACTGACTACATGGACGAGTTGGCAGCCCATGGAAGGCTGTCCCTGACTCATGGGCTGATCCGTGAACTCCACCAGCTCGCCGTGCAGGGACTCGAACGTGAAGGTGACGAGCACCCGGGCAGCTATCGAACAATCCCCGTCGGGATCGCTGGAGCGTCCCATGTCCCGCCCGCACCCGGGTCCGTCCAGGCGGACATGGACCAGCTCCTGGAGTTTGCAAACAAGGAGGTGCCCGCTCAGCACCAACTCCTCCAGATCGCGCTTGTCCACCACCGGTTCGTCTGGATACATCCGTTTGCCAATGGTAACGGGCGGGTCTCACGCCTGCTGACGTACGCCATGCTGAGCAACCAGGGCTACACCTCCAGGAGCGCCGCGCGTCCGCTCAACCCCACAGCAGTTTTTGGTGCCGACCGGCAGTCGTACTACGACCACCTCGCAGGAGCGGACTCCCTGAGCCCGGAGGGGGTACTGGCCTGGGCCGGGTATGTGATCCACGGCCTCAAGGACGACATGGACAGGGTCAGTCGGCTTGCTGCCCCCCGCTTCATTTCCGAGGAGGTCGTGGGGCCTTCGGTCAATGCCGCCCTCGCGGCGGGGGAGCTCACGGAGACGGAGGCAGATGTGATCTACGCGGTGGCGCGCCAAGGGAAGGCCAAAGCGGGCGATCTCGAAGACGTGATCAAGGGGTCTCCGTCGAACAGGAGCCACCGTCTGCGCCGCATGGTCGAGTCCGGGTTGCTACAGAAGATGTCAGGGCCGGGGCGGTACGTGGTGAGTCTGCATCGCAACGTTCTGACCAAGCACGTGGTGCGCCGCCTCAACCAGTTGGACATGCTCCCGGCTATCCTGCGTGACTGAGGTGCGGGACTGTCCACACGACGGCAGGTGAGCGCACAATGCTCCAGTACTCAGCACCTACCCTGGAGGCATGACTTCCTCCGCCACAGCCACCACATCCCTGGGCGTCCTGCAGGAGGTTTTCGGGTATGACGCCTTCCGCGGTGAGCAGGCGGAGATCATCGAGCAGGTGGTCGGCGGCGGGGACGCCGTGGTGCTGATGCCCACCGGCGGCGGCAAGTCCCTGTGCTACCAGATCCCCGCCCTGCTGCGGGACGGCACGGGCGTGGTGGTCTCCCCGCTGATCGCGCTCATGGCGGACCAGGTGGCCGCGCTCGAGGCCGTGGGCATCCGCGCCGCGTACCTCAACTCCACCCTGGAGCCCTACGAGGCGCAGGAGGTGGAGCGGCAGCTTCTCGCCGGGGACATTGACCTGCTCTACATGGCCCCCGAACGGCTCATCCTGTCGCGCACCATCGATCTGCTGAAGCGCTCGCCGGTCGCCCTGTTCGCGATCGACGAGGCGCACTGCGTCTCCCAGTGGGGGCATGACTTCCGCCCCGATTACATGGGGCTGTCCGTGCTTGCGGACGCCTTCCCGGATGTTCCCCGCATCGCACTCACCGCGACCGCCACGCGGGCCACCCACCAGGAGATCACCGAGCGGCTGCGCATGGAGAACGCGCGGCACTTCGTCTCCAACTTCGACCGCCCCAACATCCAGTACCGGATCGAGTCCAAGGACCGCGCGAAGGACCAGCTGCTGCGGCTCATCCAGTCGGAGCACCCGGGGGAGGCGGGCATCGTCTACTGCATGTCCCGCAAGAGCGTGGAGTCCACTGCCGCGTGGCTCGGCGCCCGCGGGGTCGACGCCATGCCCTACCACGCGGGTCTCGACGCCGCAGTACGCCAGGACACGCAGATGCGGTTCCTGCGGGAGGAGGGAATCGTCGTCGTCGCCACGATCGCGTTCGGCATGGGCATCGACAAGCCGGACGTCCGCTTCGTCGCCCACCTGGACCTGCCCATGAGCATCGAGGGGTACTACCAGGAGACAGGCCGCGCCGGCCGCGATGGTATGCCCGCAACGGCATGGATGGCGTACGGCCTGGGCGACGTGGTCAACCAGCGGCGCATGATCGACCAGGGAGACGGATCTGACCTGCACAAACGCAATGCGCGCTCGCACCTGGACGCCATGCTCGCCCTGTGCGAGACCACGGACTGCCGTCGTGTGCAGCTGCTGCGGTACTTCGGCCAGGACTCCGAGCCGTGCGGCAACTGCGACACGTGCCTGAACCCGCCCAAGGTCTGGGACGCCACCGTGCCCGCCCAGAAGCTGCTGTCCACGCTCATCAGGCTGCAACGCGAACGCGGTGAGCAGTTCGGCTCCGGCAAGGTCTTCGACATCCTGCTGGGCCGCAGCAACGAGCGCACGGAGGCGTCGCGCCACCAGGAGCTGAGCGTGTGGGGGATCGGGCAGGACCTCTCCGAGCCGGAGTGGCGCTCGGTACTGCGGCAGCTGCTTGCCCGCCGGGTCGTGGAGGCCGTCGGGGACTTCGGCGTGCTGGTTCCCGGGCCGCAGGCGGGTCCCATGCTGCGCGGTGAGGGCACCCTGGAGCTGGCGGTGGACAGGGCGCCGACGGCGCGCGCGAACGGACGCGCTCGCAGCGGCGGGGGCAGCGGGCGCTCTCGGGCCGCAGACACCCTGGACGAGGCCGCGAAGGAGACCTTCGAGGCGCTGCGGGAGTGGCGGACATCTGTGGCCAAAGAGAAGCAGATCCCGCCCTACATGGTGTTCTCGGACGCCACGCTCGTCGGCATCGTGGAGGCCGCCCCCGCCTCGACCGCGCAGCTCAGCGGCATCAGCGGAGTGGGCGCCAAGAAACTCGCCGAGTACGGGGACGCCGTGTTGGAGGTGCTGGGCTCCCCGGGGTCCTGACGGTGAGAACTGCCCCGGCCGTTCGGCGTCAGTCGGACGTGACGGAGGATATGCGGTCCACGATGGCCTCGGCCACCGCGGGGGCCTCGCGCTCGGGCAGCCAGTGCCCGGCATCGAGCTCGATGAACTCGTACGGCGCGTGCACGTACACCTCGGTCTCCTCGGCGGCCGTTCGGCCCAGGGCGGGATCCCGGTTGCCCCACACGAACGTGGTGGGCACCGTGATGATGCCGTTTCCGGCATTCTTACCGGTCACGCCGTCCTTGCGCAGCATGGCGCGGTACCAGTTGATGGGCCCGCGCAGGTCGTCCGCGGTGGCGAAGCGACGCCCGTAGCGTTCCGCGGCCTCCTCGGGGATGCCCGCACGGCGGGTGAGGGTTCCCACGCGACCGGCGAGCAGACGCTCCGGTGCGGCGGGGATCTGGAACATGCCGATGTACCAGGATTTCTTGACCTGGTCCGGGGTCTTGAGCGCGTGCCCGAGCGCGGTGGGGTGCGGGGTGGACAGCACGGTCAGCGAGGCCACCCGCTCCGGTGCGCGAAGGGCGATGTCCCAGGCGAGCACCCCTCCCCAGTCGTGGCCCACCAGGTGGAACCGCTCCGCTCCGGCCTCGTCCGCGAGGGCCAGCGCGTCCCCGGAGAGCTCCTCGCGGCGGTACGCGGCCAGCTCGGTGGGTCGGGCGCCCGGGGAGTACCCACGCTGGTCCATGGCGAGAGTGCGCAGCCCCTGCGCGTTCAGCCGTTCGGCGACGTCGTCCCAGCCGCGGGCATCCTGCGGGAAACCGTGCAGCAACAGGACCACGGGGCCGTCCTCCGGGCCCTGGTCGAGAACGTCGAATGTGAGTCCCTGTCGCGTGAAGCTGGTGATTCGAGTCATGCCTCCACCCTATGGCGCACGGAGGGGCTCGTCAGCCGTGGCCCCGGACCTGGGGAGGGTCTGCGGCGGAGCGGGTCTAGAAGAACCCGATGACGCGCCCAACGATGACCAGGACGGTGAACGGTGCCACGACCACGGCCAGTCCGATCAGCACGACCTTGTCCACGGCGCCCGCATCGGAGCGCTCGCGGTCGAGGTGCTCTCCGGGCGGGAGCCCGTGGTGCGGGTGCTGCGCGCGGCGGCCGCTCACCGGGAGCTGCCCGTGTACCTGTTGAGCCGCCAAGTGCGGTTCGTGGCCGTCACGCAGGAGGCGCACCGCCGGATCGCCGCGCGCCAGCTCGAGCAGCTGGAGACGGACCGCCGCATCCACGAGGTCTTCACCCAGCTGACCCTGGAGGCTGCCCCGGTCCAGCGGATCGTTGCGGAAGCCGCGCGGCTACTGGGTGCCGAGGTCGTGTGGCGGCGGCGTGTGGCGTCGTCGTCACCGGAGGACAGCGGGGGGACCGTTCCCGTGGCGGTCGCGGGGGAGACGGTCGGGTGGCTGTCCGCCGAGCCGCGGGGTACTGGGCCCGCGTTGCGTGCCATCGTGCTGGAGCGGGCGGGGCAGGCGGTGGCGCTCACGCTGCTGTCCGAGCGCAGCCGCCGGAATGAGAAGCGCCAGGCGGAGACCGCCCTGCTGCACGAGCTTCGGCGCCCGTGGAACGTGGACGATGACTCCGCGCGGCGGCGCGCGCACGAACTCGGGATCGGCGTGCTGCGCGACGGGGTGCTGAGCGAGGCGGCCCCGGCCGCGTGGCTGCCGGTGGTCGTGCGCTGGGAGCGCCCGGGCGCGGACCCGCTGGGCGAGCACCAGGGCGGCGCCGTGCTCGACGCGCTCGCGTGGGCGCTGGGCCGGGAGCGCACGACGGCGCTCGCGGGCCGTCTCGGCGCCGCCTCCGTGGCCGTGCTGGTGCCGCTGGCCGCGCGCACCCCGCAGGACGCGGTGGTGGAACGGGTGTTCGGGGCGGCGGAGCAGCGCCTGGAGGGAGCGTGGCGGGTGCTCGCGGGGGTCACCGATCCCGAGGCGGGCATGATCGGCCCGGCCGCCCGCCTGGACGAGGCCGGAATGATCGCGGAGGCCGCGGTGTCCCTGCTCGCGCGGGACGGTTGCGCGGAAGGTGGCCCCTCGCAGGACGGGACCGTGGCGGACCGCGCGGCACGGCAGGACGCCGCCCGGTCCGGTTCTGC
Source organism: Kocuria sp. CPCC 205297 (assembly GCF_040981035.1). NCBI lineage: Bacteria > Bacillati > Actinomycetota > Actinomycetes > Micrococcales > Micrococcaceae > Kocuria > Kocuria sp. CPCC 205297. The sequence continues at coordinate 22,256 of NZ_JAVKPY010000002.1, read as the reverse complement.
GCGCTCCGGTTCCGCGCGGCGGCGGTGCTTCCGCGCACAGGACGTGCGGCTGCGCGGGCTGCTCGCGATGCTGCGCGGGGACGAGCGCGTGCAGATGTTCGCGCGCGCGGAACTCGGGAGCGTCCTGGACGTGGAGCGCCACGAGGACCGTGAGCTGTTGACGCAGTTCCTGGCGTGCGGCGGGAACAAGAGCCTGCTGGCCCAGCGGATCCACCTCTCCCGCCCGGCGCTCTACGGGCGGCTGGCCCGGCTGGAACGCAGGCTGGGGGTGTCGCTGGACGATCCGGAGTCGCGGACGTCCCTGCACGTGGCGCTGCTGATCGCGGAGGTGGAGGGGTGCTGAGGACGGCCCGGGCGGCGTCGTGCGCTAGGACTCGGTGGGGTAGTCGCGCGGCCAGCTGTGGCCGAGGGTGGCCTCCACGCTTTCGTTGAAGCGGCGGGTGAGACGGGCCAGCGCGGTGACGTCCTCCTGCGGCCAGTCCGCAATGAAACGCTGGTAGGACTCGCGGCGGACCTCCAGTTCCTCCGCAAGACGGTGCACGCCCTCCTCGGTGGGTTGGTGCTTCTTGGCGACGCCGCCCTCAGGGTCCTTGATGCGCTCGATCAGACCGCTCTTCATGGCGGCTGCGACCTGCCGGTGGACGGTGGAGATGTCCAGGCCGAAGGACTGGGCCAGCTCGGCCACGCTCATGGGGCCGCCGGCCTGCAGGCGGGCGAGGAGCACGGTGGAGCTGCGGTCCAGCGCCTCCCGGCGGGACTGGGGTGGCGCTCCCTGGAGGGCGTATCTCGAGAGCAGCATGTTCTCGTAGACGAGTTCGCTCACTGAGTCATCGCTGTGCACGGTTCCATCCTTTCATCCCCGGGTGGACGGCTTCCGAGAGGCTGCCGCCGTGGCAGCTCTCAACGGTAGGCGGGACGGAAAAGCGGGGGAGCGGCGTCGTCGGCAAAAATTGCATAATACAAATCCTGGGGTAATATCTTGCACTATACAAACCCAAAAACTCCAGGAGGTGCCCGTGTCGGTCGACGCGAAGGACGACGTTCCCACAGGTCAACTGCCGGTTGTGGTGGAGCAGGCCACGCCCGGTCCCGCGCACTCGGCGGGCCCGGCACGGCTGGTCACTCCCACGTTCGTGGTCGCGTGGGTGGTCAACTTCCTGCAGTACCTGACCTTCTACATGCTGGTCACCACCATGGCGCTGTACGCGGTAAAGAGCTTTGCCGCCTCGGACGCCGTGGGCGGTTTCGCGTCCAGTGCATTCGTGGTGGGGGCGACCGTCGCGCGGCTGGTCTCCGGATACCTTGTCGACATCCTTGGCCGCCGGAAGATGCTGCTGATCGCGCTCGTGGTCGTGGTGGTCGCGTGCGCGCTGTACCTGCCTGCCGGGTCTCTGCCCGTGCTGATCGGGGTGCGTCTGCTGCACGGTTTCGGGTACGCGTTCGCGAGCACCGCCGTGATGACGATCGCGCAGTCCGTGATCCCCGACTCCCGCCGCGGCGAGGGCACCGGGTACTTCGCGCTGGGCACTACGCTGGCCACTGCGGTGGGGCCCGCGCTGGGGCTCTTCCTGGTGGGTTCTCTGAACTACACGTGGCTGTTCTGGACGACCCTCGTCACCGCCGTGCTCGGCCTGGTGCTGGGTGTCTTCCTGCGGGAGCCCCTGGTCAAGCGTGAAGCCCAGGCCAACCAGGAGGTGGACAAGCAGCGCGCCGCCTTCTCGCTCAGCGACATCGCCCACCCGGCAGTGCTGCCCATCGGCTCCTTCATGCTGGTGGTGGGCGTCTGCTACGCGGGCGTCATCACCTACCTCAACGCCTATGCTGAGGACCGCGGAGTCACCACCGGCGCCGCCCTGTTCTTCGTGGCGTACGCCGTGGCCATGCTGATCATGCGCCTGGTGCTGGGCAAGGTGCAGGACCAGCGCGGCGACAACGTGGTGGTCTACCTGGGCCTCGTCTGCTTCGCTGTGGCCCTGGGCTTCCTGGCGGTGGCGAACCAGGACTGGCAGGTGGTCGTGGCCGGCGCCATGACTGGTCTGGGCTACGGCACGCTCATGCCGGCCGCGCAGGCCATAGCCGTGAACGCGGTGCCCGCCCACAAGCTGGGCACCGGCATCTCCACGCTGCTGCTGCTCATGGACGTGGGCGTGGGTGTGGGCCCCGTGATCCTGGGTCTGTTGCTCTCCGCCGCCGGTTTCGGGGCCATGTACGCGGTTCTCGCCGTGCTGGTAGTCGTTGCCGCCGTGCTGTACCACGCGGTGCACGGGCGGCACCCGCACGCCAAGCGGGGGCGGCTCGTGGTGGACTGAGGTTCGCTCTTTCGGGGGCCCGTGGTTTTCACTGCGGGCCCCTTTCCGTTGTACGGCTGCGTTCGGGGACGACGACGGTGAGGGGCCGGGTGGGCGCGTCTCGTCGTCTCCGCGCCAGGCGGTGCCCTCTCTTCCTGGATCCACTGGTCACGGGACCACCAGCACGGCACCCGCGCCTCCGCGCCCTCCGCCGGGTCCGGGGTCCAGGACTTGCCCGTGCGCGCACGGGGAGTGTGGGCCTCGGTCACCGGGAACCGCTGGGCGCTGCGGCACATGCTCCGACGACGGGCGGGGGTTGCGGGGGCTTGTGCCCCCACCAACCCCCGTGCCTCCAATGGGGATAATGGGGTTAGCGGCGTCGCTAAGTCTGCTGGTAGCCTAGACATAGCAACACCTCGATGGGTGCTTTACCTGGTGTCTCATGAGGAACTTTCGTTGCTATCGGAACACCGCGAAAGTTTGGTCGCTGGAACGGTGTTCGAGCCTTTGAAGGCGGTCCCTGGCGGGGGGCCGCCTTCAGTCATGTGCGGGCGGGTATTCGTATTGGGGTAGATCGAGGCTCCGTGCTGCTTGAGCGACGATCCACCATGACATGCTCACGTCGTCCTGCGCCGCAGCGGAGCGGATGGCGGTTTCCACTTCCTGCGGGATCTGGATGACGAGGGGAACCATAGGCCCCAAGGCGCGAGGTATGCGGCGCGCCCCCTTGTCAGTCATGTGACAAAGTATGCCCCATGATTCTGCATTCGTACACAAACCGCCGCTGGTGTGTCGCCAAGCAGGCCAAAAACAGGAATCAGCTGACGGTGCGCAAGGCGTTCCAGTCGGTGGTGTAGCCGGGGGAGAGGGCTGCCTGGTGGTTGTCCCAGGGCTTGGGGGTGCTGGTCGCGGATCGTCCCAAGCCGACCGTGCCGGTGCCGAACCGGGTGTTGACGGCGTCGATCAGGGACCCGATGGGCGCTGTGGTGGGGGCGGTACCGGGCAGGGGCGCGGCAGCACCGGTGTCGGTGAGCTCCAGGCACATCACCCCGGCGCGCATGTACGGGATCCCGTGCACCAGGTGCGGCTCCAGGGCCCTGCGGGCCGTAGCGGCCAGCGCCCCGGGCTCGTGTGTCGGAGCAGGCAGCCTTACATGAGCGTTGGGGTGGTGGTCAGGGCCTGGGCGGTGGGGTGAGGTGGCGGCGAAGACCGTCAGACGCGCGGCTTCCTGGTCCTCCTTGCGCAGCCGGCGCGCGGCCCGCTGGGCGAAATCGGCCACCGCCTCTGCGATCAGGGCAGGGTCGAGGATTGGTTCGGGGAAGGAGCGGGAGACCAGGATCTGCTGCTTGGTGGCGGTCTCTTCTTCCACGGGGATCGCCGGCACCGCGTTGAGCTCGAGCGCGGTGCGCATCAGCACCACGGAGAACCGATCGCGGATCCGTACCGGGTCAGCGTCGCGCAGCTCGGCGACGGTGGTGGTCCCCTGGGCTGCCAGGCGGCGGGCGGTGCGCGCGGCCACCCCCCACACCTCGGTCACTGGCAGGGTGCCCATAAGCCGGCCCCAGAAGCCCGGCGGGGTGTTCTCCCAGTGCACCACGCCCCCGGTGGCGGGGATCTTCTTGGCCGCTTCGGTGGCCAGCTTGGCCAGGGTCTTGGTGGGGGCGATGCCCACGCTGACGGGCAGCCCTACGTTGCGCGCTACCACCCGCTGCAGCTCCCGGCCCCAGGCCAGCAGCTCGCGTGTGTGCCCGGGGGGAGGGGTCAGGAAGCACTCGTCGATCGAGTAGATCTCCTGTGCCTGGGCGTAGCGGTCCAGCAGAGCCATGGTGCGTTGGGAGAGATCGGCGTAGAGCGGGTAGTTCGAGGATCTGCGCTGCAAGCCCCACCGGCGGGCATCGGCGGCGATCTTGAACCACGGATCTCCCATCTGGATCTCCAGGGCCTTGGCTTCGGCGGAGCGGGCGACCACACACCCGTCGTTGTTGCTCAGCACCACAGTGGGCTTGCCGAGCAGGGACGGGTCGAAAAGACGTTCGCAGGACACGTAGCAGTTGTTCACGTCCACCAGGGCGATCACGCCGAGCGCCCCACGGGGCGTGTTGGTATGTCGCGATGTTCGTTCTTGCGATGTTCCCTGTGCTTGGAGATCTGATCCCTGCCCATGAGAGCAGGTATAGCCGCCGGAGGCGACATCATTGCTGACCCCGCGTGAGGGGGCATGGGTGGGGGTCCGGAGGCCAGGGACCTAGCTTCCTCGAATCAGCGGCCGCGCCCACCCCGGGCGGTGTGCATAGCGAGGTCGCCTCGTCCTTGCCGAGCCGGTTCACTGCTGTCGATCGTGGAACTAGGCTCGGCGCACACGATCCGGATGCACCGGGAGGGGGAGTCCATGCCGAGGATGTCCGCTCTAGAAGCTTCGTGCTGCCGCAGTGCGCCATGGAGTCTTTTGGCCCGGCGAATGGTCCCCTGGGCGACCCAAGGCTTCCCCGTCACCGAGAACGTGCTGGAAATCGGCGGGGGCAGCGGGGCGATGGCCGAAGCGATCGTCCAAGCCAACCCTTGGGTGCGGCTCACTACGACCGACGCCGACCCGGTGATGGTTGAGGTTGCGCAGCAATGCCTTGTCAGATTCCCCCATGCTGAGGCCTGTCAGGCCGACGCCACCCGCCTGCCCTTCGAGGACGAGTCATTTGACACGGTTGTGAGCTTCCTGATGCTCCACCACGTCATCGAGTGGGAACACGCGGTGGTCGAGGGGTCCCGGGTTTTGCGGCCGGGCGGGGCATTGGTGGGATACGACCTGCTTGCCTCACGGATGGCCTCCTTGGTTCACCGGGCCGATCGCTCTCCCCACCGACTCATCGACCCCGGAGCCTTCGAACCAGTTCTCGACCAGGTCGGCCTGGAGCTCCTCGCCCTCCGGTTGTCCTTCGGTGGGCGGATTCTACGCTTTGTTGCCCAGAAGCCAGCTACGCGGTGACCTGCGTTGGCAACCAGGCCTGGACTGCGGGATGAGATCCCGTGCTGTGGGGGCCCTGTCGTTGACAGGGCCCCCACAGCACGGGGGCGGCTTCTCCGGGAGCCCCTGGGTGGATGCCCAAGGCATCCAGTGGTGTGGGTCAGCGGAAGGTGACGTAGCCGACCACGGGCATGGCGTTGACGTCGTGGACGAAGGTGCCCTGGGTCGGATTCAGCGCGGAGATCATCTTGCCGCCGCCCAGGTAGACCCCGATGTGGCCGCCACCGTTCTGGACGACAAGGTCACCGGGCTGGGGGTTGGCGGTCGGGGTACCAGCCGCCCACTGGGCCTGGCTGGTGCGGGGGATCTCGATGCCGTTCTGGGCGTAGACCCACTGGGTGAACCCGGAGCAGTCCCAGGCGCCGAAGGCGGTACCACCCCAGACGTAACCACCGCCCACACCCTGCATGGCGGTGCCCACGAGCCCGCTCCCGGAAGTGGAGACAGCAGTAGTGTCGGTGGACTGGACGGAAACATCCGAGGCCGAGGCCGCCTGCGCCCCAGGGGCCGGGGTGGCTGCCGGGACGATCGGGGCCGCGGCGGGGGACGAGGCCAGGGTCGCCACCACGGGGGCGGGGGTGGAGGAGGCGGTGTTCGAGGGGGTCGGTAGCTCGGCGTAGGCCTGGGCGGGTGCCACCGAGCCAAGCACCGTCGCACCAGCGGCGGCTGCGAGAGTGGTGCGGCGAACGAGGCGGGACGGGGTCTGGGCGCGGTGGCGAGCAGTACGGCGCTGGAACATGGGCATGAGTGGATTCCTCCCTTTGCCTGCGAGGTGAGCTGTCGGATGCGGGTGGGAGACACCCGGCCGGGCGGACGCGCGCGTCCGGCCGGCTTAACCCCCAGGCCCCAAGGGCGGGACCGTGTATGGTTCCCCCGCTTCTGCCAAGCGATGTCTTTTCAGCAGACCCCGGGCACCGGCAGAATTCGGCGATGTACCCGGGGATGCCAACCGGATCGGCGATCGGCACGCAGAGGACAGTAGCGAACAGATAACGGAAAAGTCACGTTACGGTTACGGCCGCTCCTCCCCCCTTGTTTCACCGCCGAGCGGGACGGAGAGACGCTCGGGAGTGACCGCCGAGGCGGCGGCCGCCTTCTACTCGCGCCCCAGCACATTGCTGCCGAAGAGGTGCATATCTGACGGCGACTAGCGGATTTACGCGGTGTGCGCCCAGGCCCTCCTGTACCTGCGGCTCCGTCAGAGGGGTGCAAGAGCGCAGCTGCCAGCCCCTGCCGCCCCACAGGGATTGGTAAGAAAAGGCTAGGAAATAATCCAGGCTATTTTCAGGAAGTCGTTCTCTTCCGGCGGCGCGAGAGAGATTTCTTCATGAGATCTTCATGGTTCCTATGCATCTTTCACAAAAGGAAATGGATGCGTGGCGTGGCGCGCGCCTCGCTCTCGGGATTTCTTCACGGAATCTTCAAGGAGTAAGTGCTTCATCCGGCCAGATCCGCAGTTTGCTGTCGGTTGTATGGCGGATTGGCTCCGGCCGGTTCGTCTCCTCGGCCGAACCGACGAAGGAGCAAGCCATGACTCATCATGTGACGTCGATGCTGGAGACCTACCCGAAGGACCTGGGCGGGGTGGACGAGGAGAAGCTAGCCGCCTGCATCGAGGCCTGTTTCCAGTGCGCCCAGACCTGTACCGCCTGCGCCGACGCGTGCCTGTCCGAGGACATGGTCGCGGAGCTGACCAAGTGCATCCGCACCAACTTGGACTGCGCGGATCTGTGCGAGGCCACCGGGCGGGTGCTCTCCCGGCACACCGGCTACGACGCGAACATCACCCTGGATGCGATCCGGGCCTGCCAGATGGCCTGTAAGGCCTGCGCGGACGAGTGCGAGAAGCACGCCTCGATGCACGAGCACTGCCGGATCTGCGCGGAGGCCTGTCGGCGCTGCGAGGCCACCTGCGCCGAGCTGGTCGCCGCCCTGGGCTGAGCCTGCCCCCGCGGACCCATCACCCGGGTGGCGGACGGCGGTGAGAAGCTCCGGGGCTGGCTGGGAGCGAGGCCGCGGAGCAAGCCCGAGCTGCACAAGTCGGGCGACGCCATGACACACCCACCGCCCGGGTGATGCCCCGGGTGACTGATCACCTGGGGAGAAGTTCCTCCACGGAAACCGGGCCTCTTCTGGAGGCCGACGCTGACCCACGGAGGCCGTGGATGGGCCTCCGTCGGTGAAAGAGGAATCTGATCCGTTGACCGGGCACCTCCGGAGGCGGGGGTTCTCTCTTCCCCCCCGTATCTCATTGAGCACAGCCCCGCCCGCGCGGATCGTTCCCGCCCCGGCGGCGGGGTGATCACCGAGCCGGCATCTCAGGGTCGAGCTCCCTCGTCGTGGAAGAGAGACATCATCATGGGTTCCACCCCATTCCGTGGCCGCCCCACGGTGGCCGCCACTATCGCCGTCGCCACCGCCTTGCTGGGCGGGGCGACCGCCCCGGCCTTCGCCCGCTGGGAGGCCACCCCGGTCCCTGCCCATACCCAGACCGAGACTCTCCAGCCCGAGCCCACCTCCCCGACCGCCTACGAGTTCGGCGAGACCCTGGCCGGCCTCGAAGGCGAGGAACTGGAGATCACTTTCCTGGCCGAGATCATCGGCCACCACCAGGGCGCCATCGAGATGGCCGAACTGGAGCTGGAGCGCGGCACCAGTCCCGACATCCGCACGCATGCGGAGAACATCGTCGCCGACCAGCAGCACCAGATCGAGCAGTTCACCCGGTGGCTGGATCAGTGGTACGGACTGACCCCGGACGAAGCCAAGGCCCAGGCCCCGGAGGAGGCCCGCCAGGAGATGGCGACCATGGAGGAGGAGATGCAGATGATGCACGAGGAATTGCTGGCGGTGGAAGCCGGTGAAGGCTTCGACGTCGCCTTCGTGCAGAAGATGATTCCGCACCACTCCAGCGGAATCATCGAGTTCCTCGAGCCCCAGGCCCGGGCACCGCACGCCGAACTGCGGGTGGCCTCCACCGCCGGGATCACCACTCAGCAGGCTCAGGTCGCCGACTTCCGCACCTGGCTCGCCGGCCACGGCTGAGGCCCGGTCCCGGGCCCCGCGCGCCGGGGGCCCACGGGCATCCGGCGCGTGGGAATCAGTGGTCACCGGCCCGGAGGGGCCCCACGCATTCGGGTGGGGCCCCTCCGGGCCGGTGACCTGCGGTGGCTCAGGCTGACTGCGGGAAGGACTCGTGCCTGGTGGTGGGGGGCCACCCAACAGCAGGTGCTAGTGCGGTGACCGGGTAGGTCGGCGGTGTTTCAGGCCGCCGCGGTGGTGTGGTGGCCCCAGCGGTGGCCCCTTGATGGCGCTCAGGTGAAACTCCCCGCGGCGTACGATCCGCTGCAACCGCTGGCCCTCCGCCGGCGTCAACCGACGCACCTTCACACGTTCAGCCATGCCACCAGTCCAAACCCGGCCGACCCAACCGGTCAACGCACTAGCTCTGGAGCTGCTGGAGCAAGCCGTCCATTTCCTGGATCTCGGCTTCCTGGTCATCGATCACTTTCTGGGCCATCGCGATGGCCTGCGAGTTCTGCCCATTGGTGACCTCTTCCTTGGCCATGTCGATGGCCCCGCGGTGGTGTTCGGTCATCTGGGTCAAAAACAGCTCGGCGGCCTCATCCCCTTCGGCGGCCTGGAGCTGATCCATGTCTTTCTCGGTCATCATGCCCTCCATGCCCGAACCGGAGTCGGAGTCGTGACCCATGGACTCGTGGCCCATGTCCCCGGCCGCCGCTGAGGTGGGCTCACCCCAGGTCTGGAGCATCTGTTCCAGGCGGTCGATCTCCGGGCCCTGGGCGGCGACGATCTTGTTGGCCAGCTCCTGGATTTGCGGATCCACGTTGTCCTTGGCCAGCATCATCTCGCTCATCTGCACGGCCTGCTGGTGGTGGGGGATCATCATCTGGGCGAACATCGTGTCGGCGTCGTTGTGCTCCTCCGAGATTTCCTGGGCGGAGGAGGAGCCAGAGGGGGCGGTCGTGCCGGTGGTCTCGGTGCTTCCGGCACCTGCCGCTGCAGACGTAGCGGCCTCGGAGGCCGCCCCGGTGTTCTCCTCGCCGTTGGTGCCGCAGCCGGCCAGGGCCAGAGCCGAGGCCAGGGCGAGGGTGATGAGGGTGGTGGAACGCTTCACAGTGTGTCCTTCTCTTGTTGTTGAGGGGTTGGGGAAAGGGTGGCTCAGGAGGTGGGGACGGTCGCGGGTTGTTCGGCGGGCCGGCGGTCCTCGGTGCTGGTGGTGGACAGGTGGGCGGGGTCCAGGTCGAGCCGGCGCAGCAGCTGGGCGTTGAGTGCCACCACGATGGTGGAGACCGACATCAGCACCGCCCCCACGGCCGGGGACAGTACGATCCCGACCGGGGCGAGCACACCGGCGGCCAGGGGCACCGCGATGACGTTGTAGCCGGTGGCCCAGGCCAGGTTCTGGATCATCTTCCGGTAGCTGGCCCGGGACAGCTCGATCATGGACAGTACCGAGCGGGGGTCGTTGCCGGCCAGCACCACCCCGGCGGACTCCATGGCCACGTCGGTGCCAGCGCCGATGGCGATCCCGACCTCGGCCCGGGCCAGGGCGGGGGCGTCGTTGACCCCGTCGCCGACCATCGCCACCGTCATCCCGCGGGACTGCAGCTCGGTGACCTTGGTGTCCTTGTCCTGGGGCAGGACCTCGGCGAAGACCTCGTCGATGCCCAGATCCGCCCCGACCGCCTCGGCGACCTGCCGGGCGTCGCCGGTGATCATCGCGACCTTCACCCCGCGCTCCTGCAGCGCCGCCACGGCGGCGCGGGACTCGGGGCGCACCTTGTCCTCCAAAGCCAGGGCGCCGATGATCCGCCCGTCCCGGACGACGTGGAGCACACCGGCGCCGCGGTTGGTCCACTCGGTCACGGTGGCGCGTAGCGGAGCGGGCGTGTCGAGAGCCAACTCGCGCAGCATGTTCGGCCCGCCCACGACGATCTCGGCCCCGTCGACGGTGGCCTTCACACCGCGGCCGGCGGCCGCGGTGAAGCCGGTGCCGCGCAGGCCCAGCCGTTGTGCTTCGGCGCTGCGGGCGGCGGCGGTCACGATCGCCCGGGCCACGGGGTGCTCGCTGTCGGCCTCGGCGGCCGCCGCCACGGCGAGCAGCTCGGCCTCGGAGGTGCCGGGCACCGGCGTAGCACCGGTAACGGCGTGCGCGCCCTCGGTCAGCGTGCCGGTCTTGTCGAAGAGCACCACGTCGATGGTGCGCATCCGCTCCAGGGCCATCCGGTCCTTGATCAGCACCCCGGCCTTCGCGGCGCGCTCGGTGGAGATCGCGATCACCAACGGGATGGCCAGGCCCAGGGCGTGGGGGCAGGCGATCACGAGCACCGTGACGGTACGGACCACGGCGTCGTCGGGGCTGCCCAGCAGGGTCCAGGTGATGGCGGTGAGCACGCCGGCGGCCAGGGCGAACCAGAACAGCCACGCGGCGGCCCGGTCGGCCAGGGCCTGGGCGCGGGAGGAGGAGGCCTGGGCGTCGGCGACCATCCGCTGGATCCCGGCCAGGGCCGTGTTCTCGCCCACCGCGTCGACGCGGACCCGGACCGCGTTGTCGGTGGCCACGGTCCCCGCCACCACCGTCTCCCCGGGCCCCCGGGAGACGGGCTGGGACTCGCCGGTGATCATGGACTCGTCGAACTCCGCGGCGCCGTCGACGATCTGCCCGTCGGCCGGAACCCGAGCCCCGGATCGGACCAGGACCACATCCCCGATCGCCAGCTCGGCGATCGGCACGGTGATGGTCTCGCCGTTCACGATCTTCTCGGCCTCGTCGGGCAGCAGTTCCGCCAAGGCGTCCAGGGCGGAGGAGGCCGCCCCCAGCGCCCGCATCTCCATCCAGTGCCCCAGCAGCATGATCACCACCAGCAGCGCCAGCTCCCACCAGAAGTCCAGCTCGAATCCGCCGATCCCCAGGGTGGTCACCCAGGAGGCCACGAACGCGACCGTGATGGCCATGCTGATCAGCAGCATCATCCCCGGCTGCCGGCTCTTGAGCTCGGTGAGTCCGCCCTTGAGGAACGGCATCCCGCCGTAGAAGTAGATGACCGTGCCCAGCACCGGAGCGATCCAAGCCGACCCGGGGAACTCGGGGATGTGGTAGCCCAGCAGGTGCCCGACCATGGGGCTGAACACCACCACCGGGACCGCCAGCACCAAGGAGAACCAGAACTTGTTCTTGAACATCGCCGTGGAGTGCCCGGCATGTTCGCCGTGGGTGTGGACGGTGTGGTCCTCGTCGAGGGCGGAGTGGGCGTGCCCGTGCGGCATGGCCTGCCCGTGGGTATCGGCATCGCCGTGCTGCCCGTGACCGGCGTGGCCGCTGTGGTCCATGGGTTGCACGGCGTCGGGGTCGGCGTGCGGGTGGCCGTGGTCATGATGCGGGGTGCTCATGATGCTCCTTCCGCGAAGATGGTTGGCTGGTCGGTACGGCGGTGGGGTTACTCAGGCCGCGACGACGGCGTAACCGGCCGCCTCGACCGCGGCCTGCACGGCCTCCGGGGTTGCCATACCGCTCACAGTCACAGTGGAGAGGCCACCGGCCACCAGGTCGATGCGCACATCGGTCACACCCTCCAGGGCGGTGATCTCCTCGGTGACGCTGGTCGCGCAGTGGCCGCAGGTCATGCCCTCCACCTGATACGTGGCGGACGTGCCGGCCGAGGGGGCCGCTTCGGCGGCGGGAGCCGTCTGGTCGGAGGCCGGGGTGCAGCAGGCGCAGCCGGTGGAGGCCATCGGCAGCGGCTGAGGGGTCTCGGGGGTCATCTGGAGTTCCTTCGCTCGGGTTATGCGATACCGCAGGGACCCAAGGGATCCCTACCGCTCTAGGGTATATACCCCATGGGGGTATAAAGCAAGTGGGTCATCCGGTGACCTCTGCTGCCGGGGAACCCACGCGGTGACAGGTGGGCAGCTCCATGGTGAACACCGCGCCGTGTCCGGGTCCGGGGGAGGTGGCGGTCAGGGTGCCGCCGTGGGCTTCGACCAGTGCTTTGGAGATGGTCAGGCCGATCCCGGAGCCGCCGTGGTCGCGGTCGCGGGCGGTGTCCCCGCGGTAGAAGCGTTCGAAGACGTGGGACAGGTGTTCGGCGCTGATGCCATCACCGGTGTCGGCCACGTGGATGGCGATCTGCCCGGGACCCTGCCGGGCCGCCCTCAGGATCACCTTTCCGCCCAGCGGGGTGTGGCGCAGGGCGTTGGTGAGCAGGTTGCCCAGTACCTGGCCCATCCGTTGCCGGTCCACGTCCACGGTCCCGGCCGACTCGTCGACGTCGAGCTCCAGGGCTACGCCCTTGGCGGCGTAGCCCTCCCGGTGGGCCTCCACGGCACTCCGGAGGAGCTCACCGACGGGCTGCTCGGTGCGGTCCAGGTCGATCCGGCCCTCCTCGGCGCGGGAGACGTCGTTGATGTCGTCCACCAGACGGGTCAGTCGGGCCAGTTGCTCGCTCATGAGCTCACTGGTGGTCTCATCCCAGTGGGTGACCCCGTCCTGGAGGGCCTCGCAGTAGACGGTGAGCACCGCGATGGGGGTGCGCATCTCATGGGCCAGGTCTGAGAGCATTCGCCGGCGGGTGTCCTCGGTGCTCCGCAGACGGGCGGCCATGGTGTTGAACGAGGAGGCAAGGGCCTCGACCTCCGCCCCGGCGCCCATCGCCGGGACCCGGGTGTCGTAGCGGCCGTGGGCCATGCCCTGGGCCGCCTCGGTCAATCGTTCCAACGGCCCCCGGATACGACGGGAGCACCAGGCGCTGACCACCAGGGCGCAGACCAGGGCGGTGCCCAGGGCCACGCCCAGGGTGATGAGGTTGGTGTCGCGGTAGGCCTGCTCCACGTGCAGCAATTCCGGGGAGTTCTCCGGGTGCCCGGCCATGATCAGGTGCTCGTGGAAGATCGCCGGGCCGGCCAGGGAGGCCACCACGACCGCGGCGAGCAGGCTGGCGGCCACCACCAGCAGCTGGGCGAGCAGGAACCGGGAGACCAGCCCCCGGGGGCGTCGGGTCATCGGGCCCCCATCCGGTAGCCGACCCCGCGCACCGTGTCGATATGGGCGGTCGGTTCCTCGCCCAGCTTGCGGCGCAGGTGGCCGATGTGCACGTCCACGATCCGCTCGTCGCCCACCCAAGCCGGGTCCCACACGATGTCGATGAGCTGACGACGGGAGAACGCCTGGTGTGGGCGGGCCGACAGGGCCGCCAGCAGGTCGAACTCGGTGCGGGTGAGCGCCACCGGATCGCCGCCCACCCGCACCTCGTGGGCGGTCAGGTCGATGACGAGGTCCCCGAACACCCGCGCCGGTTCGGCCGGGGCCACGGTGGGGCGGGGCCGGCGCAGCACCGCGGCCACCCGGGCGACGAGCTCGCGCACGCTGAAGGGCTTGGTGATGTAGTCATCGGCCCCGGCGGCCAGCCCGGCCAGCTTGTCCTCCTCGTCCCCGCGGGCGGTGAGCATCAGCACGTAGCACTCCGAGAAGGCCCGCAGCCGCCGGCACACCTCGACCCCGTCCAGCCCCGGCAGCCCCAGATCCAGGACCACGACGTCCGGGTGCTCCGTGCGGGCGGTCTCGAGGGCGGCGGGGCCGGTGTGCGCCTGGGCGACGGCGTAGCCGGCGCGGGACAGGTAGGTGGCGACCATCTGCGCCAGAGGCTTTTCGTCGTCGACCACCAGCACGCGCTCGGCTGAGGACGCATCCCTGTCTGCGGAGATCACCATGATCCCAGTGTGTCCCGCCGTCCCGACGTAGAAGCCACTCGGGGGCCGGATGGTCCGCAATCTTCGCCAAACCTTCAAGGAATCTGGGCTCCCGCCTGCCGGTGGCCTGCCAGAATGGTTCTCAACCCCCGCATTTTCTGGTGACCCGACAAGGAATCATGGACACCCTTTCCCGTAGAAGTCTGCTCGTCGCCGGATTCGGCCTGCTCGGCTCCGGCGCCCTGGCGGCCTGTTCCTCACCTGCCCCGTCCCTCCCAGCAGGGGTGGGGGCCGGGACGGCCTCCGCCGGAGCCGGTCAGCGCCTCGTGGACACGGCGCTCACCGCCCGGCCGGTCACGCTCGATCTGGGCGGATCGACGGTGGCGACGTGGGCCTACGGCGACAGTCTCCCCGGTCCGCTCATCCGCGCCACGGCCGGGGACCGGCTGCGCATCCGGGTCGAGAATCGCCTGCCGGCGGACACCACCGTGCACTGGCACGGCATCGCCCTGGCCAATGGCGCCGATGGGGTGCCCGGGGTGACCCAGGATCCGATCGCCGCCGAGGCGACCTACACCTACGACTTCACCGCCCCGGACCCGGGGACCTACTTCTACCACCCGCACGTCGGGGTGCAGCTGGACCGCGGTCTGTACGCCCCGCTGATCATCGACGACCCGCAAGAACCCGGCGCCTACGACCACGAGTGGATCCTCGTCCTCGACGACTGGGTCGACGGCACCGGCCGTACCCCCGATGAGGTCCTGGCCGCCCTGACCTCCTCCCGGGACAACGGCGGGATGCCCGGGATGGACCACGGCAACATGGGCGGGATGGAGGGCATGGACATGTCCTCCGGCTCCTCGGAGGGCATGGCTGGGATGGACCACGGGGCGATAAGCGCCGGGGACTCCCCGTACGGCGATGACGCCGGGGACGTGTCCTACCCGCACTACCTGGTCAACGGGCGGGTTCCCGCGGACCCGGAGGTGCTCACGGCGAAGCCGGGCCAGAAAGTGCGGTTGCGGATCATCAACGCCGCCGCGGACACCATCTTCACGGTCGCCCTGGGCGGGCATCGCATGACCGTCACACACACCGATGGGTTCCCGGTGCAGCCGCAGGACACCGATGCCCTCTACCTGGGCATGGGAGAACGCTACGACGCGACCGTCACCCTGGCCGAAGGGGTCTTCCCCTTCGTGGCCGTGCCGCTGGGCAAGGACGGGCAGGCCATGGCCCTGGTGCGCACCGGGGCCGGCAATCCACCGCCGTCGTCAGTACGACCGGCGGAACTGGACAGATCCGTGCTCATCGGCGCCGACCTGACACCGGCGGACAGCGCCCGGCTGGAGGCCCGGGACCCCGACGTGTCCCTGGACCTGGCCATGACCGGGCAGATGAACCCTTACGAGTGGGGATTCAAGGGGGCCCCTACGGGCAGCACGATCCTGTGCAGATCCAGGAGGGACAGCGGGTGCGGCTGACCGTGGCCAACCACACGATGATGGCCCACCCCCTGCACCTGCACGGGCACACCTTCGCGCTGCCCAACGGCCTGCGCAAGGACACCGTCCTGATCGCCCCGATGCGATCGATGGCCATCGACGTGCAGGCGGACAACCCCGGGAACTGGCTGATCCACTGCCACAACATCTACCACGCCGAAGCCGGCATGACGACCGAACTGAGATACCGCCCATGACCACCCTCTCCCGCCGCTCCCTACTCACCTTCGGCCTGGTCGCCGGCACCGGACTGGCCGTCACCGCCTGCTCACCACAGTCCGGGAACTCCACCGCCCCGGCCTCCAGCACGGGCACCGCCATCACCCACGTCCACGCCATCACCCGCGATGCGGCCGGGACGATCCTGCTGGCCACCCACGAAGGCCTGTTCCGCCTGGACGACCAGGACCTGACCCAGGTCGGCCCGGTAGTGGACCTGATGGGCTTCACCACCACCGGCGAGGGGCGCTACCTCGCCTCCGGCCACCCGGGTCTGGGCGTGGACCTGCCTGAACCGGTCGGGCTGATCGAGTCCACCGACGCCGGTGAGAGCTGGAGAGTGCTCTCGCGGGCCGGGGAATCGGACTTCCATGCCCTGGCCGCCGGCCCGAACGGGGTCATCGGTTTCGACGGGCAGCTGCGCATCAGCGCCGACGGCCGCAACTGGGACACCGCCGCCATCCCCTCCGCCCCCGCTTCTCTGGCGGTCGCCCCGGGTACGGGCACGGTGCTGGCCACCACCGAGGACGGCCTGCTGCGCTCCTCCGACAACGGCACGACGTGGACGACGGTGGACACCCCGCAGTTGATGTCCCGGGTGGCCTGGGCCGACGACGAAACGATGGTGGGCGCCGGCATCGACGGGCGCCTGCTGACCAGCCGTGACGCCGGGGACACCTGGACAGCCAGTCGGGACCCGGTCGGCGAGGTCGTAGCCCTGGGAGCAGGTCTGACCGACGGCGGGGAGGTCGAGGCGCTGCTGGTGGAGGGCCCCCGGGTGCTGCGGAGCCTGGACGGTGGAGCCACGACGGAGCAGCTGCTGTGAACACCACCGCTCGTGCCCCCAGGCACAGTCGGCGACCATTCACGCCTGACAGCGCGCCAGGCAACAAGGGAGTAGGGGGCCATCATGAGTAAGGACGACTCTACGCACCAGGACGCCACCCATGCCGCGATGCCGGCGGAGGCCGTACGTGTCCCGCGGAAACGGCTGACCGGCATCGACGCGGCGCGCGGGCTGGCGCTGATCGGGCTGACCGCCATCCATTTCCTGCCCGCCGAGAACGAACAGACCCACGAGGCGACGCTGAGCTGGACCCTGTTCTCCGGAGACTCCGCCGCCCTGTTCGCCCTGCTGGCAGGGGTGGGCCTGGCCTTCGCCACCGGTGGCCGACACCCCCGAACAGGCCGACGGATGACGGGAGCGCGGGTGGGCGTGGCGGTGCGGGCCCTGCTGATCTTCGCCCTCGGGGTGGCAATCAACTCCCTGATGCCCGAGGACCCACCGGCGTTCAACATCCTCACCTACTACGGCATCTTCTTCGTGCTGACCATCCCCTTCCTGCACCTGCCCGCCCGGACGCTGTTCCTCAGCGCAGCTGGGTTCGCGGTGGCGGCACCGGTCCTGATGCTGGAGCTGGGCGACCAGGTCCCGGAATTCTCCTCCGGCAATCCCACCGTCATCGACGTGCTCACCGACCCCGGCGCCACCCTCGCCCAATTGCTGCTCACCGGCACCTACCCGGCCCTGCCCTATCTGACCTACTTGCTGGTGGGCCTGGGCATCGGACGCCTGCACCTGCACCACGTCGAGATCCAAACCCGTCTGTTGGTGATCGGGGTGGGTCTGGCGGTCACGGCCCGGCTGGCCTCCTGGCTGGTGCTCTACATCTTCGGCGGCTATCACCAGCTCACCCACGCCGCGTCCTTGGACGAGGAGACTCTGGCCGGGATCCTGATCTGGGGCCCCGACGACGCGCTGCCCGCGGGCTCCTGGTGGTGGCTGGCCATCACCACCCCGCACACCAACATGCCCCTGGCCATCGCCTGGAGCCTGGGGGTGAGCCTGGCCGCGCTCGGGGCGTTCCTGCTACTAGCCCGCAAGGTCGGTCCGTGGCTGCTGCCCCTGTCGGCGATGGGGGCGATGACCCTGACCCTCTACTCCACCCAGCTGGTGCTGCTCTCCTTCGAGCTGCACTACGACCAGCCCCAGCTGTGGTTCCTGCTCTACCTCGTTCTGGCGGCGATCTTCGCCCTCGCCTGGAAACGCGCCTTCGGGCAAGGCCCTCTGGAACGGCTCGTCAGCACGGCCGCCAAGAAAGCCAGCACCACCGTCCTGCCTTCCTCCTCCGGCGCCGATCGAGAATGAGGACACGGTGGTCAGCCACCACATGAAGAAGCTCGTCGACCCTGGCCTGCTCACCCGTGAACAGCGGTGCGCGGCAAAACCTGGGCGGCCGACCGACCTCGTTGGGCAGGCGCTTCTCAGGCCGCGGACTACTCCGTCTTGCGACGCTCAGGGCGGCTCTGTGCTGGATGCCGAGGAAAGCACAGTTCGCAGCACTGCGGTTGGGCTCTCTTCGGAGGCGAGCAGCAGGCCGGCGTAGTGAGCGTTGCTGGCGGCGACGGTGCTGCGCCAGCGGACGGCGGTGGCCAGGTGCATGCCGGTGAGGTCGGCGAGCACGGGTGGTGGCAGCTGTTGGGACAGTGAGGTGAGTGCCCCGGTTCGCGCCGGGCTCACCAGGACACCGACTGCGGCCAGCCGGCGCACCAGAGCGGCCGCTGACAAGGGTGTCCCCGGCTGAGCGCCGGGATACAGCCAGTGGTGGTCTTGGGCAGGGGTGAACATCCGACGCGCGCTGCGATCTGCTGCGGTCTGGGTAGCGAGATCGGCCAGCGGCTCGGGCAGGAGCAGCGGTTCCTTCCCGACCGTGACTTGCAGCGCCTCCCCGGTGGAGCGGATGTCGTCCAGACGGATCCGGGTGATCTGGGCAGGGCGGAAGCCGAAGACCAGCACCAGGGCGGCGGCCAGCTTCGTCCCCGCCGTGATCGTGTCGTGGTTCAGGACGCCGTCGAGGACTCGGCGGCGCTGGTCATCGCTGAGACCTCCCACCAACAGGTACGTCCTGGGCGGTCGGGTGATCTCCAGAGGCTGGCTGCGGCCGTTGGTGTGGGCCCAGGTGAGGAAGCCGGCCACGAGGTATTTCTCGGCCCCGGTGGTGGCCCAGTGGTCCAGGTCGGCCTGGTCCAGGCTCGCCAGGGTCTTGCCCCGGTCTCGGGCCCAGGCGAGCAGGTCAAGCACGACCCGCAGCTCGTGCCGGCGGCTGGTGACCAGCGGACCGGACAGGGGCTCGGCGCGGCTTCTGAGATCGCGCAGGTGCTTCCAGGTGGCGAACTGGATAAAGGCCTGCCGCTCACCCGGATCCTCGATCAGCTGGGCGGTGGTGATGATCCACGCCTGGAAGCGGGCCAGCGGCAGGTTGCGGGCGGGCAGCAGGCCGTGCTCGACCAGCAGCGCCCGCACCGCCCGGGTCGTGTACTCGGGCCCGAGATCGTCGAGGGCCTCGTGGTCGAGCAGATCGGGGGTGGCCAACACCGTGCGCAGCAGTTCCACGGCGCGGTGGCGATGGAAGGCCGCGCGGACCGTGGCCGGGTCCCCGGCCTGGAGGGCGGTGAGCATCGTGCGGGCGGTCTCGTGGCGCTCGAGCAGCTCGGGCGGGAACAAGGTGGCGAGCTGGTCATCGGCGGTGCACCGGTCGCACAGCCCGGTCTGTCGCAGCTTGGCATGGCGGCCGCAGCGGGTGCAGTCGCGGAAGCTGACCGGGTGGCGCGGGTAGCAGTATTCGCACAGGGGCGCCCCCTCGGTTCGTCCCACGACGCGCCGGTGCCGGTGGCAGACGCTGCAGTCCTCGAGAATGTGGTGACAGCTGTGGCAGATCGGGGCGCCGGACTCGTCCCGGGTGGCGACAATCCGCTCCTGGGCGCACCGGGAGCAGGGTTGCCTGGGTTTGCGGCACCTCTCGCACACCGCGCCCGGGGTGCCGGGGAACCGGCACGGTGTAGTGCGCCCACACCGGGTGCACGTGTCCACCTGGGCTGCGAACCGGCACGGGGCGCAGACGGGTCCGGCGGGGCCGCGGTAGACGATGTGCTGGTGGGTGCCGCACTGGCTGCAGATGCCCCAGCCGTCGGGGAGGGCCTTCGCGCACCCCTGGCACAGCCGGGCCTCGTCGGGCATCCGCCGTGCGATCGGGCCCGTACGCCCACATCCGTCGCACGGTTGGGACCGCAGTGCTGTGTAGCACCGGGAGCAGCAGCGTAAACCTTCATAGACGTTGGTCAGCGACCGGTGCTGCCCGCAGTGCCCGCAGCACGCCGGCGGCAACTCGGGCGCCTGGCGGGCCAGCTGATCATAGAGGACACCGAAGAGGGCCGACCCCCGGGCAGGGGCTGCGAACCAATCCGCTCCGTAGTCGGCGATGTCCAGGGCCAAGCGCAACCGGCGCCCGGGCGAGGCGGGAAGCTGGGCGAAGACCCCCCAGGACCGCAGGATCCAGGGAGGGGATCAGGCCGTGGGCGGCCGCGACGAAGATCGCCGATGCTTGCCCGTACATGTCCCGCCAGCAGGCCCCGCAGTAGTCGGCGTCCCCGACGAAGGAGGCGAGCTGACGCTCTCGTCGGCAGCAATGACAGGTGATGGCCCTGGTACCGGCCCGCTTCTTGCACTTGGAGCAGACCCGGTGCCCGTCGAGGCGTTCGGGCAACATCCGCTCGAGACCACAGCCGGTGCAGCGCGGCAGGCGCACCGAGGTGGCACCGGCCTCGAGCAGGGCGGCGATGATGCGCTGCAGCAGGGTCGGCATCGCGTTGTCGGCCGAGGTCAACAACCCCGGATCCACGTGCAGCTGACCCAGCTGCCGGGCCCCGGAGTGGGGCCGCACGACGATGGCAGCCACGATCTCCCGGAGGCGATCGGCGGGCACACCGGCCTCCACCGTGCTGATCAGCTCGGCGATGGGCCGCCCCGGGTGCTCACTCATCGCTGGGAGGCACGATCCGGGCCCGCTTGGGCCGAGCCCCGGAGGCACGCAGCGCATCCGCCGAAGCCTCGGGCGACCCCGCATCGGTGCCGGTGCCGGTGCGAGCGGTGGCCGCGCCGAGATCGACACGGGTGATGAGGTCATTGGCCGTGCAGCCGAAGATGTCCATCAGGGCCGCTAGCACGTGCAAACTCAGCCGTTCCGGTTTCTCCGCGGCCAGCCGGTAGACCTGGCTGGCCGACAGATGGATACCCCTCGCTTCCAGTTCCGGGATGAGCTTGGTGGTGCTGAACATGCCCGCGGCCGCCATTACCTGCCGCAGCTTCCACTCATAGCCGATGACCTTCACTGTCTCTGCCCTCCCGGGTTCGTGGGCAGCACGGCCCGGATCGCGTCATGGAGCATCTTGTTCTTGAAGTCCCCACTCACGGCCGTGTAGAGCCCGGTGGTGGACTGGTAGACGTGGCCGGCCTGTTCCTGGACGAAGCGGGGGTCCACCCCGTCCTCGATCAGATGGGTCACGTAGCTGTGGCGCAGACAGTGCGGGCTCAACGCCGGATCCAAGCCGAGCTCATCGCGGTAGAACCCGAACCGGTCAGCGACGTCACGGGCCTGCAGCCGGGTCCCGCGCTCGGTCAGCCACAGCGCATTCGAGGCCGCACTGGAAGCGCTCTTCACGACTAGGGGACGGACGTTGGCGATGTAGTCGACCACGGCTTCCACCGCCCAGTCGAAGAGGGAGACGACCGAGCGGCGCTTGGGCGCACCACCCCGGGAGGCCTTTCCGAAGCGGACCTGCAGCACCCCGTAATCACCGAACTGGGCAGCGTGCGGGTTGCGGTAGAAGTCGGTGACATCCAGATGAGCGGCCTCGTTGGCGCGCAAGCCCCAGCCATAGACGACCTTCAGCAGCGTCGCATCCCGATAGGCGATCACCGCGCCCTTGCGCCCGGCATCCAGCCGGGCCGCCACCTCGGCATCGGCCTGATCGAACAACTTCTGCAGCTCATCTCGGCTCAACGGTCGGCGCCCCGGGCGCCCCTCGTAGCCCTGCAGGTGCTGGGCGGTGTTCTCCTCGTGGTAGATCTGGCTCGGGTGCCCACCGAAGCGCTCTTCGCACTCCGCGACCCACCCGTAGTGCTCCGAGCACAGGTAGGTGCAGAAAGAACGCACCGCGTACTGGTAGGAACGGATGGTCGTCGGGGCCAGCGCCCGAGTGCGGACCCGGTCCGTCATCCACTCATCGAACAACTGCGGACTCCACCGCCACGGCCACTCGCTGGTGCTGGCCTGGAACCGCCGCACCGTGGACACCACCGCGGCCACGGACCGCCGCTGAAGTCCCCGCCCACCGATCATCTGCGCCGACCACCCCTGGACCATGGCCTCGAATACGGATTCTTCCTCCTGCAGAAAGGTCACACCGGGGGCCAGCACCAAGGAGGCCGCCCCCTGCGGCACTTCGACCTTCACCATCAGAACCCCATCACCAAATGGGCGAATCATGCATCTGATGCAGAGACTATTCCGGGGCCTTCTGCATGACGAGGGGTTCACCGGATCGGACAGACACCTTGACGCCGAACGTCGGTACTGTCATCACGCGAAATCGTGCACCTAATAGTTGAGCCCCCGATAGTGGTGTAGCGCGGTGGTCTTGCTCGTCGTTGCCGACGAGAGCGCGGCCACCGTG
>NZ_JAVKPY010000022.1:0-10615 GCF_040981035.1 Kocuria sp. CPCC 205297 | reverse complement strand
GACCGATGAGTGGGCCGAGGGCCGCCGCTACCTCGGACTCGAGGTCCTCACCCGTTGCCGGCTCACCCCCGCGGCCCGCACCGGAAGCGAGGTGATCCCCGACCCCCTGACCGCCCTCACTGCCTGACCCCTACGAAAGATCGCTACACCACTTCTCGGGGCTTGACCCGAAGAGCTATCGGGCTGGGGCTCCAAGTCGTGACAGCAGCGGGCCGGTCGTCCATTGCGGGTGAGGTCCTCGAGACGTAGTCCCCTCCTGCCGGAGCTGGCTCAGAGGGAAGGCCGCAGCCATAGCGATTCGTAACTCGGGGTTAGAGCGCCGGGCCCTCGAGTCGCCAGGCAACCCGGAGATGACTCTCACCGCACCAGATTCCGTGCGAATCGAGTGAGACCGCGCTCTCGGTGGCAGACGACATCACGATGGTCCGATGCGCGGCTGCCTCTGACGACTGTGACGAGGCGATGGCGAAGGGCATCCCCTGCAGGCCCACCCCAAGGGCTTTGCCGGCGGCCTCCTTGGCCGTCCAGATCTCAGTGGAGAGGCGCTCCTCCCCAACCTCGCCCAGAAGCTCCTGCCGCTCGTCGGGAGACCATGCCCAGCCAAGATCGGAGCACGCCTGCTGGGTCAGTCGTCGCTCGACATCGACGCCAATCGGAACATCCGCGACGACGACCACGGTGGTCGCCGGAGAGTGAGCGACTGAGAAGCATCGACGCTCATGACGAAGCGGAAAATGCCGTTCTGAGCTGCGGAAATACTTCCGAGCTGCGACCCCAAGCGCTTGCTCCACCAAGCGAGCGGCGATGTCCTCGCCCTCGACAGAGGGGGCCTGCCAGAGGCTGAGGGCCGGGGGTGATCTGCGACATATTACGAAAAATTCCTCGCCGCGACTTGATGCATGCACATGCACTAGTCTAGGTTGCTGCATGTACATCAATC
The DNA here is from genome assembly GCF_040981035.1 of Kocuria sp. CPCC 205297. Lineage (NCBI taxonomy): Bacteria > Bacillati > Actinomycetota > Actinomycetes > Micrococcales > Micrococcaceae > Kocuria > Kocuria sp. CPCC 205297. The sequence continues at coordinate 9,675 of NZ_JAVKPY010000022.1, read as the reverse complement.
AAAGCCCCGAGAGGCCAGTGCCTGGCACCCAGGAGAGCCCCCCTCTCGGATGAGACGAACAGGAAGGAGCAACCATGACCCTGACAGTGACACCTGCCAGCGCGGCGACACCTCGTCTCAAGTTGTCCGCGGGAACCATCGTCGAAGGCGAGGACAAGCGCGCCGACGACGTCGCCGGCCTCGAGTATGGGATCTACCGCGCGGCCAAGAACCGTCGGCTCGTCGATGAGTGCGTCGAGGTCCTCAACCGCGGAGGCGTGGCGGCACTGGTCCCGACCACAGCCACGGAGGCCTATCTGGAGTCGATTGCCGAGCAGGTAGAACAGTTCGCAAGGTCCCGGCCCCGGACAGAGGGCGCTGCAACCGGCGGGATCCTCGCCCTGCCTACCTCCGGCTCGACGGGCACCCCAAAACTCGTCGCCATCCCCGTCGCAGGGCTTGTCGAGTTCCTCCAGTGGGGCCAGGACTACTTCAGCTTCGACGCGGCGACCGTCTCCCTGAGCCTGAGTCCCTGGAACTTCGATGTCTCCCTACTGGACACCTGGGCAGTTCTGTCTTCCGGCGGCACCGCGGTCGCCGCCGAGGCCGCACGACTGCACGACGCCGCCTACCTGGTGCGCCTCCTCGATGAGCACCGACCGACCTTCGTCCAGGTCGTGCCATCGACGTTGGACGCGCTGATCAATGCCGCAGGAAGCACGACCTACCCCTCGGTTCGCAATATCGTGCTCACCGGTGGAGTCGTCGCACAGCCAGCGCGGGCCGCCGCGGCCAATCTCTTTCCCGAGGCGACCTTCCACAATGTCTACGGCGCAACCGAGGTCAACGATTGCCTCATCGAAACGCTCACAGCCCAGCAGTTCGCCGGCACTGAGATGTTGCCGCTCGGCGTGCCGATTGCCGGTTGCGAGATCTACCTCGATGCCGGCGGTGATCGCCAGCCACTCCACGAGGCTGCTGAGGCAACTCATGGAGAGCTGCTCGTACGCACCCCATGGATGGCTGAAGGCTACATACACGATGGCACGATCACACCGTTGCCCGTGACAGCCGATGCGCTCTATCCGATGAAGGACCAAGCCCTCTGGGCCAACGGACAGCTGATGTACCAGGGTCGACGCGATCGCATGGTCAAGGTCCGAGGTCAGCGCGTCAACCTCGAAGAACTCGAGAACGCCGCGCGCCGGACAGGGCTGGTGGGTATGGCCTGCGCTTGGCTGACAGGCACTACATCCGGTGAAGAACTGCACATGGCCTACACCGCTCCGGACCATGGCACTGCCATGACCGGACTGCAGCTACGTATGGCGATGAGCGCGACTCTGCCCGCCTTCGCGATGCCGAACCAGCTCCATGCATTCGCCGGACCGTTCCCGCTGAACGGCAATGGAAAACCAGATCTTCCCACCATCAAGTCCCGAGTAGAAAGCGAGTAACTCATGCCCACCATCAACGACGTCAAGCAGTACATCGTCGAAACCTTCGCCACCGACATCACGGCAGACCAGCTGCCCTCCGACGTGGATCTGCTGAGTACCGGCATCCTCACCAGCGTGACCACCGTCCAGCTGCTGGGCTGGTGCGCGAGGACCTACAAGATCCCGATCAACACCATCCCGATCAACCCCGATGAGCTGAAGACGCCAGAAGGCATCGTCGGGTTCATCGAGACCAACCGCACCGATTCCGTGACTGCCTAGTCCACGCATTTCCTCAACCATCAGACACACCAACCCAAATTAGAAGGAGTATCACCATGTTCACCAGGTCCAAGAATGACGTTTCCGCCGTCGAGTGGGGCAACGGCACCAGCCACCGCCTTCTGGTCGAGAAGGACAACATGGGCTTCGCCGTCGCCCACACTCTCGTGCGAGCCGGCACCGAGTCGAAGCTCGAGTACCAGAAGAACCTCGAAGCTTGCTACTGCATCCGCGGCTCGGGCAACGTCGAGGACACCGAGGGCAACTTCTTCGAGGTCACCCCTGGCGTGCTCTACGTCCTGGACGGCAACGAGCCGCACTACCTGCGCGCGTCAGATCATGAGGACCTCGAGCTCGTCAGCATCTTCAACCCGCCGATCCGCGGGGACGAGAAGCATGTCCTCAGCGCCAGCGGCTTCAGCACCTACTGAGGAGGCGAGCATGAGCACCACCACACTGACCGACGATCCGTGGTCGGGCTTCCTTGACCACCTGCGCGATCGCACCTCCGCCACCTCGCGTTCCCGGGCAGAAGGTTTCTCCACTGAACTGTGGGATGCCACGGCGGCCAGCGGATTGTTCAGCACCCTCGCTGCCGAAGGTATCGGAAGCAGCGGAATGCGGGCCGCCATCGGCCGGATACGCGAGCTCGGGCGTACCAGCCCGGACCGGGGCCTGACCTTCTCAGCAGTGACCCAACTGGCCAGCACCATCTACTGTCTGCGGGCCTTCTCGGACAAGGAACTGCAAGAACGCTACCTGCCTGCAGCCGAGACAGGAAACGCCATCGGCGGTCACGCCATCACCGAAGCTGAAGCAGGCTCCGACGTGATGAGCATGACCACAACGGCGAGCCTTCGAGACGGACACTACGTACTGAACGGCACCAAGCGGTTCATCACCAACGCGCCGATCGCCTCGACTCTCGTCGTCTACGCCAAGACCGTCGAAGACGGCGTCGACAAGGGGCTCTCAGCGTTCCTCATCGAGACCGGGTGGCCTGGCGTCGATACCTCACAGCCCATGCCTACGGCGGGACTGAGCACATCCCCCATCGGTGAAGTCTCGTTGCAGGGCGTGCAGGTGCCGGTTCGGAACCGCATCGGCCACACCGGCGCCGGACTGCTCATCCTCGACCAGGTCATGAAACGCGAGATCCTGCTCGCCTTCGCCGGCAACATCGGCGAGATGGAACAACTGGTCTCCCGCTCGGTCCGCTACGTCAACGACCGCAAGCAGTTCGGTACCAGCATTGGCAGCAACCAGCTGGTGGCCGACCGGATCGTCGAGACGCAGATGGCCATCGAGCTCGGCGGGGCCCTCCTGGAGTCGATCGCTGAACGCCTGGACGGGTTTGAGGACGTCACCATCCCGATCGCGGCGGCAAAGGTCTTCATCAGCGAGGCCAACGTCGACTCAGCGATCAACGCCATCCGAGTCCACGGTGGCAACGGCTACCTGGCCACATCACCGCTGCCCACGTTCCTGCTCGATGCCATCCCCGGAGCGATCTACTCCGGTTCGAATGACCTCCTGCGCACCAAGATCGCCACCATGTTGGGAGTGACCTCATGATCACCCACGACCCGCAGCTCACGGACGCAACCGCGGTCTTCGATTACGAGGACCCTGCCGTCTGCCGGTTCGTCGAAGAGGCCGGCTGCTACAGCGAAACGAACATCACCAAGGCTGTCGAGCGCCTGCACGATGCAGTTCGCGACACGATCGACTACAACGTCTTCAACGTCCCGCTGAACACAGACCTCAGCGCCTCCGGCGTTGTCGACGAGCCCTCCGGTTTCTGCCTGCACAAGAGCATCCTGTTCGTTGCCGGCTGCCGCCGGCTGGGAGTGCCTGCTGTGCTCTGCTCTGACGTGGTCACCAACCACGTCGCCGACGCGGCAATGCATGAACTTGTCGGAGGCGAGGAGTTCCTGCACTGGTACGCACGGATCTACCTCAACGGTCGTTGGATCAAGGCCGCTCCGATCTTCAACACACTGCTGTGCATGCTCTACGGAATCGATGTCCTCCGCTTCAACCCGAGTGGGGACGCCATCGAGCAGCGCAACAGTGACAGCACGAAGATGCACTATCGGGGCGAGCAGCTCTCCTATTCCGACCCGACCATGGCCGAGCTGCTGGAAGCCATTGCGACCAAGCACCCGAAGATGGTCACCGATCATGGGCGGACACCGACCTCGCTCAGCCTGGCCGGAACGCCGCTGCCGAACTAGAAAGGAAGACACGCAAATGTGGAAATACGACGGTTGGGAATCCGACTTCAAGCTCGGGATCGTCACCCCTCACGCTGACATCGGTCCGGAGGCCGAAGCACAGGCGATGCTCACCGGCACGCGCAGCACCATCCATGGAGCCCGTGTCGATTTCAGCCCGATGCACCCTGGCGGGACGATCGACGAGAAGATCGCCCATGACCCGGTCCTGCAGTTCATCGCGCCGGAAATCATCGATCGCACGGTCGAGAGCCTCTCCAGCTCACCGCTGGATGCGATTGGGCTGGCCTTCACCAGCTCCTCGTTCAAGATCGGAGCCGAGCGCGAGCGGGAGTTGCTTGCGAGACTGTCCGGGGTCAGCCATGGAATCAGGCTGAACACCACCGGCACGGCGGCCAGCGCAGCGATTCGACAGCTTGAGCTGGAGAAGATCGCGGTCATGGCCCCTTCCTGGTTCGACGAGGAGCTCTGCGCTGCCGGGGACTCCTACTTCCGAAATCAGGGCTTGGACATCATCTCAGCAACGCCCAGTGGCCCGGTCGGTGGTCCGCTGACGATCGACCCGGCCTCCATGGCCGCCGCGGTGGAGAAGTTGGTCGCAGACACCGGCGCAGAGACCGTGTTCATCGCAGGCAACGGGCAGCGAGCCATCGGCGCGATCGACTACCTCGAACGTCATCTGGGAATCACCGTCCTCACCGCCAACCAGGTTCTCGTATGGGCCAGCCTGGAGGGCACCGATCTGAGGTCGCAGGTGAGAGGATACGGATGCCTCTTCGCCCAGGGGTGACCTGGAAGAACGCCCATGATAGTATTACGTGCATGTACATGGAATCTTCCGAGTCAGTAGAGACCCCCCCGGCCCGCAACCTCAGCGCGTCGTGGGCGCAGGTCGCGGCGATCGTCGCCGCGGTCGACGCCACACTGGGCAAGTGGCTGGTCGATAACTACAACATCGGCCTCACAGAGTACCGGGCCGTGCTGCATCTGAGCCGGACATCCGATCGGGAGCTGCGGATCACCGAGCTCGCAAATCGGGTCGGCCTCACCCAGAGCTCGGTGACTCGACTGGTCGGGCGCATGGAGACGAAGGGACTGGCGTTCCGGGACACCTGCCCGGACGACGGGAGAGGGGTCTTCGCGGTCATCACTGACGCCGGCCTCGACGCCGTAACGGAGATCCGCGAACCATACGAAACTAAGATCTGCGAGCTTCTCAGCGGTGCTGCCAAACAGTACCCGCAGCTGGATCTAGTTGATCTCGACCAGTCATTCGAGACGATCAGCAAGCTCATCTCCTAAGAGTCTCACCCCGTGATCCGGGGCTGAATTCTACCCATATACATGCATGCACATGCACCCTTAGCAATCTCTGAACCGAAAGGACTAATCCATGACTACAAAGATTGATGTTTTTGTCGACTATGTCTGCCCCTTCTGCTTCCTCGTGGAGGGAGCAATCGAAGAGCTCAAGCAAGACCGCGACGTCGAGGTGACCATTCGCCCATTCGAGCTACGCCCTGACCCTGTTCCTACTCTGCGGCCCGAAGACGACTATCTTCCGCGGATCTGGAAGGACGCGGTCTACCCGATGGCCGAGCGCCTCGATGTCCCAATCAGTCTCCCGACAATCTCACCCCAGCCACGCACCGAGAAGGCGTTCATGGTGCTCCAGCTGGCCCAAGAGCACGGCAAGGCCGATGCGTACTCGGAGGCAATGTTCAAGGCGTTCTTCCAGGACGACCGCAACATCGGCAATGACGACGTGGTCGTTGACGTCGCCACTTCGGTGGGTCTTGACGCGAGCGATGTGAAAGCCGCTCTGCATAGCGAGGACCGACGGGCCAAGCAGCAGGCCGACCAGGACTATGCGGTTAACGCCGTCGGGGTCACCTCCGTACCGGGCATCATGATCGACGGTCACCTTCTGGCCGGGGTTCCCAGCGCCACACGGCTGAAGAAGACCGTCGACGACTTGGTCGCCGAAGCCGCCACGAGCGAGGTTCGCTCATGAGTACATCATCCCCGGACGTCCTCGTCGAGGTCATGGACCAGGCCGTGGAGAGGTGTGTGGAGCACGTCGAGGCCGGGGGGCTGCCCTTCGTCGGCGTGGTCGTCGATGACTCGGGCATCATCTCCGACTTCGGAGTCAACCGCGTTCGCGAGACTCGCGACCCATGTGCTCACGCCGAGATCGTCGCCATGCGTGAAGTCCTCGAGGAGGACGACCGGGAGGATCTATCCGGAACCACACTGCTGGCCACCGGCGAACCTTGCGGGTTGTGCTATCGCTTTGCTCTCGACCACGGCATCGATGCCATCTACGTGGCCGTCGACCGTGACGTCGTCGCCGACTGGGGATTCGACTATCGCACTAGCTATCCCTCACTGGGTATCACCGATGGGCTCCGATCCGCCGTCTTCAATCATCTGCCCACCGAGCGCGGCAACGAGCCGTTCTCGCGATACCTCCAGACACAGAACAATCACGGACGCTGACCAGCGCTCCTGTGCACCCTTGAAAGGACACTCACCATGAGTTGGCTCTACCTCGGCATCGCCGTCATCTTCGAAGTCGCCGTCGGCATCTCCGCCGGAAAGGCACAAGGCTTCACCAAACTTTGGTGGAGCATCGCCACCCTCGTCAGCGGTGGCATCGCCACCTTCTTCCTCAGTCTGGCCCTACTGACCTTCGACGTCGGAGTCGGCTATGCGCTGTGGACCTCCCTGGCAGGCGTCGGGATTGTCATCCTCGGCGCGCTCTTCCTCTCTCAGAAACTGACTTGGAAGAAGTTGCTGGGTATCGGCGTCGTCATCGCAGGCGTCGTCGGGCTCAACCTCGCCGGTACTGCCTAAATCGCTCTCCCTTGCCCCGTCTTAAGAAAGGACTGCAGTCATGACCACCACTGCGACCCGCGACACCACCACCCCGGAAACCACCGAAAAAAAGGCCGGCCCCTGGCTGGCACTACTGCTCGCCGGAGGATTCGAAGTCGGATACGCCCTGAGCGTCAACGGCAGCGAAGGCTTCACGAACCTCACTTGGTCCCTCGTAGCGATCGTCTTCTTCCTATTCACTCTATTCTTCCTCAGTGTGGCTCTGAAGAAGATCGACGTGGGCATCGGCTACGCCGTCTGGGCCGGCATCGGCGCCGTCGGCGCTGCCCTACTGGGGCCCGTCTTCTTTGATGAGACCCTTACCCTCGTGAAGGGCTTCTGGCTGGCCGTCATCATCGGCGGTGTCATCTGGCTCAAGCTCGCCGACAGCCCGAAGCTCGAGGCGAAGAAGAGTGATGGCCTGGCCACCGCGGCCCCGGAACAGCACCAGTGACATCGCGTCGGCCTGCCCCCGCCCGCTCCGTGGTTCGAATCGCCACGGCAGCCGGCGGCGGGTTCGCCGCGTTCTACACCTTCTACACGACCGCATCGAGCACTCTCGACGGAACGGGCATCTCAGCCGGCACCCGCGTCGGCATCGTGATGCTGGTTGTCGTCGCCGTCCAACCACTCCTGCTCCTGGGACGGAATTGGATCAAGAACCGGCGCCTCGCCGTCATGCTTGCACTCACGTCCATGGGGGTGGGAAGTGCGATCCTGCCGGTGGCGAACCAGTGGCCAGGTTCACTCCTCCTCGGTCTCGGCTTCGGGGTCTTCGTGGTGATGAGCACCGTCTGGGTAAAGGAGCAAGCGGCACCGGGGCAGACGGGCCGCGCCCTGGGTACATACGGCTTCGGTTCGGCAGCGGGTGGAGCATTGGGCGCTCCGATCGGCCTCTACGCCGTCGAGCACGGAGGCCAACTGGCCGTCGCCATCGTCGGCTGCGCCTTCGCCCTGTGCGCCCTCATTCCTGCGAGGCAAGCGAAGACAGTGACAGAGGACGGTTCTATTTCACAAGCAGCTGACGCACCCGCGAAATCGACATCCACGGGCCCACTAGCTGCCCAGCGGGCTTCCTCCGCTATTGTTGTTGTCAGTATCAGCCTGCTTGGTCACCTCCTTGCAGTGAGCCTCTACGCCGCCGTGCTGTCCTCTGTTGGCACCACAAGCGGCGCTTGGCTGCCCGTCCTGGCAGCATTGGTCATCCAGGTGTGCTTGGCACCAGGCCGCTTGGTCGGAGGACACCTCTCCGATCGGTACCCACCACTGGTCATCCTGGTACTGGCAGTCGGGCTCCTCGCTCTGTCGACGGTGGGCTTCGCTGTCATCACCTCTCATCTGGGCATCCTCGTTGCCGTAGCAGTGATCGGATTTGCCTCAGGTGTAGGCCAGACGGCTGCCTTGACCGCCATGATGCGACGTGCCCGGACCCCTCGCGCAACGGAAACTGCCAGCGCAGGATGGAACATCGCCTTCGATGGTGGGTTAGGCATTGGCGCACTTGCCGCTGGATGGGTGACGATTCAAGGCTAGTTGCAAACCGCATCATCTGCTCATTTTTCAAGTACCACAGTCAGATCCCTAAACAGGAAAGAAGTGTTCTCAGAAGAAGAGAATCAGTATCCATCCAACAACGACAGTGGAATACGGATACGCCGATAGGGCACGAGGAATTCTTATACCTGTGCCACCACGAAGTGATTGAACGCGTAAGCCAAAGGTTGCGAATAGGTAAGCGGCAACCACTAAGGAGGCAGACGAAATGTCAAAGAAGATCATGGTATCAATTGGTATCGATGTGGACGCCGTCGCGGGATGGCTCGGTTCGTACGGCGGGCAGGACTCCCCCAGTGACATTTCCCGTGGGATGTTTGCGGGAGAGTTTGGCGTACCAAGACTGCTCAAACTAGTGAACGATCGTAGGATTCCAGTGACTTGGTTCTGGCCTGGGCACTCGATCGAGACATTTCCCGATAAGTTCGAGGCAACGGTAGCCGCGGGTCACGAAGTCGGTATGCACGGGTATAGCCACGAAAATCCGCTGTCGATGACGCCGGAGCAGGAGGCAGAGGTCGCCGACTACTGCTTGGAGCTGTTCGAGTCACGCACAGGAGAGCGGCCGCTGGGTTACGTTGCGCCTTGGTGGGAGTTCTCAAAGGCCACCCACAAGATCCTGCGCGAGCGTGGATTCCTCTACGACCACTCCCTCATGCACCACGATCACACGCCGTACTATGTGCGCGCCGGGGATGAATGGACGCCGATCGACTATGGGGCGGCTTCTGCGAAGGAATGGATGAAGCCACTCGTGCGCGGCACAGAGACCGATCTGGTCGAGATCCCGGCTAGCTGGTACCTAGATGATCAACCGCCCATGATGTTCGTCAAGGGAAGCGCGAACAGCCACGGATTTGTAACTCCGCGGGCAATTGAGGCCCTGTGGCGGGATCAGTTTGACTGGGTCTACCGAGAGATGGATTACGCCGTCTTCCCTATGACAATCCATCCGGATGTAAGCGGTCGCCCACAGAACCTCTTGATGCTGGAGCGGTTCATCGAACACATGTCAAAGCATGACGGTGTCGAGTTTATGTCCATGAAGGACGTCGCGGTCGACTATAAGCAGCGCTTCCCTCGCAATCAGGCCTGATGGCCCTCAGAAGACACCTGGGGTGGGAGCCGCCAGATGAATAGCTTCTCTCTGGCGGCCCCAGCCGGGGAATGTCGCCCAGCTAGCGGAGTCCTCACCCGAGAGGGTGACGGAAAGTGCTTCCAGATTCATTGCCCAAGCTGGGCCGCCCCCTTCATTCGGTCCGGTCGCTCTGTGAGTCGTCGGTTTCGATTTGATGGGTGCACTGCCG
>NZ_JAVKPY010000021.1:0-17248 GCF_040981035.1 Kocuria sp. CPCC 205297 | reverse complement strand
ACGACCTGCTCCGGGGTGTGACGCTTCCTGCTGTTCGACATGATCTGACCAGTCTCCCTGCCCGCAACCACGGGCGACAGGACGACTCCCAGAACCACCGGACCTAAAAAACGGGGTCAGCCCAGGCGGACTCGTGCCCTCTACGTGCCACTCCCCCGCGTCGAACGCAGTCGGACGACAGCAGCGAAGCCGCACGCTTCGGAATCCAAGTGGAACCGAGAACATCAGCCTACGTGGCAACCGGTCATGGCGAAAGCGCTTGATTCCACGACCGTCTGGCCCCCAAGGTACCAAGCTATGGGCACTGACCGCCGCTGGGCAGGGGTCTCTTTTCTCTTGGTGTCGCCAGAAAGCCACGTTTTGCACGGTGTTGGTCAGCTCAGTGGTCCACTTACAGCACGTCTACGATAGGAGCGAGAAGAGCCCGCTCATTGGCTTCGATCCGTTGCTGGGCCTCGTGCTTAGTCACGTCCCATAGATCCGCGATCGGGCCGAGGGCCGTTGTGATATCCCATGGGTTCAGTCCCTGACGCCGAACCTGCGCGAACGGCCCGTCGGTCTCAAGCAAAATCTTGTCGTCGGGCATACCTACAACCAGGTCCCTGCCTTTCGCGCCAGCCAGCATCGCCGGGCCCACGCTAAACCAGCACCCGCGCCCGATCGCACGTTCCAACTGTGAATGTGAGCCTGAGAACCAGTGGAGCACCGGAGTCTTGATCTGCTCGTAGCAGTCGAGCTGATCAAGTACATCTTTGGCTGCTCTGCGACTGTGGATCGAGATGATCTTTTCGTTGTCAGCGCTACATGCTTGAAGCACGTGATCGAAGATCTCCAACTGGTCTTCCCAGAAGGTGCGGCACTCAGGTGACCCGTCTAGGCCCACTTCGCCAACGAAGGGCGTGCTCGCCAGGTACTTGTCGAAGAGCGCTAGTTCATGCTTCCGCTGTCCCGCGAGTTGAGGGTGCAAGCCAATCGCAGTGCGGATCGCAGATAGTCCTTCGGCGAGCCTCGCGGTGCCGTTCCACGCGGAGGGCGTCGTGGTTACCGAAAGCAGACCGACACCGCGGCGCTGACTCTCATCGGCTACGGCATGTGGCGATTGGTAAAGATCAAGGTGGCAGTGGAAGTCGATCACACCAGGCCGTATCTCTCGTGGATTGTCCGCAGTTCCCCAAAGCCACGCTGGAGCATGTCTCGAAGTTCGAGTCGGTTGTGAATGAGTGGGGAACTGAGAGTCGGTCCGAGCCAACGGTCAAAGCCGTCCTGCTCGATCGTGAGCAGCGCGATGGCTACGGAGCGCACGTCATCGAAGGCCGCATGGTCCTCGTCTTGGATAGCAAGGTTGTCGTACACGTACTCAGTTGGGTCCGGGCGCCCCCATGCCTCGAACGATGCGCGTCGAATCTGGCATGGGACGCATCGCCCGCAATGTTTGTAGTTGAAGCGCTGGAATCGACCACAGCTTGTCGACAACGGCGCCTCGATCGAAAGCAGGTCTTGGTCGAGACATTCACGAAGCATCTCGCCTTTGGTCTTTTCCGCGTACGGGTTCTTGATCTGGATGTTGAGTCCTACGGCCTCGAAGATGCTTTGCATCCGCCCCAGGAACTCGGGATGCGCAGTTCGAGTACTGAGGCTTCCCACACGCGCGGCCGTCAGCGGCGGATTGATCGCAATGAAGCCGTTCTCGCACACGTAGAGCGGTACCGGGTGGCCGTAGGCATAGCGACGTGTGGCGGTCGCGGCCAATACTGCGAATGCCAAGAAGATCAGCGAGCGGGAGCGTTGTGAGGTCTCCTTCTGCCCGCGGGGTGTGCTTGCGTTGTGGTTGAGCTGTAGGTGATCGATACCCCCGCCAATCCGCTGAGCGAACCGGTCTTGCTTTGCCGCATCTCCACGCACCGTTTGACTGACGGCGAGGAGTGTCGTTCCCGACGCAGTGAGGTCGATCGCTCCGATCAACGAGTCGAGGCCGCCAGACAGAAGAGCAACGGCCTCACTCGTCGGGTATCGAGGCTTCTTAGGCGGGGCCGGGATCGTTCCGCCGTCTCGAAACGAGATGGTCCAAAGGTCGGTGGTAAGAAACCTCAACGCTGTGCCTATCGCGTCAGCGTAGGGAGTCCATCGATCCGGGTCGCTCAACGCGATCTCAAGGTCGATCTGTCGGGTCCATCCGTCTGGACTCGCGCTTCGCAACGTCGTCCCGTCTGCGACAACGACTGAGAGGGCAATGGCGAGCAGATCCCAGGCAGCAGCATCCGGCATCAGCTTCTGTCGGCGAATCCTCTCGGCAGCAGACCATCCCGCCGTAAGTACGTCGCCAGCTCCGCCGCGTCCGAACAGCAGAATGGGCGTCTGGTCGCCGCCTCGATCGGCTCCCTCCAGCTTCGGAACGCTGAGGTACTTCATGATGTGTACTCCTCGAAAACTGCCAGCGTCTCGCGGAGCGCAGCACGGGTAAGTTGAGCGATGCTCCGGGTTGTCGGAGGCGCGTCTTCGTCGCGGATTCTGCGGAAAGATGCCGAGACCTGTTCCGATATGAACTCGCGGATGTATCGCAGCCGGCGCATCCCTGTGACCGCATCGGGAGCTTTGTCCAGCACAGTCTTCTGCAAGTCAAGGCAGAACCGCGCATACACGTCAAAAGCCGCATAGCGTTCGATCACGTAGTTTCTCTGTGCTTCGGTCAGCGCGAAGAGGTCCGCATCGGGGAACCTGACAAGAAGATCGGATAGCGCGTTACGGATGGAGACGCGTGAGGCTTCCTTGTCCTGCGTTCCATCCGCGGGACTTGCGGCGTCAACGATCGCGTCGAGTACGGCGTTCGCGTCACTTCCATTAGCCAGAGCTGCGTCACGGAGCGATGTCCCGTCCGGTGTTCGACCGGACTGGAACATCGTGCCCAGCCGACCGGCGGTAACGGCCGTTGCGCCGAGTCGGCGCGTCATGGTCGTGGTGCCGCCGTAGCCGCTTCTCACATAGTGGCTGAGCGCCCGGCGCAGGTCTCTGCTGTCTCCGTTGCGGGCATAGCTTGTGAGACTTCGGCGAGTATCTCTGAACCGTGCAGGGGGTGCTTCCTGCGGCCGTGGCCGGTCGGGATCGTCGGGGGCGTTGTCGGTGCTGGAGTCAGCGGGATCGTCTGAGGGCACATCGTCGGCCCACGGCGGGACGAGGGCGACCCCGGCGCCAGGTCCAGTGCTACTTTGCGACGTTCCCACTCTTCGACCTCCCCTCAATGACCGTCTTTACAGGACCCTCGACATCCGTGGCGCCAGCCCAGTGTTTGAACACGTCGGCGGCCCAAGGCTCTGACTCGATCTTCGGCACGATGCTTGCCTGAATCTGTTTGCCAGGCCGCTCGATGAGAAATCCCGCAAGGCTTCGGCCCTGGTTTGGGTCGGCGGTAGCTAGAGCAATGCAGGCATCCAAGATTGGCGGAGCGCCCCACTCTTGGACCTGACGAGCACGTGCAAGCACTCGATCCATCATGATCGACAGCTCGGTTCGAGGCAACGCGGCGAGTCGAGTAACGAGAGCGTTCGATTCCTGGGGGTCCTCGAGAAGCGCTCGAAGCAGATCGGCCGCCGCTGACGAGAGACGATCCGATGCTGTGACCAAGGGAGCATGCTCGCGTCCGACGTAGAGCGCGCCACGAAGGTCGACCTGGCCGAGCGCCGGAGGGAGGGCCAGCCACTCGCGAACGAACGCTTCGTCCCATGCCTCGTCGGGCTCGAACTCCTCCTCCTTCGTGGCCGCGTCTTCCCACGGAGTCAGGATCTGAGGCTTTCCATCTGGGTCGGCATTCACCGCGGCCGTCAATGCTGCGTATGCCGCGGGCGAAGCCAAGCGCTCGAACAGGAGTAGTTTCGCCAGAACCGCTTCGTCCACGCCTACGCCTTGAGCGGTCGAGATTGTCATACGGATCGAAAGTGCATTGAGGAATCGCTTGATTAACCGCGGATTTCCTGCGATCCGCTCAGAGGTAGTCATCAGCGGGGCAAGCCGCTCCGCTGTTTCAAGCCGAGCAAGCAGCGCAGGCTTCAAGTCAACCCCGCAGCTACTAACGAATGACCGATCGACGCGCTTGCCCTTCCAAGACTCTCGGAGCTGACCCGCAATCGACGTCCGAAGCTGATCCTTCTGCGTCTGGTCAAGATCGCTGTTCTCGATGAACAGCATCATTAGATAGGCGCGAACTTCTTGTGTTCCCAGCGCTGGCACGCGAATAGGTATCTGTACGAGCTTGTCGAAGTAGTTGGTGATTAGTTCGTCGTCGTCGAGCCCTCCGAAGTGCTTCTTGACGGCGTACTTGATCATGTTGTCGTCAGCAGCGATGACGAAGGCTGTGTGATCAAGGAACAAGAAGAGACGAATGGCTTCCAGCGTCGATATCGTTGTGTCTGGCATGCATCGATCCAGATCGTCGATGAGCACTACGAGCGTGATGTCGAGCGCTTCGATCGCATCTTCGAACGAATCGCGAAGGGCTTGAATCTCCTTCGGCGGTGAGACTGCTTCCTTCGGCTTTACCAAAGCTGCCGCAGCGCCTGCTGTGGCTGATGCCTGCTCGCCAAGAGACTCCAGCCCTTCATTAGTCAGATTGCCAGACGTTGCCTCCTTGATCGTGCCAGCGATTTCGCCCGCAAGTCCCACGGGTGGAAGCCCCAACGCCATCGACGCTGCAGGCAGCGCAACCAGCTTGGCGAGGCGGAACCATCGCACACGTGAGAGGAAGTCCTTGGCCTTGTCGATACCTGTTTTGCGGGCTTCTGCCTCGGCTTCGAGCTTGTTAGCAATCACTTCAAGGAGTGCTGCACGTGCGTCGTCATATCCCTGGTACAGCCACGCGTTGAATTCTACGAAGACGAATTTATTCGGTCCTTGCCTTGGTTGATGCTTTGCGAGTGATGTCTTGGTCAGCTTGATCATCGAAGACTTGCCGACACCCCAGGCGCCGGACACCCCGATCGATGCAGGCCGACCGTCGGCGCTGACGATGACTTCGGCGATGGTATCTGCGACGCCTTCGAAGTTGAGGAAGTCGCGATCGGTCTCGTTGTCGGTCCACATACTCGGCTACTTCCTCGTGTTGGCTGCTCCGATCGGTCACCTGAGCCTGACTGTTCTGTCATTCTCCCATGGGCAACGCCTGGGAAGCCGGGTTGCGCGTAGTCCTCGGCAGCGTGTCCAGACGTGGGCAGACATTTTGGAGAGCCTGCGGCGTAGGGTCAAGTCCCCGGTGGTGGTGTAGCGCTCGGTCCTTCGGTTTGAGGGGTTAGGCGCTGAGTTCGAGGTTGTTGTCGGTCACCTCCTCGGGGTCGTTGTCGGCGACGAGGGTGAGTCTGCTTTTGGCGAGGATGTCGAGGCCGAGGTAGCGGCGTCCTTCGGCCCATTCGTCGGTCTGCTCGGCGAGGACGGCGCCGACGAGGCGGATGATCGCGTCGCGGTTCGGGAAGATGCCGACGGAGTCGGTGCGACGGCGGATCTCGCGGTTGAGGCGCTCGTTGGGGTTGTTGGACCAGATCTGCTGCCAGAGCCCTTCGGGGAACCCGGTGAACGCGAGGATGTCCGCTCGTGCGGTATCGAGGTGCTCGTGCGCGTCGGGGAGTTTCCCGTCGACGTAGTCCAGGAGCCGGTCGAATTGGGCGTGGACGGCGTCGGCGTCGGGCTGGTCGTAGACGGAGTGAAGCATGGGGCTGATGCAGGGATAGGTGACAATTGATCTGGCTAGCCGATGGTTGGCCTGGAAGGATTGTCATCATGCCCAAGCCCTACCCCAGAGAGTTCCGTGACGATGTCATCCGGCTCGCGCAGAACCGGGATGAGAACACCACGATCGGTCAGATCGCCGCTGATTTCGGCATCCACGAAGGCACCCTGCATAAGTGGCTGCGCCAAGCTGACCTCGATGCCGGCAAGTCCGCTGATCGCAAGCCTGGCGCCACCACTGATGAGCGCGAAGAACTCCGCCGGCTGCGTCGGCGTAACCGGGCACTGGAACAGGAGCTGGAGGTGATGCGCCGGGCCGCTGCCTACTTCGGCCAGGCCCAGATCCCGTCAAAATGAAGTACCCGCTCGTCAGCGATCTCGCCGAAGACGGTGTTCCCGTCTCGGTGACGTGCCGGGTGCTGAAGATCGCCCGCCAGCCCTACTACCGGTGGCTGGCCAACCCCGTGACGGACCAGGAATGGGAAGAGGCTCACCGGCTCAACGCCCTGATCGATGCCCACCGCGATGACCCAGAGTTCGGATACCGCTATCTGGCCGACACTGCTGAGGAGGACGCCGGGGTGAAGATGGCCCACCGCACCGCCTGGCGGCTCTGCCACTTCCAAGGAGTGTTCTCGGTGATCAGCAAGCGCAAGAAGGGCAAAAGCACCCGCCCCGGGCCACCGGTCCACGATGACCTGGTGCGCCGGCAGTTCAGCACGGTGAAGACCCTCAACCAGGTCTGGCTGACCGACATCACCGAGCACCACACCGGTGAGGGCCAGCTCTACTTGTGTGCGATCAAGGACGCCTGTTCACGCCGGATCATCGGCTACAGCATCGACAACAGGATGAAGGCCTCACTGGCCGTCAGGGCCCTGAATAATGCGATCGCCAACCGCCGACGGACCGGGGCTGATGTGGCCGGGTGCATTGTTCACAGCGACCGCGGGTCTCAATTTCGAGCGAAGAAATTTCTCCAAGCCCTGGAGCACCACGGCCTGGTCGGGTCCATGGGGCGGGTCGGTGCTGCCGGGGACAACGCGGCCAAGGAGTCGTTCTACAGCCTGCTGCAGAACAACGTCCTCGACGCCCAGCCCTGGGCCACCCGAGAAGAACTCCGACTGCGAATCGTCAGATGGATTGAACGGACCTATCACCGAAGGAGGAAACAGCAGGGCCTGGGGAAGTTGACCCCGGTCGCCTACGAGGAGAAACTCATCACGCAGGCGCTGACGTTAGCGGCCTGAACAAGAAACCGAATCTGTCACCTGTTCCTGCATCAGCCCCGATCTCCGGCAGCGCTTCGTCATCGTGGTTGACACCATCGCTGGCCGAGTACTTGTTCGCATTGTTGAAAGTGACGATGCGCTCTCGGCTCGTACGCGCATGAAAGGCCAGCGCATCTCGGACGCTACTCGCCAAGTCGTATCTGACTGGGTTGCCCACCATGTTGTCCTCCTCGTTGAGTTCTCGACGGTGCAACTACCAGCACGGTCGGCGGCGGCTGCGACCGTGCTGCCCTCGCGTGCGCAACGCGATCGGGACCGTGCGCATTGCTCAATCGTAGCTCACGTGGCGTTCCTGGACATACTAAGTCCACTTTGTCTAGGCTGGGTGTGCGGGGAAAGCTCCCCTTGCCCCGCGAACAGACCCAACTGAGGAGAGGACCACATGGCAGCCAAGACAGCCTTCGTGACAGGAGCAAGCCGCGGGATCGGCAAGGCCAGCGCTATCCGACTGACGCAGCTCGGCTACGACGTCATCGCCCACCACCGCTCCGCCGATGCCGACTTCACCGACTTGCAGGCATCCGCTCGCGAGCACGGCACCACGGTCACGACCGTGCAGGCGGACTTCGGGGACCCCGAGGCCGTGCAGGCACTGCTGGGCCAGATGCGCGAGACCCTGGCCGATAAGACGATCGACCTGGCGTTCCTCAACGCCGGTATCGCCCCGTTCGGGAACTTCCAGGAGCTGAGTGCCGATGCGCTCCGCGACCTGTTCCAGACCAACACCGTCGCCCCCTACGAACTCGCCGCAGGACTGGTCGACCTCGTGACCGCGCCGGGTGGGAAGTACATCTTCACCGGCTCGGCACTGACCCGGTACTCGTTCCCTGCCCTGACCGGGTACGGGATGAGCAAGATCGCCTTGGAGTACCTGGCCCGCACCATGGCCGCCGAGCTCGGCGCCCGCGGCATCACCGTCAACGTGGTCGCCCCTGGAGTCGTCGACACCGACATCAACGCCGGTTGGCTGCGTGGCAACCGGGACGCGGCTGACGCGACCCGTGACGGCAGTGCGGTGAAGAAGCTCGCTCGGCCCGAGGACATGGCCGAGGTCGTCAGTCTGCTCGCCCAGGACACCTCCCAGGCGATCACCGGGCAGGTCATCGACGCCTCCATGGGCACCAGCCTCTAACCACGAGAGAAGGGAGACCTGACATGCAGGTCGCGATCATCTTTCACAGCTCCACCGGCAACGTCGCTGCTCTCGCCGGTACGGCCAAGGACCACCTCGAAGCACTCGGACACTCGGTAACGGTGGACGCCCTGCCGGAACTCGACGATGCCGAGGTCACTGCTCAGGCGCACGCGCGGGCGCTGGAGCATCTCACCTCCGCCGAGGCGGTCCTGTGGGGCACGCCTGGCCGGTACGGATCGATGTCTGGTCCGCTGAAGCACTTCATCGACCAGACGCTGCCCCTCCACCAGCAGGAAGTCCTGGCGGATAAGTTCATGGCCACGTTCGTGTCGACCGCCTCCAACCACGGCGGCCAGGAGTCCACGATCCTCGCGTTCAACAACATCTTCTACCACTGGGGGGCGATCATCGTGCCCGCTGGGGCGGCCGGAGAGGCACAGCAGAAGCCGCTCAACGGCAACCCCTACGGAGTCTCCAGCGTCTCCGGTGCGCAGCAGGCCTCGGTGCCCGAGGAGAACCATGAGGCCATGCGGTATCTCGCTGAACGGCTGGTGACCATCGCGGCAGGCAGGGCCCGGTGATGATCCGCGCGCTCAAGCAGCTGGTCGCCCCGGCCAGCGAACCACTGCACCTCTACTGGGGTTTCCGGGACTCGGCCAGGAAGCATCCGGCCGTGATGATGCACTTCGACACTCCGCTGCCGACGTTTCCGGAGTTGGGCATCCACGCCACCTACGCCGAGGTGCTCGAGGCAATCGAGCGCCGCGGGGCGTGGCTGATCAGCCACGGCATGACGCCGGGCACGCACACCGCGGTCTTCAAGTCCGCGTCCTTCGACAGCTACATGTGGGCGGTGGCCATCGGCTACGCGGGCGGGGTGCCGGTGATGATCTCCCCGCACCTGCCGGCCGAGACCCTCGACGCTCTCCTACACCGGCTCGACGATCCCTGGGTGCTCTACGACGCTGAGACTGCCGAGAAGGTCAGCGCCGTCGACGGTGCGACACCGCAGCACAAGATCAATCTGGCCGACTATGAGCCGGTTGATGAGCCTGCCGCTCCCGCCCCGCGTGGACGGGTCGACGCTGTCGCCTACATGACCCACACCTCCGGAACGACGGGGGTGCCGAAGCTGATCGTGCACTCGCAGACCTCGATGGGCTGGCGGGTGCTGTGGCAGCAGCGGGTCCTCTCGGCCGTTGACAAGGACTCGCTCGTCGCGTTCCACATCTCACCGGTCCACAGCCGCTTCAACATCGGCATTGCCTCGCTCATGTCCTACGGGTTCAGCCTGCTCAAC
Organism: Kocuria sp. CPCC 205297; assembly: GCF_040981035.1. NCBI lineage: Bacteria > Bacillati > Actinomycetota > Actinomycetes > Micrococcales > Micrococcaceae > Kocuria > Kocuria sp. CPCC 205297. The sequence continues at coordinate 7,812 of NZ_JAVKPY010000021.1, read as the reverse complement.
ATCTCCGATCCGAGCCTGCCGAACGTGGAAGCGACGCTGCGGCGGTACCGGCCGAAGGTGCTCGAGACTCACCCGAACCACTTCGTGCGGTGGCTGACGCTGGTCGAGTCGGACCCATCGGTGTTCTCCAGCATCAAGTACCTGCATTCTACGTTCGACGCCATCAACAAGGAGACGATGGCGAAGTACCTGCGCGCCTCGCAGTATAAGGTGCCGGTCTTCTTGCAGGTGTACGGACAGAGCGAGTGCGGGCCGATGATCATGCGGGCGCACACCCCGCAAACCCTCCGGCTCACCAACGCCCGCTGGGTGGGCGTGGGCATGCCGCGGATGACCAAAGCGCGCATCGTGGACCAGCACGGTCGTGTGCAGCGACGGCGGAAGTCCGGTGCCATCCAGATGTACTCCCGCGGTCGAGCCCTGACGTACTGGCGGGAAGAAGACCGCTTCAACCAGAACCTGTACGGGCAGTGGTGGGACAGCGGTGACGTCGGCATCAAAGGCTATCTCGGACAGATCGCGCTGCTGGACCGACAGGTCGACCTCATCGCCAACGTGGAGAGCACCCTGGCACTGGAGGACCGCCTGCTCGATCAGCACTCCTTCCTCAGCGAGATCGTGTTCGTCCGCGGCCAGGCCGGGGAACCGCAGCCGGTCGTCGCGATCGCCGACGGTCACGAGATGGACTGGGAAGCCTGGTGGAAGAGCGTGGCGGATCTGCCGCATATGGCGGCACCACTCGTGCTCCCGTACGAAGATCTCCCACGGACGGCGACGATGAAGGTCCAGCGCAACCAGCTTGAAGCGGCCCTGCCGCGTCTGCAGGCGAGCGCGGCATGAGCGGTTCTCAGGCGAACCCGGTGAGGCGCGCCGCGATCGCCGGTGCTGGCACCTCTGGGCTGATCGCAGCGCTTCTCCTGCACCGGCTCGGCTGGGAAGTCACTGTGGTCGAGGCTCATGCGCGAGCACGGACAGGGACCCGGGCACCGACGCTGTGGCCGCCGGCCCTGCATGTCCTCGGCCTCGTCGGCGTCGCCGGAAAGGTGAAGGCTGAAGGGCATCCCGTTTCCGTCTTGGGGTTCCGGACGGAGACCGGTGAGCGGAGACTCGACCTGGGCGCGGCCGGGTGTGTGACGCTGTCCCAGTCACGCCTGGAACGTCTGCTTGAAGACCGTGCGCGCAGGGTCGGAGTACGCATTCATCGCGGTGTCAGGGTGACCGGCGCCCATCAGCAGGACGATGGCCGCGTCCTTGTGACCGGCAAGGGTGACGTCGGCACGTTTCCGGACCTGACGGTCGACCTTCTCATCGGTGCCGATGGATACCGGTCTATCGTCCGCGAGGCCATCGGCGTCGAACTCGCCGGTCCCGGTCGTGGAACGCGGTTCGCGTTGCGCGACTTCGTCGACGACACCGGCGGGTTCGACCGCGACGCGGTGTGGACGTGCACCGGGGAGCCGGGCGCCCTGGTCACGGTTCCGCTGCCGGAGAACACGATCCGCCTCGTTGCCCCCTTCCCCGGGGAAGACACCCACGCCGGGGCGGATTTTCTGCGCGAACGCGCACTCGGGCACGGGTTCCCAGCTCCGGAGGGACCAGTGGTGTGGGAGGCCACGTTCCTCGCCCACACGCAGCAGGCGACCCGGTTCGCCCAAGGGCCGATCGCGCTCATCGGTGATGCCGCCCACGTGCAATCACCCGCGGGCGGTCGCGGCATGAACCAAGGCATCGAGGACGCCTTCACCCTGGTCTCGGAAATCGGGGCAGACACCAGCGACGATCTGGTCGCGGCAGTGGCCCGGTACGCGGCGATACGGGAACCAGAGCTCAGCGATGAGCTTGCTGCCAACGCGGCCGTGACCTCCCACTGGAACGGTACGGAACCTGCCGCCCTCATTGCTCCGGTCATCCGCAGCGAACTCGAAGTCGCCAGCTGCTCCTTCCGACGCGTCTCCGCCATCGGGTCCGTGACCCCGGACGAGACCTCTCCGCTCGGACGGCGCGTGCGATTGACCGCAGAAGCCTGGCCTCGGTTGTCGTCACTGCGCCTCCATCACGGTCTCATCGTGGAGACCACCCCGGCATCTCCCGCCATCGGTCGAATGCCCAGCCTCGTGGGCAACAACCTGATGCTGCCCGATGGGAAGTACACGCTGTCTCCCACGATGAACATCCTCGCGTTCGAACCCGTCGGGGTGCCGGCATGACCCCCACGACAGCTCCATCGGATCTCCACCCCGGGCGCGACGCCCGGATGACGGATGCTCACGTCCTGGCCGGAATCGTCGTTGACGAGCTTGTGCGCAACGGCGTGCGCTGCTTCCTCTACTGTCCTGGCTCACGAAACGGCCCGCTCGGTTTCGAGCTGGCCCGCCGCTCCCAGAATCGGGAACTCGTCCTCCACGTCCAACTGGACGAGCGCGTCGCCGGGTTCACCGCACTCGGCATGGCCAAAGCCACTGGCAGCCCGGTCGCAGTGGTCACCACCTCCGGAAGTGCCGTGACGAACCTGCTGCCGAGCGTGACGGAGGCGAACTATTCCGACGTGCCGGTCATCGTGCTCTCGGCCAACCGCCCCGTGTCCGTGCTGGGTACCGGAGCCTCGCAGACCATCGAGCAAATCGAGGCTCTGCGCAGCCAGGTACGCGGCAGCATGCAGATCACGCCCGAAGGCGCAGATACGGCGACGGTCAACGCCTCTATCCGGTCGACGGTGTGCCGCGCCGTGCTGACCGGTGGCGGACGTCTCGGCGCTTCGGCGGGGCCGGTCCATCTCGATCTTCCGCTGACCAGCGCACTGCCGCCGAGGCAGTTCGAACCCCGCCTGCCGGCTGGCAAGCCCGACCACGCGCCCTGGGTGACACCTCCGGCCACTCGCGGATCAGGGGCCGCAGCGGAGCCGCACCGGGTCCATTCGCACAGCCTCGTCATCGCCGGCGACGGTGCGAACCCGAGGCTCCTGCCCGCAGGAGTGCCCGTTGTCGCCGAGCCCACGGTGGCGTTGCGCGAGGATCAGACCCGATTGCACCCGTGGGTTCTCGACTACCTCACCCCGGAGGAGGTCGTCGTCCTCGGACGGCCCACACTGCACCGCAACGTCACCCGGACCATGCGCCATCCCGGCATCCGCGCCTCCTTCCTCAGCGATGGCAATGAGCGGTGGCTCTACGCGGCTGCCGACCTCGATGCCGTGGTTACCGCCGTGGCTCCACCGGAGACCCGAGACGAGGCATGGGACCAGCACGTCACCACCCTGGATCAGACGCTCCGCGCCGCGTGGGCCACAGCGTTGGCCGACTCCACGGTTCAGCCCTGTGGCGCGCACGCTGTCAGCGCCGTCCTCGCGACGGTTCCCGAGTCTGAGCTGCTGTGGCTGGGAGCGTCGAACACCATCCGCGATGCGGCCCTGGTCGCACGAGAGTTCCCACAGTTCACGCTGTCCAACCGCGGCACAGCAGGCATCGACGGCACCCTCGCCTCTGCCGCCGGTGTCGCGCTGGCCCATCCTGACCGGCACGTCACGGCCATGGTCGGCGACCTCACCTTCCTCTACGACGCCACCGCCTTGCAGTTCGGCCGTTATGAACAGGTACCGACCAACCTCACCCTGGTCGTCATCAACGACCAGGGCGGGGGCATCTTCGAACTCCTCGAGCAGGGCGCACCCGAGTACAAGCAGCCCCCGTACGCCACCACCTTCGAACGCATCTACGGCACGCCACAGGCTGTGAACATCGCCGCCCTCTGCCAGGCCTACCAGGTCCGGCACCGCGTCGCCGACCTCGCCGAGCTTCCCCAGGCACTGCACGAAGAACACGCCAACGGCCTGAGCGTGATCGAAGTCCCCGCCGCACGCGGGCACCTCCGAGACCTCCACGCCCGCGCGCGAGAGTGCGCCGATGCCCGGTGGAACGCCCAGACCACGCCCACATCACCGATCACTACGCCGCAAGGAGGCACACGACCATGACCGACGCTGTGAACCCCTTCCAGCCCGACCGGTGGAGACCGGTCGAGGGATTCGATGGCCTGGAAGACATCACCTATCACCGTGGTCTCCAACCAGGCGCGTCCGACCTCGCCCCGTGGGTACGGATCGCGTTCAACCGGCCCGAAGTCCGCAATGCCTTCCGCCCCCAGACCGTCGACGAGCTCTACCGGGTCCTCGACCACGCCCGCATGACCAGCGACGTCGGTGCCGTCATCCTCACCGGCAACGGCCCCTCACCGGCCGATGGCGGCTGGGCGTTTTGCTCCGGCGGCGACCAACGCATCCGCGGCCGCGACGGCTACCTCTACACCGGCGACGACGGCACCATAGACGTGGCCAGTCGGGGACGCCTCCACATCCTTGAAGTCCAACGGCTCATCCGGACCATGCCCAAGGTCGTCATCGCCGCCGTCTCCGGGTGGGCGGCAGGCGGTGGGCACTCCCTGCACGTCGTCTGCGACCTGACGATCGCGTCGAAAGAGCACGGCAAGTTCAAACAGACCGACGCGACCGTCGGGTCCTTCGACGCCGGCTACGGCTCTGCCCTCCTGGCCCGGCAAGTCGGTCAGAAACGTGCCCGCGAGATCTTCTTCCTCGCCCGCGAATACTCCGCCCAAGACATGTATGAGATGGGCGCGGTCAACACCGTCGTCACGCATGCGGACTTGGAGTCCACGGCGGTCGAGTTCGCTGCCGACATCTGCCGCCAATCGCCCCAGGCCATTCGCATGCTCAAGTTCGCCTTCAACCTGCCAGACGACGGCATGGTCGGTCAGCAGGTCTTCGCCGGTGAAGCCACACGCCTGGCCTATATGACCGCCGAGGCAGCCGAGGGACGCGACGCGTTCCTGGAAAAGCGCGCACCCGATTGGGCGCCGTTCCCGTATTACTTCTGACAATCCCAGCCCACGAGTTCGACGGAATCACCATGGACACAGTTTTCGATCCTGCACAGTTCGGCGACATTCCCCTCGGCAGTCGCCTGGTCATGAGCGGGATGACCCGCCAACGCGCCGACGCCGAGGGCGCCCCGACCGAGACGATGACCACCTACTATAGCCAACGCGCCGCCGCGGGCCTGATCATCGCCGAGAGCACCCACCCCTCATGGACGGGGAAGAACCAGCCGGGCAGCCCGCACATGATCACCGACGCCGACGAACAGGCCTGGAAACAGGTTGTCGACGCCGTCCACGACAACGGCGGCACGATCGTCCTGCAACTTATGCACGCCGGAGGCAACGCTCACCCCACCGTCAACGGCGACCGCACGCCTGTGGCGCCCTCGGACGTCATCCCGACCGAGACCATCAGGGTCGGTGCCGACATGCTCCCGCACGCACGACCCCAGGCACTCACCCAAGCAGGCATGCGGGAGGTCATCGACGACTTCGCACAGGCTGCACGCCGGGCGATGGCGGCCGGCTTCGACGGAGTCGAGATCCATGCTGGCAACGGCTTCCTCCTGCACCAGTTCCTCTCACCCCAGACGAACACTCGCATCGATCAGTACGGGGGCACACCGCAGGACCGGTGCCGGTTCCCCATCGCCGTCATCGACGCGCTCACCGAGGCCATCGGGGCTGCTCGTGTCGGCTTGAGAATCTCACCAGGGGCCTCGGTTACCTCTCTGCACGAGCTCGACCTTCTCACGCAATACGGTCAACTGCTGGCCCAGCCGGAGGTCCAGGACCTGGCCTACCTCCACACCACCTCGACCAGTGCTCCCGAGATCATCGAGCAGATGCGCTTACTGTGGCACGGCCGGTGGATTCACAACATGGGCACCGACCCCACCACCCCCGCCAGCGAAGTCCTCGCCCGCGCCACGTCCACCCTCGCACGCGGCGCCGACGCCGTCTCACTGGGCCGGCTGTTCATCGCCAATCCCGACCTACCCCGACGCCTGGCCACAAACGCAACCCTGGCGACACCCGACTTCACCACCTTCTACACCGGCGGCACGCGCGGCTACACCGACTACACCCCGCTGGAGACGGAGACCACCTCATGACACAGACACAAGAACACGCTCCCACCACCCGCGCTGCCGTCTGGGGTGCCGCCTTTGCGGTATTCGGTGACGAACGATCAGTCGTGCTTCCGAACCCCGAGATCCGCACCGAGAGCCTCGAAGACGCCCAGTGCCGAGCACTCGCCGCTGAGACCGGCGAAGTCCTCGGCGTGCTAATCCCGTTCGAGACGGGTGCACCCGTCACGACCTATCTTGGCCGCCCCAGCACTGTGCCCGACACCGAGGCTGTGGAACAGCCCGGTAGCTTCGATGCGACCGCGCTGACCCCGGACATCCGGTTCAACGAACGCGAGACCGCCCGCTACATGCTCTCCCTCGAACAGGCACGGCACACCTTCGACACCGAGCCAGAACTGGCGAAGGTCGTTCTGTCACGATCAGAGCGCTACACCTGGGAAGGAATGCCACCCCACCGCCTCCTCCTCTCCCGCATTCACGCTCTCTACCCAGAGGCCTACCGGTATCACGCCACGACCAAGGACGAGGATTCCACTGTGGCCGCCGGTGCCACCCCGGAGCAGTTCCTCAGCAAGCGAGGGAACACTGTACGTCTGCAGCCACTGGCAGGCACCGTGCCCGGCGCACTGACGAGGGCCGAAGCCGAGGCCCAGCTCCGCACACCGAAGTACCTGGAAGAACACGGCCTCCTCGTGGACTTCATGCGGTCCAGACTCCACACGATTGCGACGGAGGTATCCGTCGCAGCGGAGCCATCGATCGTATCGGCGAACAACGTCTGGCACCTCGGTACCCCGATCCGCGCCGAGGTGCCCGAATCCGTGTCGATCGCGGCCCTGGTCGACCTGCTACACCCCTCACCAGCTGTCTGCGGGGTCGACCAAGACCAGGCCTCAGCTTTCATCAGCGGAGTTGAGACAACGCGCGGCTACTACGGCGGGCTCATCGGCTGGCTGACCCCCGACGGAGACGGCGACCTGTACGTGGCACTGCGGGGACTGGAGATCGACGACGACCAGCACAGCGTCACCCTCCGGGCTGGCGGTGGCATCACCGCCGCCAGCGATCCGACGACCGAGTTCGCAGAGACCTCGGACAAGCTCGACGCGATGCGAAGGGTGGTGGGTGCCTAGACATGACGTATCTGAGTCCAGGTAGATAAGGTGGACCCATGAAGTTACCCCGCGGTGCCGAATGGATGGCCCACTGCCTCGTCGCTCTCGCCGTATGCGATGACGTCGGCCCGGTGCCACGTCGCGCATTGTCCGAAATGTTCGACATCTCAGAGGAGTACCTCACCAAGCAACTCCAGCTCCTCGTCAAGCAGGGGGTCGTAGCGTCAGCCGCTGGGCAACGAGGCGGTTACCGACTCTCGAAGCCGGCAATTGACATCACATTGCTCGATGTCCTCAACGCCATCCAAGGAGATGCGCCCCTGTTTAACTGCGAGAACGTACGATGCCGCGGCATCTTTGAACCCGAGGCGGAGAAAATCAAGGCCCGCGGGAAATGCGGTATCCACAAGGCGATGCTGAACGCGGAAAAAGAGTGGCGGGAGAGCCTCGGTCACGTCACCATCGACTCGCTCACCGAGAGCGTCGGTGACGACGGGGCGAAGACGATGCGCGACTTTGTCGCCTCCGTCCGACAATAGTCCAGAACCCCCATACACCTCATAGTCGCTATGAAAGCAACATGGAGTGATGGGCTGACCCCGTTTTTTAGGTCCGGTGGTTCTGGGAGTCGTCCTGTCGCCTGTGGTTGCGGGCAGGGAGACTGGTCAGATCATGTCGAACAGCAGGAAGCGTCACACCCCGGAGCAGGTCGT
>NZ_JAVKPY010000020.1:0-18826 GCF_040981035.1 Kocuria sp. CPCC 205297 | reverse complement strand
TGACGGCACGGTCTCGACCACCAGGGTGAACGAGGAGCGGTGCCGCTCGATCGTGAGCACGTGGACATCGGGCAGGTCGAAGAGCGCGCACGCCGGCGCGCACATAGCATGGGACACATCGAGGCCTTCGAGGACGGTTGGATTCAGCACCCCCATCCTGGAGGCCTCGACCCCTACCCGACCCCCGTGACACGCACCCCGCTTGGGCCCTTACCCACACTCATTTGGGAAGGGCCGAATTGCGTAGTCTTAGCCTTACGACAACGCCAATTTCATGCTAGCCGATCCAGTTTTTGAGGCGGATGTTTTCTGTAGCGGCTGAACTGCTTGTGAGGTACCGAGTGAGATCCATATCGTGTGAGACAAAACACAGAATGTCATTCCATTCCTCCAAGGAGATATCATGCATTTTCATGTAGATGGCTATCAAACCGGCGATCCCATGACTATGCCCGCTCAGGGCTCGGGGGTGGATCGTCCCGCCGAGTTGCCCGACACCATGGACGTGCTGATCGTGGGGTGCGGTCCCGCCGGGTCGATCACCGCAGCACAGCTGTCCCGGTTCCCAGAGGTCAACACCAGGTTGATCGAACGCCGGGGACACCGATTGCCATTGGCCAATGCGGATGGCGTGCACTCCCGGACCATGGAGACGTTCCAGGCGTTCGGCTTCGCCCATGAGATCTACGAGGAAGCGCACACCATCACGGACATGGCGTTCTGGAAGCCTGATCCCCAGGACCCGGAACGTATCATTCGCGAGATGAGCACCCGCGAATTGCCGGAAGAATTCAGCGAATGGCCCATGATGCTGATCACCCAGGTGCGCATCATCGATCATTTCAATCGGTTCATGAAGAACGCGCCCACTCGGATGGAACCGGATTACGGCTACGAATTCGTGGACATGGAAGTCGCCCCCGAGGAAGAGAACCGCGAATACCCGATCACGGTGACCCTGCGCCGCACGGCCGGACCCGACGAGGGCCAAGAGCTTTAGGTGCGTACCAAGTATGTGGTGGGGGCGGACGGCGCTCGGAGCAATGTGCGCAAGTCCCTGGGGTATCGACTGCATGGCAAGCAGGCCAACCATGTGTGGGGCGTGATGGACATCTACGCGGACACCAACTTCCCGGACGTTCGCAAGAAGTGCACCATCAAGTCCTCGACCGGTCGCACCATCCTGCTCATCCCGCGCGAGGGCGGGTTCCTCTTCCGGCTCTACGTGGATCTGGGTGAAGTGGCGGAGGGTGATCGCTCCGTGCGGGAGACTCCACTCGAGGACGTGATCGCCACTGCGCAGCAGATCATGAGCCCGTACAAGCTGGATGTGAAGAACGTGGTGTGGCACTCGATCTACGAGGTGGGTCACCGCGTTTCCGACCATTTCGATGACCGCGCCTCGGAGAAGACCTCCAGCCAGGACCCCCGCGTGTTCATCACCGGGGATGCGTGCCACACGCACTCGGCCAAGGCGGGGCAGGGTATGAACGTGTCCATGCAGGACGGGTTCAACCTGGGGTGGAAACTGGGCCACGTGCTCTCCGGAAACAGCCCCGTGGAACTGCTGCGCACCTACGCGGAGGAGCGCAAGGACATCGCCCATCGTCTGATCGAGTTCGACAAGGCATGGTCCACCCTCATGGCGCAGCCGAGTGACCAGTTCGAGAACCCCAACGAACTGGAGGATTTCTACACGAAGAACGCCGAGTTCAACGCGGGCTACCTCACCGAGTACGAGCCATCGATGATCACGGCGGACACCAAGCACCAGGAACTCGCTGAGGGATACCCGCTCGGTAGGCGTTTCAAGTCCGCCATGGCGGGCCGTGTGTGCGATCTGGTGCCCATGCACATCGGGCACGATCACTTCGCGGACGGTCGGTGGCGTGTCTACGTTTTCGCTGACGACGCAGCTCCGGGAGTTTCCCAGACCCTCCAGGATTGGGCCCACTGGGCTGAAGGATCGCTGTCTCCCGATCTGTTCGACACCAAGTTGATCCACCGCCAGCGGCACACCGAATTCGATGTCTCGGACGTGCCGGAGGCGTTCAAGCCCAAAACCGGCACGTTCCGACTGACGGACATGGAGAAGGTGTTTGGCACGTTGGAGGGACACGACATCTTCGAGGAGCGCGGTATCAGCGCGGACGGTGCGGTGGTAGTGGTTCGCCCCGACCAGTACGTGGCCGGCATCTTCCCGCTGGGGGACACGGCGGAGATCGAGGAGTTCCTCTCAGGCGTATTTCCTTCGGTGCGCTCCGTGGCAATGATCACCGTCTGAGTCCCAGCCGCACCAGCGTTTCTTCACGCGCTGACCGGCTGACACTGGCGCCTCGGACCTCTCGATCCGGGGCGCCAGTGCATCAGGCTGACCCAGGCGACCACCCACAACGCGGATCCTCGTTCGTGTCGTTCCGGGGCGTCGTCGTACTCGCCCAGGACACGGTCGAGCCAGAAACGTCCTTCGCTGAGGTAACCGTCCGACACCCAGTGGTGACGCAACGCCACCGCCAGGCGTGCAGCAGCGTTGATCTCACCGGGGGTGGCTACGGACCACTGCAATGCCGCCATGGAATTGGGGCGTTCCGTGCGAGCGCGCAGGATGAACTCACCCTGGCGCGGAGTAGACCACTGTTCGACCATGGTTTCCGCCCGGCGAAGAAAGCAATCCCGGTGACGACGGCGCAGCTCAGTGGCCGCGCCGTCGTTCAGTCGGTCGGCGCCGTATTCACGCACGGTCATGAGCTGGCGGTAGCGCACTGCCTCCCCGTTGCGTTCGGTGAGCAGGATGGACTTGGCCACGAGGCGATCCAACAAGTCCAGAACGAGATCCGGGACGAGACCATCGAAACTGCAGATCTCCTCGGCGGCTTCCAGATCGAAACTGCTGGGAAAGACTGACAGCCGTTGCCACAGCACCTGCTCCTCCGGGGTGCAGAGCTCGTAACTCCAGTCGATCAACGCTTGGAGTGTCCGGTGCCGGGGCTGAGCAGTGCGAGACCCGCGGCTCAACAATCGGAAGCGCTGGTCCAGGCGATCGAGCAACTGGGTCACGGACATGCTCTGCAACCGCGCAACGGCGAATTCGATGGCCAGTGGCATGCCGTCGAGGCGCGTGCACAACTCGATCACGGCCCTCTGGTTCTCGGGAGTGATCGTGAAGTCACCCACCACGTTCCGTGCACGGTCCACGAACAAGGCAATCGATTCGAAGCGTTCAAGGTCCTGAACCGCATGGTCGTCCTCCACGGAGGGTGTCGCCAAGGGAGGCACGGGATAGATCGCCTCGCCGGCCATGCTCAGGGGCTCACGGCTGGTGGTGAGGATCCTCACCCCCGGGGCCGTGGCCAGGACACGGTCCACCAACTCCCCGGCCCCGGACAGCACGTGTTCACAGTTGTCGAGGAACAGCAACAACTCCTTGTCCTGCAGGTAGTCCGTCACTCGTTCCAGCGCCCCGCGATTCGACTGGTCTTGAATGGCCAGGGCGGAGGCGACTATCGGGCTGATGGGGGCACCGGGGTTGAGGGATCCCAGATCCACCATCCACGCACCGTCGCGGAAATGGGTCTGCAAGCGCTGACCGACTTCCATCCCCAGGCGGGTTTTGCCCACGCCTCCGGGACCCGTGAGGGTCGTCAACCGCGAGCGGGACACCGTGGCCCGCGCTTCCTTCAGTTCCCTGCGACGTCCCACGAATGAGGTCGAAGCGGTACTGCTCGTCGCAAAGGACTGACTACCTACGCGGTTAACCATGCCCATCATCTTCTCGCGGCGAGGCCCGGAACAGAACTCACGAACCCTTACGGCGTACCCACCAGCCCGGACCCGTCAGCTGCGCGTGCGCGTGAAGGACGAGATCCGGGTGATCTCCCGGCCCACGATGAGCGCCTGCATCGAGTCGGTGCCCTCGTACGTGGAGACCACTTCCATGTCGGTGAGGTGACGGCCGATGTGGTACTCCAGCAACAGCCCGTTGCCGCCCAGCATGTCCCGGGCGGTGCGGCACATGGCCAGGGCTTTGCGGGAAGTGGTCATCTTGACCATGGAGGCCATGGCGTCCGTGAGTTGGTCGCGCTCCTGCAACTGCGCCATGCGGGTGCACAGCAGCTGCATGGAGGTCAGGTCCGAGAGCATGGTGGCCAGCCGCTCCTGCACCAGCTGGTAGCTGGCGATCGGCATCCCGAACTGTTCACGCTCCAGGGCGTAGTTCGCGGCGATCTCGAACGCCGCCATGCCGTGCCCCACGGCCTCCCACGAGGCACCGCCGCGGGTGGCCTTGAGCACCTTGTTGACGTCCTTGAAGCTGTGGCAGTTCTCCAGCCGGTTCTCCTCGGGGATCCGCAGGTTCTCGATCACGATGTCCGCCTGGTTGATGGCGCGCTTGCCGATCTTGCCGTCGATCACGGTGGGGAGGTAGCCCTGCGGGTACTCGCCGTCCTCCTGTTTCTCCACCACGAAGCATTTGACCTGTCCGTCCGCCTCGTCCCGGGCATAGAGCACGATCACGTCCGCGGCGTGGCCGTTGCCGATCCACCGCTTGTGCCCGTTGAGCACCCAGTGGTCCCCGTCCCGGCGCGCGGAGGTCTCCAGGGACACCGAGTCCGAGCCGTGGGTGGGCTCGGTGAGCGCGAACGCACCGGTCGTCTCGATCTTCGCCATGGTGGGCAGCCACCGCTGGCGCTGCTCCTCATTGCCCAGCATGTAGATGCTGCCCATGCACAGGTTGGAGTGCACGCCGAAGAACGTGTTCACGGAGCCGTCGATCCGGCCCATCTCACGGGCTACCAGCCCGGCGGCCTGGCGGGAGAGTCCGGGGCAGCCGTAGCCCTCGATGAACGTTCCCACGACCCCCAGGTCGGCGAGGCCCTTGAACGCGGGGAGGGGGTGCTCGCCGCGCTCCCAGAACGCGTTGATCGCGGGCAGCACGTGCTCCTGGCCGTAGGCGCGCACGCGGTCGCGCAGGGCGATCTCCTCGGCGGAGAGTTCCTGGTCCAGCAGGAAGAAGTCGGGGTTCTCGAGCAGTTCGCTCATCACGGGTCCTTTCGGTGGCCGGGAGGCGGGGCTCCGCCTCGCTGCGGCGCGAGATTCTGGTGTGGGGAGGGGCTACGCGCGGTTCGGGGCCGCGCCCGGGGAACCGGCGGCGCCGTCGTGCGCGGCGGTGGGCACTGCACCGACGGCCGTGCGGTCCGGTGCGGGGGCGTCGTCGTGGGCGGCGCGACGGGAACGCAGCCAGGCCATGACATCGGTGCCGTCCGCACCGAGGGCGGGCGGGGCCTTGTCGTAGCGCACCGGGGTGCGACTGAAGGTCACGGGGTTCTTGATCAGGGGCACGGCCTCATCGCCCTCGCCCACCTGCACCACGGGGTCCAGGCCCAGGGAGGTCGCGTACTCCACGCCCTCGGGGATGGTGAGGATGGGGGCGCACGGCAGGCCCTCCGCCTGCAACCGGGACGCCCACACCTCGGCGGTGTCCGAGGACAGCGCCTTGTTGAGCAGCGGGCGCAGCTCCTCACGGTGTTGGTTGCGGTTCTCCACGGTGTCGAAGCGCGGGTCCTCCGCGAGCTCGGGCAGGCCCAGCACCGTGACGAAACGCCGGAACTGGGGGTTGTTGCCCACCGTGATGATGAGGTCCTTGTCCGCGGTGGGGAACGGTCCGTACGGGAACAGACTGGGGTGGTCGTTGCCCATGCGCTGGGGGTCGTTGCCGCACGCCGCGTAGCCCGTGGTCTGGTTGACCAGGGAGGACAGCGCGCAGGAGAGCAGATCCAGATGGATGTGCTGGCCCCTGCCGGAGACGTCCCGCTCGTGCAGGGCGCCCAGGATGGCCACTGCGGCGTGCAGCCCGGTGAGGACGTCGAACATCGCCACGCCCGCCCGCTGGGGTGGGCCGTCCGCGGAGCCGGTCACGGACATGAAGCCCGAGACGCCCTGGACCAGCAGGTCGTAGCCCGGCAGGTGTGCGCCGCGGTCCGTGCCGAATCCGGTGATGCTCGTGTGGATGAGCCCGGGCCACCGCTCGGCCACGGCCTCGGGATCCAACCCGTAGCGGGCCAGCCCGCCGGGCTTGAAGTTCTCTATGAACACGTCCGCGGCGTCGATGATCTCGTAGGCGGTCTCCAGGTCCGCCGGATCGCGCAGGTCCAGCACGATGGAGTGCTTGTTGCGGTTCACGGAGAGGTAGTAGGTGCCCACCCCGTCCCGGCTAGGCGGCTTGTACCCGCGGGTGTCGTCCCCGGTGGGGCTCTCCACCTTGACCACGGTGGCGCCCATGTCCGCGAGCAGCATGGTGCAGTAAGGCCCCGCGAGCACGCGGGAGAAGTCCGCGACGACCACTCCGCTGAGCGGCCCGGAGGTCGCAGGATCCTGGGTGAGGGACATGAACGCTCCACTGGGACGGGGAATGTGTTTCACCCCACACAATCACCGTCATTAGGTTCTGTCCAATACAAGAAGAGCGGTGGACTGATGCGCGTGTGGCAACAATCACGTAGGCTCCGCCCATGGAAGTCCACGAAGCCAAGGCGTTCCTGGCGGTTGCCGAGGAACTGCACTTCGGACGCGCCGCCGCCAACCTGCGGATCGCGCAGCCACCCCTGAGCCGGCTCATCAAGAGCATCGAGAAGTCCCTGGGCGCTCAGCTGTTCGAGCGCAGCACTCGGCAGGTCTCGCTCACCCCGGCCGGGGCGGCCCTCCTGGAGCCCGCGCGCGAGCTGGTGGCGGCCTCGGAACAGGCCCGCACCGCGGTGGCCAAGTCCATGACCGGAGAGACCGGGCGCGTGCGCCTCGGGTTCGCGGGAGCGTCCATCAACCGGCAGGTGGGGGAGCTGGCCCGCCACGTGCGCACCCACCGCCCCGGGGTACACCTGGAGCTGCACGGCTCGCAGTTCTCCCACACCGCCATGCAGAAGGTGCTGGGCGGCTCCCTGGACGTGGCCATGGGGCGGTGGGATTTCATCCCCTCGGAGCTGCGCTCGTCCGTGCTGGGCCACGAGGAGGTCATGGTGGTGCTGCCCAGCAACCACCCGCTGGCAGACGCGCCCCGGGTGGAGATGTCACAGCTGGCCGAGGAGTCCTGGGTGATCCTGCCCTCGGGTCCGGGGGCCGCACTGCAGAACCGGCTGACCTCCCTCGCCACAGCGGCGGGCTTCGTGCCACGCGTGGCCCAGGTGGCGCCGGACTCGTGGACCCTGGTGGTGCTCGTGGCCGCCCAGATCGGCTGCGCCCTGAGCCTCGACACCGTGCGGGACAACGTCGCCTCGGACGGCGTGGTGTTCCGGCCCCTCGCCCAGCCGCAGCGCCCCCTGGACGTGCAGCTCATGTGGCGCGCGGCGGACCCCAACCCCGCGCTGTGTGCCGTGGTGCGCCTGGCCCAGAACCTCTACGGGGACCCCCGCGGCCAGGCCGCAGAGGTCCCCGGAACCTAGCGGGTCCTACTCGTAGTCGTACCAGCCGTGGCCGGTCTTTCGGCCGTAGTCACCGGCCTCGTACTTCGCCGTGATGGACTCGGCTGGCAGGGACGCGGGGTCACCGGTCTGCTCGTACTCGGCCAGCCGGATCAGGTAGACCACGTCGATGCCCACCATGTCCATGAGCTCGAAGGGGCCCATGGGGTGGTTCAGGGCAGTCTTGGCGGCCACGTCGATGTCCTTGTAGTCCGCCACCCCGTCCTCGTAGAGCTTCAGCGCCTCCGTGCGCAGGGCGCCGAGCAGGCGGTTGGCCACGAAGCCCGGAACCTCCTTCTTGAGCTCCACGGCGGCCTTGCCGATCGAGCGGGCCAGCTCCATGGCGGTCTCCACGGTCTCACGGGAGGTGCCCTCGTGGGGGACCACCTCCACGCACTTCATCACCAGCGCGGGGTTGAAGAAGTGCACGTTGCACACCTTCTCCGGGCGGTGGGTGGCGTCCGCCACGCGCGAGGACACGATGTTCGAGGAGTTGGTGGCCAGGATGGTGTGCTCGGGGCACACCGCGTCCAGCTCCGCGAAGACCTGACGCTTGATGGTCAGGTCCTCCACAGCGGCCTCGATCACGAAGTCCGCCTGCGCGGCGCACGCGTCCCGGTCCGTGGAGAACGTCAGGCGCTCGAACGCGGCGTCCACGTCCTGCTGGGTGCGCCGGCCCTTGCTGACGTCACGGTCCATGCGGGAGTGCAGCTGCTCGGAGGCCTTGTCCACGGCCTCCTGCTTGATGTCCACCACGTCCGTGTCGTACCCGGCGAGGGCGCAGACCATGGCGATCTGGGAGCCCATGGCCCCGGCACCGATCACGGTGATGTGCTGGATCTCCTTCAGGGGGTTCTCGCTCACTTGCTCACGTCCTTCTGTGCTGCACTGTGGAAATCGGGGGTCCGCTTCTCCAGGAACGCGGTGGTTCCCTCGGCCTTCTCGGCGCTGCTGTAGAGCACGGACTGGGCCAGGCGTTCCAACAGGATCCCGGTTTGGTGGTCCACGTCGAAGCCGTGGCGGATCACGGTCTTGGCCAGCTGGATGGCCAGCGGGCCCTTGGCCATGATGGCCTGCGCCGTCTCGCGGGCGGTAACCAGCAGCTCGTCCGGCTCCACCACCTCGGTCACCAGCCCCATGTCCAGGGCCTCGTCCGCCTTCACACGTCGCCCGGTGAGCACGATCTCGGTGGCCCGGCCCAGGCCCACGAGCTTGGCCAGGCGCTGCGTGCCGCCCGCGGCGGGCATGATGCCCAGCCCGGTCTCGGGCAGCGCGAACTGCGCGTTCGTGGAGGCCACGCGGATGTCGCATGCCAGGGCGAGCTCGTGGCCGCCGCCGAACGCGTAGCCGTTCACCGCTGCAATGGTGGGCTTGGGGAACTGCTCCACCTTCTCGTACACGCCCTGCATGGTGGCCTTCAGCCCGTCCTTGGGCGTGCGTACGGCGAGCTCGTTGATGTCCGCGCCCGCCACGAACGCCTTGTCCCCAGCGCCGGTGAAGATCAGCACCTGCACGTCGTCGTTCTCGGCCAGCTGCGAGAGGGTCTCGGTGATGGCTCGCAGCACGGTCGCGTTGATCGCGTTGCGCACCTCCGGCCGGTTCACGGTGACCAGGGCGATCCCGTCCGTGACGTCCACGGTCAGGACGTCGGTGTTCTCTGCGCTCATGGTGCGTTCTCCTTCGTGTTCTCATGCGGGGCGTGCGCACCCGCGGGGGCACCGCCGGTGTCGTGCGCGCCGTGCGTGCCGCGGGCGGCGTCGGGAACCTCGGCTCCCTCCGGCACCCTGGTGATCTGCCCGGTCTCGGGGTCGACGACGGCGCGCGGCCGGCGCAGGCGCGCGAGCACCGCGGCCGCGACCACCAGTGCCAGACCGACGAGCGTGACCGGGGCCCCAGGCAAGAACATCATGAATCCGCCCACGGCGAGAACCACACGAAGGTCCATGGGCAGCTGCCGCTCCACGAATGTGAGCCAGCCGCCCATGGCCGCGGCGATCGCGTAGACCGCCACGAGACTGAAAAGGAAGGCCAGCCCGATGTGCACGGGCTCGCCCTGGGCCACCAGTGCGGGGTTGAGCGCGAAGCCGAACGGCACCACGTACTTCACCGCGCCGAGCTTCATGGCGGAGAAGCACGTGGCCATGGGGGAGGCCTTGGAGATGCCCGCCGCCGCGAAGGCCGCGAGCCCCACGGGCGGGGTGATGTAGGAGACCGAGGCCCAGTAGATGACGAATAGGTGCGCGGCGATCGGGTCCACGCCCAGGGCCGTGACGGCCGGGACCATCACGATGGCCAGGAACACGTACGCGGCGGAGATGGTCAGGCCCATGCCCAGGATGAAGCACACCACGGCGCCGGCGATCAGGATGAGCACCACGTTGTCGCCCACCAGGGCCACCAGGTCACGCGAGAGGGACAGGGCCACGCCCGTGGCGGTCAGCCCACCCAGGATCAGGCCCACGCCCGCGATGATCCCCACGATCTGCGCCAGCGTCTTGCCCACGTCCACGCCCATGTCCACCCACTGGCGGGGGCCGAACGTCACGCTGGGCTTGACCAGGGCGATCAGTAGCAGGATGGCCACCACCCAGTACGGCACCTGCGCCTCGGAGTCCGTGGTGAACAGCAGCACCGTGAGCACGGCCAGGGCGCCCAGGTAGGGCCAGCCCATGGCCAGGGCGTGGCGGGCTCGTGGCAGCAGGTTCTTGGGCGTGCCGCGCAGGCCGCGCTGGGCGGCGTAGCCGTCGATCTGCAGGAAGATGCCCAGATAGTAGAGGATCGCGGGGATGGTGGCCGCCACCAGGATGCTCGTGTACGGCACGCCCACGAAGGAGACCATGAGGAACGCCGCGGTGCCCATGATGGGCGGAGTGATGGAGCCGCCGGAGGAGGCGGTGGCCTCCACGGCCCCGGCCACCCGGGCGCTGAACCCGGAGCGCTTCATGGCCGGGATGGTCATGGGTCCCGTGGTCAGCACGTTGGACACCGCCGAGCCGCTCATCATGCCCATGGCCGCGGAGCTCGCCACGGCCACCTTGGCGGAGCCACCGCGGTAGCGGCCGAACACGGCCATGGACAGCTCGTGGAAGAAGTCCGCACCGCCGGTGTGCTGCAGCACCACGCCGAACAGCAGGAAGCCCA
This sequence comes from Kocuria sp. CPCC 205297, assembly GCF_040981035.1. Lineage (NCBI taxonomy): Bacteria > Bacillati > Actinomycetota > Actinomycetes > Micrococcales > Micrococcaceae > Kocuria > Kocuria sp. CPCC 205297. Next base: position 8,237 of record NZ_JAVKPY010000020.1, on the reverse strand, counting down.
CCAGGATGGTGCCCGCGGTCTGCAGGGGCAGGCCCAGCACGCTGTCCACGCCCATGGTGTGCACCTGGGCCAGGGTGGGCAGGTCGTAGGAGATGCCCTGCAGGAAGGACAGCGGGATGATCCCCGCGAACAGCGGGTACACGGAGAACAGGAACGCGATCACGAGCACCACCAGACCGGCGGCCCGGCGCAGGGTCTCCAGGATCAGGGCCCAGAACACGAAGCTCAGCACGGTGGCCAGGGTGGGGGCCATGTACTGCCAGCCGTACTCCTGGATCTCGATGCCATGCACCGCGAAGTACGCGCTGGTGCCCACCACGGCCAGCACCAGCAGCACGTCGTACCACGGCACGCCCCGCCGCTGCCGAGCCGCGGCACCGGGGGCGTGCTTGCGGATGGGCGTCACGATGAACACGATCGGCACGAACACCGCGATCAGCAGGTACAGGAACGAGTTGGTGGGGATGGTCACCCCGCCCACGTTCCAGAAGAACACCTGGTTCATGGTCAGCAGCACGCCCACCACGGTCAGCACGATCACCAGGCTGCGCCAGAACGGCGTCAGCCGCGGGCTCGCGTCGTGCAGGGAGACGTCCGAGGGCATGGTGGGCTGGGCGGCGTCGTCGCCCCCGTGCGGGTGCGTGGCGGTGAGCGGAGCGCCGGTGCGAGGGTCGATGGCCGGTCCGGGGGCGGTGATGGGGCCAGCGGTGCCAGCGGGAGTCACGGCATCGGCGGGGCCGGCGGCGTCGTCGGTCTGGTACGGGGTGCTCATGCGTGGCCTCCGGAGGGTGCGGTGGTGGACGAGGCGCCGGGCAGGGTGCCGGGGGTGTCCGGGAGCTCGGGAAGGTTGGCCTTCTTCCAGTCCACCCACTCCTTGCGCGCGGACTTGGGGTCCTCACGGTCCTTGTGGTCCTGCCAGAATGCGGGCCAGGCCTCGTGCATGCGGCGCTCGCGCTCCAGCAGGGCGTCCTGGCGGGTCTGCAGGTCCTTGCTCCAGCGGCCCTTGCTGGTGAGGAACTCCACCATGGCGTCGTGGAACGGGATCACCAGGGGCGTGAGCTGGATCTGCTTCGTGCCGAAGCGGTGGGCGTCCGAGGTGGTGTCCTTGTAGTCCGGGTAGTAGCGGTCCATGTCCGCGACCAGTGCGGCGACCTCGTCCGCGGGGCGGTCCGCGCGGGCGACCACCGGGATGGTGTACTGCATGTTCACCGCCGTCTCCCCCTTGGCCAGGCCCGCACCCTTGGAGAACTCGCCGGGTTTGACCATCGGCGCGAGCTCCTTCCACGTGGCGTACTGGGAGGGCGTGCCGCCGCCCAGGCCCAGCCAGCGGATGGGGTACTGGGAGGCCAGCTCGGAGACGTTGGCGCCCACCACGTTCTGGTAGAGGGTGTCGATCTGACCGGTCTTCAGCGCCTCGATCTGGCCGCTGTAGGTGACGTCCACCATCTGGACGTCCTTGCCGGTGAGGCCGCCGTAGTTGAGGATCGCCTCCATCTTGCGGTTGATGGACGTGCTCGCGATCAGCTTGGGGAACTTGCGGCCCTTGAGGTCCGCCACGGTCTCGATGCCGCTGTCCTTGCGCACCAGCACCCCGTAGTTGCCCGGGGGAGTCCACACGAGGCGCAGCGCCTGCGGGCCCCACTGCTCGGAGCAGTACTCGTCATTGCCCTCGAACGCGTAGTAGTACTCGTCCCCGGTGCGCGAGTACTGGGCCGTGCCGTTGATCAGCGGGGCCAGGCGCCCGATGCCGGTGTCCGAGGTCATCAACCGGATCTGCCGTCCCGTGCGCTGGGTCAGGGTGTTCGCGACCGCCGCGAGGTCGTTGTACGTCCCGGTGCCCACGCCGTAGGTGGACCACACCAGCTGATGCGTGCGGTCGGTCGCGCGCGGGCCTCCCGCGCAGGCCGACAGGCCCCCGATCACGGGCAACGACGCCGCTGCGGCCAGCAACGATCGTCGGCTGAGGGTTCGTGTCATGGTGCCTCCACGGGAGTGATGCGATGGACCCACCGGCCCGACGCCGCCGCAGGGTGCGCGGGGGGTTGGTTCGACCGGTGGGTACATTCATACCGTCAATTGCGTGACCCACGACACTTTCCGGCCGATTGATGCCTAACCAGTATCGCCGAGGGTCAGGTGGGGCAATGCGTCACGGTGGCGGCGGCGGGTCCCTGCCAGTCCTCGAACTCTGGGGCGCGTTTGGACCAACGTGCGCATTTTGAGGCACGTTCTGGCCAGCCCCCGGACTGTGAGGCACGTTGAAGCCACGAACAGCGGGTATTCCTGGCCTCGACGCGCCTGAAAGTGCACCCGGTGGCTCGAGAGTGCCTCAGATGTCAGGCAGTGGGCGGGGTGTCGCTCTCGCGACGTCGCATCGCGGCCTGGTGGACACGCAGGTCCGCGAGGAGACGACGCCGCTGCAGCTCCACCGTGCGACCGTCACCTCGGTCGGTTCGAGGGTTCGATCGTCCGCCGGGCCAGCGTCGGAACGTGGTCGCACCGCGGGCAACTCTGGCCGACTGGCCAATCGACCCGTGCGGCGCGCTCCCCGATAGGCTCCGGCCATGGACACTTCCGCTCTGGACTACGTCGTGACCGAGTGCAAGGCACTACTCGAAACCCGGTTTCCGGACGGATCGGAGCACGGTGCGGCGGCCATGCTGCTCGAGGACGGCACCGTAGTCACCGGAACCGCCCCGGACATGCCGAATGCCGCGGTCGAGGTGTGCCACGAGATCGAACCGTACTGTGCCGCCCACCGGTTGGACCTCAGGGTGGTGGCCTCGGTGTGTGTGCACCGCAGGGCGGATGGCAGCGTCGTCGTGCTGAGCCCGTGCGGGGTGTGCCGGGAACGGTTGGCGACGTATGGGCCGGACGTCCTGGCGGCGGTGGCGGGCCGGGACGATCCCACGGCGGTCGTGTGGAAGCGATTGGCGGACCTGCTGCCGGACTACTGGCTGACCGCGCTGACGGGTGACGCCCGCCCCGGCTGGCTGCGGTGACGGGATGCCCGGCGGGGAAGTGGGTCCGGCATAGGGTTCCCTCATGAGCACTCGAGGAATGAGCGTGGGGGAGCGAGCGCCGGCGTAGCGACGGCCGGGACGATGAGGATGGGGAGTCCGCATTGTGGGGTGTCCCCTGGAACTGGCTTCTAGCCGACTCCTACGGCCCGCTTTTCGAGTTCCGTAGCAAATAGAGGCAAGCCGACGCGAGCGAGACCCTCGAGGTACCCATTCCACGTGATCTTCGGATTCCGCATATCAGCCACCACTTCTTTGGCGATGCGGACCACGGTTGAAGGGTCCACATCCAACTGGTCAAGTAAGAAGTCATCCGGAGACCGCACCGCAACGTCATAGGGCTTGAGGGCGGTCGCCGGGAAGTCCTTCTGGTTGGATGTCACGATGAGCTCGGCTCTTGAACGGACCGCTGCCGCCAGCACATGTCTGTCCTTGGGGTCATTGGTCATGGCAGGCACGAGGCTCTCGTAGTTCTCGACCAGAGCGTCGGGGAAGAAGCCCCGCATGGCGTTCACACGTCTGCGAGCGCTGTGCGGGTCCTTGTGAAGCTTCTTCACCAGATTGCTCTCTACCTCGTTCAGAATCTCATCCGACCAAAGCGGCCTGAATTGCTTGGCCGTGGCCAGACGCAGTAATAGATCTGCGATAGGCATGGGAATCAATACGCATGCATCGAGAACCACCGGGAACGACATGGGGATTTACCGGGTGGCCGGGTCTGCCGGGATGTCGAAGTATGTGCCGTGGTTAGCTGCCTCGTGAGTTGCCTGTCGGAGACCTTCGCGGCGTGTCTTCTCGAGACGTTCTTCGTAGGCAATGAGATCAGTCAGCAGGACTCTGCGGTGCCTTCCGACCTTGGTGAATGGGATATCACCTTGCTCCAGCAGCTTGACCAGTGTCGGCCGGGAAATTCCCAGATGATCAGCAGCTTGCTGGGTGGTCAGCTTTGCGTTGGTAGGTACCACGGAGACGCCGCGGTTGTTGGCAAGCGCGTCCACGACGTGTGTGAGCAGGGAGTAGACCTCAGCGGGGATCTGCTGTGTGGCTCCGGTCGGAGACACCAGATATGGGATCCCGCGGCCCTGTGCCGAGGGCGTGGCCTCGAGGAAGGCCGCGAGGGCTTTCAGTTCTTCCTCATGAGCCGGGGTGGGTGCGACAGTTGAGCGATCCAGCGGGGCGGTTGTCATGTTTCTACCCTACTGACTATTCGAAATATTCAAAATGTCGTCACTCCACCTCACCCTGCCCGCAGCCGCTCCCATAGGTTGAACGCCAGAGCGGGTACCGCGGGATGAGGTTGACGCCAGTTAGGAGTTGCGGGTCTTTCCAGGAGTGGCATTGCCGCCCCGCCCGGCGACGAGGCGGCGCGTCCCCTTCGCGCAGTAGGCGACCACCCGCTCGAGCGGTCCCTGCCCAAGAGTCCGCTGCCAGATGACGGCGAAGACGACGGCCACCAGTACGTGCACGAGGTACCAGAGGTAGGGGGAGTCGTAATGCAGCTCGAGGGACAGCGCCAGCAGGTGCGCCGAGTACAGCGTAAGGGTCATCGATCCCATCGCGGACAACGGCACGAGCCAGTCCCCGATCTTCTGGCTGATCAGCAGGAACACCCCCAGCACCGCCAGACTCAGTCCGAGGCTGGTCGCAATGGCCAGCGGCGTGTTGGAATGCGGGGTCGTGATGGCCAGCCACCACCCGGTGTCGGTCGGTAGCGAGTCGGTACCCCACACCAGGATCTCGTCGAGCGTGGACTCGCTCAAGCGCGATGCCTCCTGCAATACGGAGTAGCCCCCGAGGCCGTAGAGGAGCACGGCGGACACGAGCTGGGCCAACACGGTGAGCGCGACGCCCACGATCACCAAGCGGACCTGGGTGCGCACTGCTCGCAGATCCAAGCGGCCCAGCCCCATCCCGACCAGCAGGTACGTCATGTACGGCAGCGCCGGGTAGTTGCCGGTCAGCAGAAGCTGAGACAGCGTGCCCGCGGGGTTGCTGAGGACATTGGGCAGGGTGGGGTTGTAGTACCACCACTCCGGCAGGACATCCAGCATGCGCTGCATCAGCAGGGGCGAGAGGATCCCGAACCCGGCGGCCCAGATGAACAGCGTCTTGGAGCGGGCATGCAGGAACGGGATGGCCAGGATGAAGAACATGCCGTAGTAGAACAGGATGTTGTAGGCGGGAGGGTCCTCCGGCATTGCGGCGTTGACGGTCATACCCACCGTGACGATCAGTAGGGCGCGGACCAGGACACTCACCCGGTCAGCGGTCAGGGCTCGCCCCTCGCGTGGTTGCCGGGCGCCGGAGCCCAGCGCCAGGCCCACTCCGGCCAACAGCGCGAACAGGGCCGCCGAGTGCCCGGAGAACAACCGCCAGGACCAGCTGGCCTCCCCGGTCTGTTCGTTCCACGCGGGCAGCAGGTGGATGGCCATGAGTCCGATCAGTGCCAGCCCCCGGGCGGCATCGATCCCCACCAGTCGCCGCTTGCGCGGCGCCCCGTCCGTTGCGGTTGCCACGTCCCCCGTGCCACCGCGTCGTGTCGAATTCACTCGTCCTCCTGAGTTCCCCCCGGCCCCTTCACGGGGCGTGCGAGCTTCTGGTTCGCGGGTCGCGTGCCGTCATGGCCGCAACCATTCCCGCGCGATGGTCGCACGGGTTCCCAGCGTAGTCCGCCGTCAACCGATAGGCCTGTGCATCCCGCGGCCCGCCCGTCAAAGGGCGCCTCGTCCTCCCATAACGACGACGCAGTCATCCGTCTTGCGCGAACGGCCCCGGAGTTCGAGCCCCCTGCCGCACTCCCACCCCATCGTGGGACGGCGCCGCCCCCGTCTTGACCTCCATGGCGATTTTGAGGCCGCGTCCATGAGGGCGGTCCGAGTGGCCACCCCGATGTGCTGTTAGCTTTGGCCCATGCAGGAAGAAACTTGCCTCGGTGCAGTGAGGGCATTCGTGGAGCAACGGGACTGGGGAAAATTTCATACTCCTGAGAACCTTGCGAAGAGCATCAGTATCGAGGCGGGTGAACTTCTCGAATGCTTCCAATGGGATGATGCCGATCTTCTCGGGGCCCAGGACGAACTAGCAGACGTCCTGACCTATTGCTTCCTTCTGGCGGACCGTTTGGGCCTCGACCCGCAGTCGATTGTGTTGGCAAAGCTGGAGAAGACACGCGAGAAGTACCCCGTGGAAAAATCGTATGGACGGAGCGACAGATATGACCGGCTTTAGCTTGACACGCTTCCCGTTCACTCGCGAAGAAATCGATAAATGGGGCGCGGAAGATCCTCGTCATCGCAATTGGCCCGTTGTCTACGTCATGAACAACAATTCTGCGGTGTATGTGGGAGAGTCCGTGAACGCCGAGGGTCGGATGAAGCAGCACATCGACTCGGAGGAGAAGCGCCGACTCGAGTGTGTCCGGGTCGTACTGGATGAGACGTTCAACAAATCCGTCTGTCTCGACCTCGAGTCCTTCCTGATTCGTATGTTTTCGGGTGACGGGCAGCTGCAGGTGCTGAATCACAACGCGGGTATCACAGATGCCGATTACTACAACAGGGATACATATCAGAAAACCTTCAACGAGGTTTTCGAAAAACTTCATACGCAAGAGAACCTGTTTCATCGCTCGCTCCCCGAGATCATCAACAGTGATCTCTTCAAGCTCTCCCCGTTCAAGGCACTGAACCACGACCAGGCGCTCGCTGTCGAAGACATCCTCCAAGGACTGTTCGATGATCTCGAGCACGGCGCAGGCAATACGGTGGTTGTCCAGGGGAATCCCGGCACGGGAAAAACCGTTGTCGCCATCTATCTCTTGAAGCTTCTGGAGGACATCCGGCGACACGACCCGGAAGAACCTCTGGACACCGACTCCGTCTTCAGTGATTTCTTCACACTCGGGCACGCGGAACTGTTGAAGTCACTACGTGTGGGCTTGGTCGTTCCGCAGCAATCACTGCGCGAGTCGATTTCCAAGGTTTTCGGAACGACCCCGGGTCTCAGCAAGAACATGGTTTTCACTCCGTTCTCCGTTGGGGAAAGCGAGGAACCGTTCGATCTGCTCGTCGTTGACGAAGCGCATCGGCTGAACCAGCGAGCCAATCAAGCTTCCGGACCGCTCAACCTGAAGTTCTCGGAGATCAACCGCAAGCTCTTCGGCGAGGATGCACCTGAGCTCACACAGCTGGATTGGATTCGCAAGCAGAGTAAGCATTCCATCCTGATGCTCGATGCGGGTCAAAGCGTCAGACCGGCCGATCTGCCCACAGACGTCATCGGCGAGCTTCTCCGAGAAATGCAGGAGAAGGGCCGTGTTTACCCGCTCCAATCCCAGATGAGGATCTCAGCGGACAAGGACTACGTGGGGTACGTGCGTCAGGTGTTCAGTGGCGCTCCACCAGCGCTGCGGGACCACTTCGGTGACTACGACCTACGATTTTTCACCGACCTGGGGGAGATGCGGCGCGCGATACTGGCCCGAGAGCAGGAACACGGACTGTCCCGTCTCGTTGCCGGGTACGCATGGCCGTGGCGCAGCAAGAAGAACAAGGAGCTGTTCGACATCGAGCTGGATGGCGAACGACTCAGATGGAACTCAACGCAACGTGACTGGATAAATTTCCCCGGATCCATCCATGAGGTGGGGTCGATCCACACCGTCCAGGGCTACGACCTCAACTACGCGGGTGTGATCGTCGGGCCGGATCTCCGCTACGACTCGGCCGAGCGCCGGATCTATTTCGACCGGTCCGAGTACCACGACAAGAAGGGCCGGGAAAACAACCCGAAGCTCGGGATCACGTATTCGGATGAGGATCTCCTCCGATACGTGCAGAACATATACACCGTTCTTCTCACGCGTGGAATTCTGGGCACCTACATCTATGTGGTCGATCCTCAACTCAGGGCCTACCTGCGCCGATATTTCTGAACCTGATGGCTCGAAGACCCGCGGTCCTCTGGACCGGATAGGGGCATCAAGCACTCTGGTGCACCCATTGGCTCGTCCGAAACGGTCGACCTACGGGGAACTGGAGGCCTGCCGACCAGATTTTAGGGGGCCTTCACAGCTGAGTGTGGGTAGCGGTTCTCCGCCAGGGGCGATGACCGCCTGCGGCGAGCAGAGCCCGTAACCGGTAGTTGTCGAAGTTGCGGAAGCCGCGGGCGACGCGACGCATGGTCTCGATGACGCCATTGACCGCTTCCGTGGGCCCG
>NZ_JAVKPY010000019.1:0-20428 GCF_040981035.1 Kocuria sp. CPCC 205297 | reverse complement strand
ACCAAAAACAAAAAAACTTTGGTATCAACAAACTAGACACACTATTGAGTTGACAAACAACAAACCACACCACACGGCCCCTCACCAGGGCCACAACGGTCGGTTGTGCAATCGAGCCGCTCGGGGCCGATCGACGATTTTGGGAGCTGCCTCTCGGATCGAACCTCTTTCGGTCCGCCGCGAAGCGACTCATCAAGCTTAGTTCCGCGTTGCTCGGCGTGTCAACTTGACTGTTCAAGCCGATTCGCTTCGCGCTGCCGAATGCCAGCTAACCATAGCATGAACGAGGTCCGACGAGTCGGGCTGATCTTTGCTGGTCACCCCGCGGCTCCGGTTCCTTCTCGGTTCCTCGCCGCGGCGACTCGGAATACATTACACACGAGCCGGGACCGGCGCAAAACGCTGGCCCCGGCTCGCGGGTGCTCCGCCGTGCGGCGGTTCCGGGCGTCCATGCCCGGGGTATGTGACCAGGGCCCGACGGGGACCCGGTGCCCGACGATCAGCTCCCGACCGTGACGGCTGCCAGGTTCTTCTTGCCCCGGCGCAGCAGCGCGAACCGACCGTGCAACAGGTCGTCCGCGGTCAGGGTGGCGTCCTCCCCCGAGAGCTTGCGGTTGTTGACGGAAGCACCACCCTCCTTGAGCGTGCGCCGCGCGGCGGACTTGGATTCCGCCAGGCCCGTGGCCACGAGCAGATCCACCACGGCGTGCTCACCCGGTGCGACCTCCGCGTGGGGCAACTCTGCCGCGACCGCCGCGAGCGTGTCTTCGTCCAGGTCCTCGAAGGAACCCTTGCCGAACACGGCGGCGGACGCCTCGATCGCCTTGCGGGTGGCCTCGGGCCCGTGCACCAGGGTGTTGACGTCCGAAGCCAGGACCTTCTGGGCCTCACGCCGGAAGGGTTCCTCCTCGGTGAGACGCTGCAGTTCCGCGATCTCCTCGCGGGTGCGGAAGGTGAAGACCTTGAGTCGATCCGCCACGTCCGCGTCCGCGGTGTTGAGCCAGAACTGGTAGAAGGCGTAGGGCGAGGTCAGTGCCGGATCCAGCCAGATGGCATTGCCCTCCGACTTCCCGAACTTGGTGCCGTCCGAGTTGGTGATCAGCGGCGTGCCGATCGCGTGCACCGTGGCGCCCTCGGCCTTGCGCACCAGGTCAGTGCCGGAGGTAAGGTTGCCCCACTGGTCGGAACCGCCGGTCTGCAGGATGCAGTCGTACTGCCGGTACAGGTTGAGGAAGTCCAGTCCCTGCAGGATCTGGTAGCTGAACTCGGTGTAGGAGATCCCCTCTTCCGAGTTCAACCGCTTGGCCACGATGTCCTTCTTGATCATGGTGCCCACGCGGAAGTTCTTACCGATGTCCCGCAGGAAATCGATCGCGGACAGCTGGGACGTCCAGTCCAGGTTGTTGACCATGCGCGCGGGATTGTCCCCCTCGAAGGACAGGAACCGCTGGACCTGTTCGCGCAGCAGGTTTACCCATTCGGCCACGGTCTCGCGCGAGTTGAGGACGCGTTCCGAGGTCTGCCGCGGATCACCGATCAGCCCGGTGGATCCGCCGACCAGACCGATCGGGTGGTGTCCCGCGAGTTGGAGTCGCCGAAGCAGCAACAACTGCACCAGGTGTCCCAGGTGCAGGGAGGACGCCGTGGGGTCGAACCCGCAGTAATACGTGATGGGACCACCGTCGAGCGTTTCCTGCAGGGCCTCCGCATCCGTGGAGACCTGGACGAGTCCGCGCCAGTTCAGCTCCTCCCACAGGGAGGAGAAGGACGGATCGTTGTGCTGCGTGCTGAGATCGGTGGTTGACACGTGGACTAAGTTATCAGGCCGCCGTGGGGTCCCCGGCGCCCGGTTCCCCGGGTTGCGGGGTGATACCGTCGGGCAGTCCGTGGGCCGCCACGAGGTACAACCGCTGGGTGGGACGGGTCATGGCCACGTACAGATTGCCCGGGCCCCCGGCGGGGTCGTCCGCGATCTCCGTGGGTTCCACGACCACCACGGAATCGAACTCGAGGCCCTTGGCATCCCACGGGGTGAGCACCATGATCCGCCGGTCCAGGCTGCGCATGCCCGCGGCCACGAGCCCCGGGAAGGCCTCGTCCAGGGCCTTACCCACCGCGGCCAAACGTCCCCCGGGGCACACCACTCCCACGAGACCCCCGGCGAGCCGCTCCAGTTCGCGCCGCACCTGCGCCACGATCTCCGCGGCCAGCTCCGCCTCGACGGCCACCGGCACGATCACGGGCGGATCGCCGCCGCGCACCGCCGTGGGATCGGAGACCGCGATCCCCGTAGCCTGCGCGACCCGCACCGCGGCGTCGGCGATCGGTTGCGGGGTGCGGTAGTTGACCGTGAGTTCCTCGAGCGTGAAGCGCTCCCCCACGAACGGCTCGAGCGCCTCGTCCCAGGTCCGGGCCGCCGCCGCGTTCCCCGCCTGGGCGATGTCCCCGACCACCGTGAAGGACTTCAGGGGGCACCGGCGCATGAGCACGCGCCACTGCATGGGCGAGAGTTCCTGCGCCTCGTCCACGACTACGTGCCCGTACGCCCACGTACGGTCCGACGACGCCGCTTCGGCCGCCGTCATCCGGTGCGGCGCCTCAGCGTTGAAAGACGTGAGCTGTTCGACCGTGACGACGCCCTGGGCACCGATGTCCTCGAAACCCTCCGCCATGGCCTCGAGCGCCTTCTGCGCCGATTCCTGGGCCTTGCGCTCCTCGAGCGAACGGTCCCCGCGCACCTTGATACCGGCGGACTCGAAGTCGCCCAACAGTTCCGAGGCCTCGTCCAGCAGGGCGACGTCGGGTACGGTCAACGGCGCGTCGACGGGCCGCAACAGGCGCGAGACCTGGGCGTCCGAGAGCCGCGGGGCGGCGGAGCGCAGGTAGTGCTCCTTGGCGAACAACTGAGCCACGAGTTGCTGGGGTGTCAAGGGCAACCACAGCAGGTTGAGCGCGATGCGTACCTCTCGGGACTGTCGCAGGTCCTCCTTGAGGTACGAGCGGTCCATCGTGGTCCCGGCCTTCTCGTTGAGCTCGTCCCCGAGGTTCTGGGCGAGCTCCTTGACGATGACCTTCACGAACGTCTCGCGGGCCTCGTTGTGCGGCTTGCCCGTGGCGCGCGCACGCTCCCGGGCCCGGCGCACGAGCGAGGGTTCGAGCCGCACGCGGTGGCTGTCCACGGTGAGCCACTGCGTGCGCTCGGGAACCTTCTGCCGGTCAGCAACGGCGCGCTTGATGACGTCCACCATGTGCAGCCCGGACTTCCAACGGGTCACCCAGGGGTCGGTCTCGACCGTGCCGTGTACACCCGGATAGAGGTCCGCGAGGGACGACATCACCACGCCGGTCTCCCCGAGCGCCGGAAGCACGCGTTCGATGTACCACAGGAACGACGACGACGGACCCACGATCAGCACACCCGACTTGGCGAGCCGCTCCCGGTGTTCGTATAACAAGTACGCGGCACGGTGCAGGGCCACGGCGGTCTTGCCGGTACCCGGGCCACCCTGGACCACGCGCACCCCGGACAGGGGGGCGCGAATGATGCGGTCTTGTTCGGCCTGGATCGTGGCGACGATGTCCGTCATGCGGCCCGTGCGCTCGGAGTTCAGGGCCGCGATGAGCGCGCCCTCGCCGTGCACAACCTCGGCGTCGGAGACGGCACCCGGATCCAGGACGTCGTCCTCGAGGGCGGTGACCTCCCGCCCGTCCATGATGAGGTGGCGTCGACGCACCAGGTCCATGGGGTTGGCGGCGGTGGCCTGGTAGAAGGCCCCGGCCTCGCGGGCCCGCCAGTCCAGTACGAGCCGGCGGTGGTCCTCCGTGGCCAGTCCGAGCCGGCCCACGTAGTGCCGCTCCCCCTCGGTGGTGTCCAGGCGACCGAAGACCAAACGTTCATCCACCGAGTTGAGTTGGGTGAGGCGGTCCTCGTAATGCGTGGCGAATGCGTCACGTTCGGAGCGCGCCTGGTGTCCCCCGCCGAAGTTCGTGGTCCGGACGCGGCGCAACTCGTCCGCATTGAGTTGCCGCAACTCGTCCAACCGGGCGTAGGCCTCGGCGACGTAGCGCCGTTCCTCCCCCAGTTGCCGGGACACCTCCACGGATGCGGATTCCTCCACGCACTTCACCTCACGCACACTGCCGACGGGTCCGGTCGCTCAACCGGCGATCGTCTATCCTACCGCTCGATCCGCGCGACTCCCCCGTCACACGCGCAACAGTGCGCGCACGCGATGCCCACCCAGTTGGGCCCGGCCGCGCAGCGCAGTCAGCTCCATGATCACGCCGAAACCCGCGACGTTGTACCCGCCGCGCGTCAACAACGACGCCGTGGCACCCAGGGTCCCGCCCGTGGCGAGGACGTCGTCCAGGACCAGGACGCGCGAACCGCGGGGAGCGTCGTCGGTGTGGATCTCCAGGGTGCCCGTGCCGTACTCGAGGTCGTAGGCCTGGGAGATGGTCTCGCGCGGGAGCTTGCCCGCCTTGCGCACCGGGATGATCCCCACCCCGGACGCGTACGCCACGGCCGCGGCGATCATGAATCCGCGCGCCTCCACACCGGCCACGCAGTCGTACTGGCCGCGGAAGGCGTCCACGAGCGCGTCCACGGTGCGCTGGAAACCGTCCCCATCCGCGAACAGGGGCGTGAGATCGCGGAAGAGCACCCCCGGCTCGGGATGGTCGGGGATCTTGGCGCACAACCGGTCGATCATCTGTTCCACGGATTCAGTCACCGCTCCATCGTATCCGGCGCACCGCGCGGCGGGCGGTGCGCTAGCGCGTGCGGCGGCGTTTGACGGTGGCCTTGCGGTACGGGGACACCGTGGGCTCGCCCGGCAGTGCGTAGCGCCACGGGTACGCGTCCGTCCCGCCCTCCCCGGACACGCCCGTCCGGGCCGTCACGACGACGTCGCTCGCGGGGCGTTGCGCCAGGACCAGTCCGGTCCACGTGTCCTCACCGCGCCGTTCGACCTCCTCGCGCGCCCGGGCCACGGGATCGGGGGCGATGCCGAGATCGGCGAGCGCGGCGCCGTCGTCGTCGCGGGTCAGTGCGAGGGCTTGCGCCACGTTGCCGGGCCCGCGCGCGAGCGAGGCGAAGGCCGGTTCGGAACTGCGGTTCGCGAGCCTGCGCTGCGTGGCCACCTCGGTGCCCAGCACGACCTCGCCCGAGCGGATCAGGACACCGCCACCGACGCCCTCGGGCCGGCACACGAAGTTCACCGCGTGATGCAGCCCGTACGTGAAGTACACGTAGACGTGCCCGGGCGGGCCGAACATCGAGGCGTTGCGCGCCGTGCGACCCCGGTAGGTGTGGGCCCCGGGATCCGGCAGGTCCGAGTCCTGCGGGCCGCCATAGGCCTCGACCTCGGTCAGCCGCAGCCCCACCGTGCCCCCGGGGCGCGCGCACACGAGGACGGCGCCGAGCAGCCGGGGAGCGACGTCGGGGGCCGGGGCGAGGAGAAGCTCGTGCAGTCCGGCCGTCACGAGACGACGGGCTCGCGCGCGGCGAAGGCGTCCAGCTCCGCGAGCTGCCGTTCGAGCTCGGTGAGCTGTTGGGCGACCGCGTCCGGCGCGGTGCCGCCCTGGGAGTTGCGCGAGGACAGGGAGCCCTCGACCGTGAGCACCTCCCGGACCCCGGGCGTGAGGTGCGGCGAGATCGCGGCGAACTGCTCATCGGTCAGGTCCCACAGCTCGATGCACTCGTCCTCGCACACACGCACGGCCTCCCCGGAGATCTCGTGCGCCTCGCGGAACGGGACGCCCTGGCGCACGAGCCACTCGGCGACGTCGGTCGCGAGCGCGAAACCCTGCGGGGCGAGCTCGGCGAGGCGCTGCGTGTGGAACTCGAGGGTCGCCATCATGCCCGTGACGGCGGGCAACAGCACCTCGAGCTGGTCGATCGCGTCGAAGACGGGTTCCTTGTCCTCTTGCAGATCCCGGTTGTACGCGAGCGGCAACCCCTTGAGGGTCGCGAGCAGACCCGCGAGGTCACCGATCAACCGCCCGGCCTTACCGCGCGCGAGTTCCGCGACGTCCGGGTTCTTCTTCTGCGGCATGATCGATGAACCGGTCGAATAGGCGTCGTCCAGGGTCACGAACGAGAACTCCTTGGTGGCCCACGTGGTCACCTCCTCGCTCATCCGGGAGATGTCCACGGCGGCCATGGCGCACACCCACGCGAACTCCGCGTAGACGTCCCGCGACGCGGTGCCGTCGATCGAGTTGAACACCGCGGAGTCGAAGCCGAGCTCGGCCGCCACGGCATTGGGGTCCAGGCCCAGCGACGATCCCGCGAGCGCGCCCGAACCGTACGGGGACACCGCCGCGCGGTTGTCCCAGTCGGCGAGCCGCTGGACGTCCCGCAGTACCGCCCACGCATGGGCGAGCAGGTGGTGGGACAGCAGCACGGGCTGGGCGTGCTGCAGGTGGGTGCGCCCGGGCATGGGGGCGTACGGGTGGCGCCGCGCCTGCTCCACGAGGGCTCGCACGAGCTCCAGCAGGTTGCGCGCGATGATCGAGGCGTGGTCGCGCAGGTACATCCGACCCAGGGTCGCGATCTGGTCGTTGCGGGAGCGACCCGCGCGCAGCTTGCCGCCGAGGTTCGCCCCGGCGCGCTCGATGAGCCCGCGCTCGAGGCACCCGTGGACGTCCTCGTCCGACGGCGACGGCGCGTACGCCCCGCTGCGCACGTCCGCCTCGAGCCGGTCGAGTGCGTCCAGCATCCCGCTCAACTCGTCCTCGCTCAACAGGCCGGCCGTGTGCAGCACGCGGGCGTGGGCGCGGGACCCCGCGATGTCGTACGGCGCCAGACGCCAATCGAAATCGGTGGACTTGCTCAGCGCGGCGAGGGCGTCCGCGGGCCCGCCCGCGAATCGACCGCCCCACAGGGCGCCCTCGTTGGTTCCGTGCTGCTCGTGCTGGGCCATGATGCTCCTCGTGGACGTCGTGGGACCGTGGATTGCCGGGCACTCACCCGGGGTGGGGAACGGCCGGGCTCCAGTCTAGGAGCCCGGCCGTTCGCGATGATGTGGTGATCACCCGCGCACCGGGGCGCGGGAGACGGATGTCAGCTCTCGGCGAGGCCCTGCTCGCGGCGGGAGGCCACCTTGGAGGACATCCCGAACAGTTCGATGAACCCGCGGGCGTTGGACTGGTCGAAGGAGTCACCCTCGTCGTACGTGGCCAGGTTGAAGTCGTAGAGACCCGTGGACGAACGCCGCCCGGTCACTGTGGCCCGGCCCGCGTGCAACTCCATGCGGATGTCACCGTTGACGTACTTCTGGGTGTCCTCGATGAACACGTCCAAGGACTTCTTCAACGGGGAGAACCACTGGCCGTCGTAGACGAGCTCGGTCCAGCGCTGACCCACGGTCTTCTTGAAGCGGGCCTGCTCGCGCTCGATCGTGACGTTCTCGAGTTCCTTGTGCGCGGCGATCAACGCCATGGCACCCGGGGCCTCGTAGATCTCGCGGGACTTGATGCCCACGAGCCGGTCCTCAACGATGTCGATCCGCCCCACACCCTGGGCACCCGCGCGGCGGTTGAGCTCCTGGATGGCCTGCAGCGGCGTGACGGGCTTGCCGTCGAGCGCCACGGGCACGCCCTGCTCGAACGTGATCACGACCTCGTCCGCGGCGGGCGGGAACGTGGGATCGTCCGTGTAGTCGTAGACGTCCTTGGTGGGCGCGTTCCAGATGTCCTCGAGGAACCCGGTCTCCACCGCGCGGCCCCACACGTTCTGGTCGATCGAGAAGGGGTTCTTCTTGGTCGTGGCGATCGGCAGGTTGTTGTTCTCCGCGTACGTGATGGCCTTCTCACGGGTCAACGCGAGGTCACGTACCGGCGCGATGCACTTGAGTTCGGGACCCAGGGTCTGGATGCCCACCTCGAAGCGCACCTGGTCGTTGCCCTTGCCCGTGCAGCCGTGGGCCACCGTGGTGGCACCGAACTGCTTCGCGGCCTTCACGAGGTGCTTGACGATCACCGGGCGGGAGACGGCCGAGACCAGTGGGTAGGAGTCCATGTAGAGACCGTTGGCCTTCAACGCGGGCATGCAGTACTCGCTCGCGAACTCGTCACGGGCGTCCGCGACGTACGCCTCCACGGCACCGCAGTCCAGGGCGCGCTGACGCACGGTCTCGAGGTCCTCGCCACCCTGTCCGACATCCACGGCCACGGCGATGACCTCGGCACCGGTGGCCTCACCGATCCACCCGATGGCCACGGACGTGTCCAATCCGCCCGAGTAGGCCAATACCACGCGATCACTCACGGTGCTTTCCTCCACAACTGCTCGATGACGCCGACTACGCGGGAGTGCCCCGCGGCTCATGCATGACTATACACAGCAATCAGTATTTATGCATCGAGGGTCAGTTCCCGCTTCAAAATCTTGCCCGTCGGGCCCTTGGGCAGCTCGTCCACGATCCGGTAGATCCGGGGGTACTTGTACTTGGCCACCCGCTCCTGGACGAACGCGTCCAGCTCTCGCGTGAGCGCCTCGCGGCCCTTGGACTGGAGCACCCCGGACTCGAAGACCACCACGGCCCCGACCTCCTCGCCGTGCTTCTCGCTCGGGACCCCCAGCACCGCGGCCTCCACCACGCCGGGGAACTGGTAGATGGCCTCCTCGACCTCGCGCGGGTACACGTTGTAACCGCCGCGCAGGATCATGTCCTTCTTACGGTCCACGATGAAGAACGCGCCGTCCTCGTCCTCGCGGGCCATGTCACCGGTGTGGAACCAGCCGCCGCGCATCGCGTTCTCGGTGGCCTCGGGCTTGTTCCAGTAGCCCTTCATCACGTACTGCCCGCGCACCACGAGCTCACCGACCTCGTTGGTGGGGACCTGCTGGTCGTCCCCGTCCACCACGCGCAGCTCCGCACCGCGCACGGCCGTGCCGATGGAGCCCGGCTTGCGCTCGTTGCCCGGTTGGTTGAAGCACACCACCGGCGAGGTCTCGGACAGCCCGTACCCCTCGAACACGGTGGTGTTGAAGACCTTCTCGAACTTGACCATGACCTCCACGGGCATGGGGGACCCTCCGGACACGCCGGCACGCAGGTCCACGCCCTCGACGGCCTGCGGGTCCTGGTTGGCCTGGTGCAGCAGGGCCACGTACATGGTGGGGACCCCCGCGAAGATCGTGACACCGTCGCGGCGCAGGATCTCCAGGGCCTTGCCCGGGTGGAAGCGGGGCAGCAGAGTCACGGCCGCACCGCTGCAGATCACGCCGTTGAGCGCCACCGTCTGGCCGAACACGTGGAAGAAGGGCAGCCCACCGAACATCACGTCCCCGTGGTGCAGGTTGAACATTTCGCCGGCGACCTCGGCGTTGGTGAGCAGGTTGTGGTGGGTCAGCTCCGCACCCTTGGGGCGGCCGGTAGTCCCGGACGTGTAGAGCAGCACGGCCGTGTCCGAGTCCTGGCGCTCCACGACGTCACGGTCGGGATCCACACCCTGGAGGCGCTCCACCGTTCCGCGGGCGCTGATGGGCAGCACGTTGAGGCCCTCGATCTCCTCGGCCGCCTTCTGACTGGCCTGCGCCATGTCCTCCCACGCGAGCACGAAGGAGCACCCGGAGTCCTGGAAGTGGTAGGTGAGCTCTCGGGGCGTGAGCAGGGGGTTGAGGGGGACGACGATGCCGCCGGCGCGCAGGATCGCGTAGTACAGCACGGCCATGTGGGGCACGTTGGGCAGTACGAGGGCCACGCGGTCCCCCGGTCGGATGCCGTTGGCCTTGAGCAGCGCCGCGCCGCGGGCGGAGAGATCGTCCAGCTGCCCGTAGGTCATGTGCAGCTCGTCGAGAATAATCGCGGGATCGGACGTGTACTGGGCGGCCGAGGTGGTGAGCAGGGTGGCCAGGTTGGTCATGGGTCCTCCAGAAGACAGTGTGAGTTCTAACACGTGATACTGCCCGTATCGGATATTCGAGTCAAACGTCGACCCCGCCCGGATTCCGCGTGCGACACTGGACAGCGCCGCACGCGACGAGCCCCGGCCGCCGCTCTCCGCAATCCCGTCAATTCGTTCCCGGGCCACGGGCCGTGGCCCCGCACAGGAGGATCCCCCGTGACCGACCAGCACAGAAACGCGCAGAGCCCCCAATTCACCGAGGCGGAGCTGGCCTACGTCTCATCCCTGTTCGACGCCGCCCGCAACGGCGACACCCAGCTGCTGAGCTCTGCGCTCGACGCCGGGGTGCCGGTCAACCTCACGAACAGCAAGGGGGACACCCTGCTGAACCTGGCGGCGTACCTGGAGCGCGAGGAGACGGTGGCCATGCTGCTTGCCCGCGGCGCGGACACCGAGCGCGTGAGCGACATGGGCTTCACCGCCCTGGTCTGTGCGGTGTTCCGCGGCAACGAGCCCATTGCCCGCGCGCTGCTCGAGGCGGGTGCGGGCCAGGCCACGGGCCACCAGCACGCACAGGACGTGGCCCGCGTCTTCGGCCAGGAGCACCTGCTGCCGCTGCTGGAGAGCTACGAGACGTGCGAGGCCTGAACCGGGCGGACGGCACCTGCTCTTCCAGGGGCTGGGGGGCCACCGCCGGGAGGTGGCACGGGCGCGGACGGCGCGCGGGCGGCGTCGTCCGCGCGCCTGGTGGGCGCGCTCAGCGGGCGAGATCCAGGAACTTCCGCGCGAGCTGCTCCCCGCCCTGGGGATCCCGGCCGACCACCATGATGGTGTCGTCCCCGGCAATGGTGCCGAGCACCTCGGGGAGCAGCGAGTGGTCGATCGCCGAGGCGAAGTACTGCGCGGCCCCGGGCGGGGTGCGCAGGATCACGAGGTTGGCGCTGCCCTCGGCCGTCACGAGCAGCTCGCGGCACAGTGCGGCGAGCTTGGCGTCGGTGCTCTCGCGGGTGACGCCGCTGGTCGGGGACCGATCCACCCCCGCCTGTGGAACCGCGTAGACCATGCCCCCGCTCGCGGAGCGCACGCGCACCGCCTCGAGTTCCACGAGGTCCCGGGACAGGGTCGCCTGGGTCACCTGGATGCCGTCCGCCGCGAGCAGTTGGGCCAGTTCGGCCTGCGAGTGGACGTCTCCTCCGGTCACAAGTTCGAGGATCCGGGCCTGGCGCGCCGTCTTGGTCGTGGGGATGCTCACCGTGCCTCCTCCCGGCGCAGGGCGGCGGGCAGGTCCGCGGCCAGTCCCGAGGAATCCAGCAGGAACGTGAGCAGGGCCTTCTGCGCGTGCACCCGGTTCTCGGCCTCGTCCCACACCCGGGACGCGGGGCCGTCGATCACGTCCGCGGCGACCTCGAAGCCGCGGTAGGCGGGCAGGCAGTGCAGGAACACGGCGTCGTCGGCCGCGAGCGCCATGGCCTCGGAGGTCACGGAGTACGGCGTGAAGATCTGCGCGCGCTCGGTTTTCTCGCTCTCCTGGCCCATGGACACCCACGTGTCGGTGACGACGGCGTCCGCGTCCTTCAGCGCCTCTCTCGCGTCCGTGGTCACGAGCACCGAGCCGCCGGTGAGCTCGGCGCGTTCGCGGGCCGCGGCGACGACGTCCTCGCGCGGCAGGTAGCCTTCCGGTCCGGCCACGCGCACGTGCATGCCGGCCGTGGCGCAGCCGAGCAGGTAGGAGTTCGCCATGTTGTTGGCGGCGTCCCCCAGGTAGACCAGGGTGCGCCCGGCCACGTCCCCGAACTCCTCGCGCAGCGTCAGCAGGTCCGCGAGGATCTGGCACGGGTGGTAGTCGTCGGACAGGGCATTGATCACTGGGACGTCGCTGAACTCGGCCATCTCCTCGAGCCCGGACTGCGCGTACGTGCGCCACACGATCGCCGCGAGCATCCGGGAGAGCACGCGGGCGCTGTCCGCGACGGTTTCCTTGTGGCCCAGCTGGGACTCCCCCGGGTTGATGATCAGCGGGTTGCCGCCCAGGTCGCTCACCCCGGCCGCGAACGAGACGCGGGTGCGGGTGGAGGTCTTGTCGAAGATGATCCCCACGGTCTGCGGACCCGCGAGCGGGCGGCGGGAGAACCGGTCCGCCTTGAGCGCGGCGGCAAGGTCCAGGACCCCGGACTGTTCCTCGGGGGTGAGATCGGTGTCGACCAGGAAGTGACGGGGCACGGGGGATTCTCCTTCGGGTGTGGTGCTGTCCGGGGCTCAGCGGGCGCGGACGGTCTCGAGCACATGCGGCAGGGCCTCGACGAACGTGTCTGCCTGCTCCGCGGTGATGATGAGAGGCGGCGCCAGACGCAGCGTGGTGGGTCCGGTGGCGTTGAGGATGAATCCCGCCTCGCGCGCGGCGGCGACGACGCGCTGGGCCATGGGGCCCCCGGTAGTCCCGGCGTTCTCCGCGTCCTCGGTGTTCTCCGCGACGAGGTCCACGCCGACCAACAGACCGTACTGGCGGACCTCCCCCACCCCGGGGACCTCCCGCAGCCGCTGCGCGAGGTGGGCTCCCACGTCCCGGGCGTTGTCGAGCAGGTTCTCGTTCTCGAGGGTCGTGACAGTCGCGAGTCCCGCGGCCATCGCTAGGGGGTTGCCCCCGAACGTGGTGCCGTGCTGACCCGCTCCCAGTAGGGCCGAGACCTCCGGTCCCGCCGTGAGCATGGCCCCCACGGGAAACCCGCCACCGAGCCCCTTGGCGAACGTCACAGCATCCGGGAACTCACCCCGGGGCAGCTGGGCGGTGGCGGCGAGCCACGCGCCGGTGCGGCCCATCCCGGACTGCACCTCGTCCACGATCAGCAGTGCACCGCGCTCCCGCGTGAGCCTGCGGGCCAGTGCCAGGAACCCCTCGGGTAGCCCGTGCACGCCGGCCTCGCCCTGGACGGGTTCCACGATCACCGCACTCACGGTGTCGTCGAGTTCGCGCTCGAGGGCCTCCGCCGTGGCCGGGATGTGGGTGACCCCGGCGGGCAGCGGTTCGAACGGTTCGCGGTAGGCCGCCTTGGCCGTAAGTGACAGGGATCCCATGGTCCGGCCGTGGAACGAGTTCTCGAGTGCGAGCACACGCGTCCGGGGCCGACCCTGCGCGTCCGGGTGCGCGCGGCCATGGCGGCGCGCGAGCTTGAACGCGGCCTCGTTCGCCTCCGAGCCCGAGTTCGCAAAGAACACGTGGGAGCCCTCGGGCGCCCCCGTGACCTTGAGCAGTTTCTCGGCCAGGTGGATACTGCCCGGGGACGTGAACAGGTTGGAGATGTGCGCAAGGGTTCCCGCTTGCTCCGAGACCGCCCGTACCCACGCGGGGTGCGCGTAGCCCAGGGCGTTCACCGCGATCCCCGCGAGCAGGTCGAGGTACCGCTTGCCGTTGGCATCGGTGACGTGCACGCCCTCGCCCGACACGAGCACGAGTGATGGATCCCCGAACACTCCCAGAAGGTGTTCCTTGTACTCCCCCAGCAGTTCGTCCTGGTTGCTCATGAGTGCTCAACTCCGTCCGGTGTGACCTCTGTGCCGATACCCGTGTCCGTGAAGATCTCCAACAGGGACGAGTGCTCCGTGCGCCCGTCCACGATGCTCGCGCGCGGCACACCGCCGTCCACCGCTCGCAGAGCCGCCCGCATCTTGGGGATCATCCCCGATTCGAGCTCCGGCAGCATCTCACGCAGTTCCGCCGCGGATAGGGACGAGATCAGCGACGAGCGATCCGGCCAGTCCGCGTAGAGCCCCTCAACGTCCGTGAGGGCCACGAACTTCTCCGCGCCCAGGGCCACGGCCACCTCGGCGGCCGCCGTGTCCGCATTGACGTTGAGGACTTGCCCCGTGAGCGCACCCCGCCCCGCGGCGTCGTCGTCCGAATCCGCGAGCTCCGGGGCGATCGAGGCGATGACCGGGATCTTACCGATGTCCAGCAGCTGCTCGACCGCGACCGTGTTGACGCGCGTGACGGTACCCACGAGACCGAGGTCCAGGGGCGCGCCGTCGGACCCGATGCGCACGCGGCACGCCTGCAGCAGCCCCGCGTCCTCGCCGGACATGCCCACCGCGTACGGGCCGTGGGCGTTGATCAGGCCCACGAGTTCCCGCCCCACCTGCCCGGTGAGGACCATGCGGATGACAGACATGGCCTCGGGCGTGGTCACGCGCAGACCGTCCTTGAACTCGGACGGGATGTTCAGGGACTCGAGCATCGCGCTGATCTGCGGGCCGCCGCCGTGGACCACGACCGGGCGGATGCCCACGTGGCGCAGGAAAACCATGTCCTCCGCGAAGGCGCGCCGCAGGCCGTCGTTGATCATGGCGTTGCCGCCGTACTTGAAGACCATGGTGGATCCCGCGTAGCGCTGGATCCACGGCAGGGCCTCCATGAGGGTCTCCGCCTTCGAGCGGGCCGTCTCGTACCTGGTGTTATCGCTGAGTCGTGACATGGTGGGCGCGCTAGCTGGAGTAGGCGCTGTTCTCCTCGACGTAGTTATGGGTGAGGTCGTTGGTCCACACGGTCGCGCTCGCGTCCCCGGCCTTGAGGTCAATGAGGACATCCACAGCGCGCGACGCCGCGAGGTCCACGCCCTCGCGCGGATCACCGATCGCGCCGTTGCGGCACACCGTCACGCCGTTGATGGTGACGTCGATCCGGTCGGGGTCGAACCGGGCGTCCGTGGTGCCCACCGCCGAGAGCACACGCCCCCAGTTGGGGTCGTTACCGAACACCGCTGTCTTGAACAGGTTGGAGCGGGCCACCGTGCGGGAGACGTCCTCCGCCTCGGTCTCCGTGGCCGCGCCCACCGTGGTGATCGCGATGTCGTGGGAGGCACCCTCCGCGTCCGTGATCAGCTGCTGCGCGAGGCTGTGGCACACCGCGGTCAGTGCGTGCGTGAACTCCCCCTGGTCCGGGCGCTGCGCCGAGGCGCCGGAGGACATCAGGACCACGGTGTCGTTGGTGGACATGCACCCGTCCGAGTCCGCGCGGTTGAAGGTGACACGGCACGCCTCCTTCAGAGCGAGCGAGAGCTCCTCCGCGCTCAGGACGGCGTCCGTGGTGAGCACCACGAGCATGGTGGCAAGCCCCGGTGCGAGCATGCCCGCGCCCTTGGCCATGCCGCCCACGCTCCACCCTGCATCGCTCACGCAGGCCTGCTTGGGGACGGTGTCCGTGGTCATGATGGCCTCCGCGGCCTCCGCCGCGGCACGCTGCCCGGGTGCGAGCGCGGCCACGACGGCCGGGACCCCGCCGCGCACGACGTCCATCGGCAGCTGTTCCCCGATCAGCCCGGTGGAGCACACCAGAACGTCCCCTGCGCCGATGCCCAGCTGCTCACCCACCAGCTCGGCGGTCTCGTGGGTGTTCTGGAAGCCCTGCGGGCCGGTGCACGCGTTCGCCCCGCCCGAGTTGAGCACCACCGCACGGGCACGGCCCTGCCGGATCACCTCGCGGGACCAGTGGACGGGGGCGGCGGCCACGCGATTGCTGGTGAATTGGGCGGCCGCGGCGTCGTCGGGCCCGGTGTTGACCACCAAGGCGAGGTCACGGCCACCCGACTTCTTGAAGCCGGCCACCACGCCAGCGGCGCTGAAACCGGCCGCGGCGCACACGCCGGAGTCGGTGCTCACGGGGACGTCGGGAATGGGGTTGTGCGAGGACATCGCAGCTCCTGGTTCGGACGGGCGGTCGAGCGGGGACCCGGGATTCACGGTGCCACGCCCTGCGCGGCGAGGCCCGAGGTCTCGGGGAGGCCGAGGGCCAGGTTGAGGGACTGCACGGCGGCTCCCGCCGTTCCCTTGGTCAGGTTGTCGATGGCCGCGCTCACCACGAGCCGCCCGGCGTGCGGGTCCACGGCCAGCTGCAGCGCCACGTGGTTCGAGGCCTGCACCGACTTGGTGGTGGGCCACTGCCCCTCGGGCAACAGGTGGACGAACGGCTCGCCGTCGTACGCGGCTCGGTAGGCCTCGCGCACAGCTTCCTCGGTCGTGCCCGGGCGCAGCACGGCGGTGGCCGTGGTGAGGATGCCGCGGGGCATGGGGGCCAGGGTGGGGGTGAACGAGATCCGCACGCCCTCGCCTGCCGCCCATCCCAGCCCCTGTTCGATCTCCGGGGTGTGCCGATGCCCGCCGCCGACGCCGTACGGGGACATCCCCCCCATCGTCTCGGCACCGAGCAGGTGAGGTTTCAGGGCCTTGCCCGCACCCGAGGTCCCGGACGCGGACACGATCACGATGTCCTGGGGAGACACCAGTCCCGCCGCCAGCGCGGGTGCCAGCGCGAGCAGCGATCCCGTGGGGTAGCAGCCAGGGACGGCGATCCGGGTGGCGCCGGGCAGGTTCTCTCGCTGCTTGCGGCCGTTCGGGTCCACGAGCAGCTCGGGCAGCCCGTAGGGCCACGTGCCGGCGTGGTCTGATCCGTAGAACGCTCCCCACGCTTCGGCGGACTCGAGCCGGTGGTCCGCCCCGGCGTCGATCACGACCGTGCCTGCGGGCAGCTGCTCGGCCAGCGCCGCGGACTGACCGTGGGGCAGGGCCAGGAACACGACGTCGTGGCCCGTGAGGTTCTGCGCGGTGGACTCGACGACGTCCCTGTCCGCGAGCGCGTGCAGGTGCGGCTGGAGCACCCCGAGCCTCTGCCCGGCGGAGGAGTGGGCCGCCACGGTGGCGATCTCGATGTCCGGGTGCCCGCACAGCAGACGGAGCACCTCTCCCCCCGCGTAGCCGGTGGCGCCTGAGACAGCAGCGGTGTAGGTCATGGGCTCCACCATACCGTATTCCTATGCACTCCACTCAATATTTATGCATAACGCGTTCCAAATCTCCGCGCGGGTGACCGCCCGCCCCGACGTGCATTGCCTTGTGCCGGGAGGTGCCGCAGCGCGAGACTGACGGGGACGCCGTCGTGCCCCTCTGCGAGCACGGCATCCCGCTGCGAGGAGGAACTGACAATGAGCGAGACCACGATGCAGGCGATCGTCGCGCACGAGCCCGGTGGCCCGGAGGTGCTGCGCCCGGCCGAGGTGCCCGTCCCCGAGCCCGGCCCCCGGGAGGTCCTCGTACGGACCGAGGCCACCGGTGTGAACTTCATCGAGACCTACCAGCGCTCCGGCGTGTACCCCGTGGACTTCCCGTTCACGGCAGGCTCAGAGGGCACCGGCGAGGTCGTGGCTGTGGGCTCAGAGGTCACCACCGTGCGGTCCGGTCAGCGCGTGGCAACCTCCGAGGCCACCCGCACGTACGCGCAGTTCTTCACGGTGGAGGAGGACAAGGCGCTACCCGTGCCGGACGGCATGGACCCTCAGACCGCCGGTGCGCTGCCCCTGCAGGGACTCACGGCGCACTACCTGGTGCGGTCCACGTTCCCCGTGCAGCCCGGGCAGACCGCGGTGGTCACGGCAGCCTCCGGCGGTGTGGGCGGGCTGGCCATCCAGCTGCTCAAGCGCATCGGCGCCACCGTGATCGCGCTGACCTCCACCCCGGATAAGGCCGCGACGGCCAAGCGCCTCGGCGCGGACCACGTGCTCGGCTACGAGGGCTTCGCCGAGCGCGTGCGCGAGCTCACGGACGGCCTGGGCGCGGACGTGGTCTATGACTCTGTGGGCCGCACGACCTTCGACGAATCCCTCGCGGCCACCCGCGTGCGCGGGACCACCGTGCTCTTCGGGGGCTCCTCCGGCCAGGTGCCCCCGCTGGACCTGCAGCGGCTCAACAGCTCCGGGGCGCTCTACGTGACCCGCCCGTCCCTGGCTTACTACACGCGGGACCGGGACGAGCGCACGTGGCGCTGGGGCGAGCTCATGGACGCCGTGACCTCCGGGGGCCTCGAGGTCCGGGTGGGCGCCACGTACCCGCTCGGCGACGCCGCCGCCGCGCACCGCGACCTCGAATCCCGCGGCACGCAGGGGAAGCTCCTGCTGCTGCCGTGAGACGACACCGCCCCGTGGGTCCGGGAGCCCACGGGGCGGTGCGCCACCGGCTTGCGCCGGAGCGGAGATCCAGGTGTCCTGACCGGGGACGTTGATCAAACGTGAGAACGGCGGCTGGTTCCTGCAGGCCGTGTGAGGACGGTGCTCGTTGTACTGGTGGGGGGCTGCTGCACGGATAGGTGACAGAGGGTAGTCACACAGCCTGGTCGGCTGGTGTGGTCATGGTGGTCTCGCACTCGATCGGCGTCAATCGGCCGAGGCGGTGTTGTCGTCGTCGGCGGTGGTAGGTCCGCTCGATCCAGGTGACGATCGCGATTCGCAACTCGTCGCGGGTGTCCCAGCGGCGGCTGTTGAGGACGTTCTTCTGCAGGAGCGCGAAGAAGGACTCCATCGCCGCGTTGTCGCCGCAGGCGCCGACGCGGCCCATGGACCCGACGAGTTGGTGGTGCCGTAGTCGGTGGACGTATCGGCGGCTTCGAAATTGACCGGGTTCAACCGGTGTCGTTGTGACACCGCAGGTCGGCGTGAGGGTGGCCTCTGGACCAGCGGGCCATCTCGATCGCGTCGAGAACCATCTCGGTGCGCATGTGCGACGCGACCCGCCACCCCACGATCATGCGGGAGAACGCGTCAACGATGAAGCACACATACGCGACACCTGCCCACGTCGGCACGAACGTCAGATCGGTCACCCACATCCGGTTCGGTACCGTCGCGGTGAACTCCCGCTTCACGAGGCCCGGGTGCCGCGCCGACGCCGGATCCGGCCGCGTCGTCTTCACTCGCTTCGACCGACTGGCGCCCTCGATCCCGGCGGCGCGCATCAGCCTGGCGGTCTGATCTGGGCCGATCATGATCCCGGCGCGTCGGGCGGCTTTCCAGAGCTTACGGACCCCATAGACCCGTTAGTTGCTCTCCCAGAGCTCGACCAGCAGTGGGATCAATTCCTTGTCCCGCACGGCACGTGCCGAGGGCGCACGGGTCTTGGCGGCGTAGTAGCTGCTCGGGGCCACCTGCAGCAGTCTGCAGATGAGCTCGACTCCGAACCGGCGGAGCGTCCATGACGTCGTCCTTGTTCGTGTCGATGAACGCGACTATTTCCGGTAGTGGCGGTCGAGCTCCGCCCCGAAGAAAGAGGCGGCCCACGTGAGCACCTCGTTCGCCCGCTGCAACTCCCGGTTCTCTTGTTCGAGCTCACGCGCCCGCTGCGCCTCAGCGCTACTCACGCCCGGGGTGACGCCGTCGTCGATGTCGGCTTGCTTGACCCACATCCGCACCGACTCGACCCCGTAACCGAGCTGCGTCGCCACGCGCTGCACGGCTCCCTGCGTGACACCGAGCTCCGCGCGCAGCGTCCTCACCATCCGCACCGCAGCGGCCTTCTCCTCGACCGAGTAGCGACGCGTCGTCGGCTTCCCGTTCGCCAGTTCCTTCGGCATAACCCCATCCTCGTTTCCAAGGTCAGGAGTCTCCAACAAACCCAGGGCGCTTCACCCTGATGGTTCTGCACCCCTCCAGGCTGGAGTATGCGAGTAGCGGCGCCTACTTATCAGGTCCGGCGCTGGTCCCGGGATGATGCGGTTTTTCTGGGGTTGGGTCTGGCATGTCATCGTCCCAATCGGCAGGCGGGGGTGGGGTATCGAAGGTGATATCCAGGTCTAGCAAGAGGTTGAGAGCGGGCTCAGGGCGGGGCATCTCCTGGGTCTGGCGCTGTCCCTCATGGGTCAGGATGGCCTGGAGTCGCTTCCACAGGTCGGTGAGGCGGTGTTCGTTGGGGTCTGGTGGCAGTCCCAGGGCGGTGGGTGCTTCGGTCTGCTGGGAGATCGCCCTCCATTGCAGGATCTCGCGTAGCGCGCCGGGGTGTTCCTGCTGGGCTTGCTGGAGCCACGGTTCCCCGGCGTTGTCGTGGATGATCTGCTGGGCGCGGGCGTCGATTCGCGCGGCGATGGTGTTGAGGTCGGCCTGGGTGAAGGAGCGTAGGTCGGCGTTCTTCGCGAGGTACTGACGCAGCAGGCGGTTCGTGTTCTCGTTCGTGCCGCGCTGCCACGGTGAGCGGGCGTCGCAGAAGAACACCTGCATGCCCAGGGCGTGTGCGATCTGATCGTGGCAGGCCATTTCTCGGCCGCGATCCCACGTCAACGACCGGCGTAGGTTCGGCGGCACGTCGGCGAGGTTGTTGATGAGCGCGTCTCTGACCGTGTCAGCCTTATACCCGTTTGGCAGGGCAACGACGCGCACCATGCGAGTGGAGCGTTCGACGAGCGTGGCCACGGCGGACGGGCGCCGGCCCATGACGAGGTCGCCTTCCCAGTGCCCCGCTTCGCGGCGCTCTTCCACGCTGGTGGGCCGATCGTGGATGGAGGTCATGTTCCGCAACACGCCGCGGCGTTGGCGGGGTTTCGCGACGCGCGCATGGCGCAGCGATTGCCCTGATCGCAGGAGATTTCCCTGTCGTGGCGGGTCAAGCCCCGAGAAGTGGTGTAGCGATCTTTCGTAGGGGTCAGGCAGTGAGGGCGGTCAGGCGGTCGGGGATCACCTCGCTTCCGGTGCGGGCCACGGGGGTGAGCCGGCAACGGGTGAGGACCTCGAGTCCGAGGTAGCGGCGGCCCTCGGCCCACTCATCGGTC